>JBEHWY010000006.1:0-49636 GCA_048498975.1 Actinomycetota bacterium | reverse complement strand
GCGCACCTACCTGCCCTGTGGGTGCGCCGGCCCGCCCGCCGCTGCCAGCCCAACCCATCGACGTGGCTGAGCTTTCCCGTGGATCTGCGCGGCAAAGCTCAGCCACGGTCCCCGCGGTGGCGTGGCCGTGAGCCCGGGCATCTGGATACTTCCCTGTGATGGATGGGGAGCTCGCTCGTAGTAGGGGTATGGAACAGGCACTTCTCGCCAGCGCGCAGGAGGCTCCGCGGGAGGCCGACCTCGCCTTCGAGCTGCTCTACCGCGGCAACCGCGACGACGTCTATGCCTACGTCGCCAGCCTGCTGCGCGACCGCGCCGCCGCCGAGGAAGTCACCGCCACCGTGTTCGAGCGCGCCTACCGCAAGCGCTCGCGCTTCGACCGCAACCGCGGCGAGCCGCGCGCCTGGCTGTTCGGGATCGCCCGCAACGCCGCCCTCGACGAGCTGCGCCGCCGCGGCCGCCACGCCGCCCTCGCCGCCGACCCCGAGGATCTCGCAACCGCCGCGGTCGGCGAGAGCGCCGAGGAGAGCGCCCGCCGCCTCGCCGTCGCCACCGCCCTGGGCACGCTGGAGGCCCGCGAGCGCGAGCTGATCGCGCTCAAGTTCTTCGCCGGCCTCGCCAACGCCGAGATCGCCGCCGTGCTCGGCATCAGCGAGTCCAACGCCGGCACCAAGCTGCACCGCGCCGTAACCAAGCTGAGGGAGGCCTGCGATGGACCCGTATAGAGACGACCAGTTCGTCGCCGTCCTCGAGTCGCTGCGGCCGGCGCCGAGCCCTGAGTTCGCCGCCGCCCTCGACGAGCGCGCCGCCGCGGGCTTCCCGGGGCAGCGCCGCGCGCGCAGCGGCAGCGCAGCGGGCTGGCAACGACTCGTCGCATGGATGAGCGCGCTCGAGCCGCGCAAGCTGCTGCTCCCCGCAGGTGGCATCGCCCTCACCGCGCTCGTCGTCACGACGGCCGTGGTAGCGGTCGGCTCCGGTGGCGGAGAAGCCGGTTCCCTCGAAGAACCGGCCGGAGTGGTAGCCAGCCAGTCCAACCAGCCCGCCGGCACGCTCGGCGACCTGCGCAAGTTCGACGAACCGGCGCGATCGGGGGCGGCCGAGGAAACCGAAGTTGAAACCTTCGAGGGCGGTTCTTTCAGCAAGTCCGACTCGGGCGCGGCCTCGGCCTCCGGCTCCGCAGCCACCACCGGAGGCGCGGTGGAAACCGAACGCCTTTCGCGCACCCACCCCTCCACCGGCCCCTACGCCTCCGGCGCCAAGCACCGCGACGTCGAACGCGCCGCCGAGATGACGCTGGGCACCGAGCCCTCGCAGGTCGGCGACGCCGCCGGCAAGGTCTACGAAGTCGTCCACCAGTACGACGGCATCGTCCTCGACTCCTCGGTCCGCGGCGGCAGCGAAGGCGGCGCCGGCGCCCGCTTCGACCTGCTGATCCCGAGCGCCAGGCTCTCCGACGCGCTCGCCGCCTTCTCCGGCATCGCCGAGGTCCGCGCCCGCCACGAGTCGAGCAACGACATCACCGCCCCCACCGTCACCGTCGGCGAACTGCTGCAGGACTCCCACGCCCGCATCGAGTCGCTGCTGGGCCAGCTCGCCAATGCCGAAACCGAAGCCGAGCAGGAGGCGGTCGAAGCGAAGCTGCGGGCCGAGCGCAACCGCGCCGCCAACCTGAAGTCGCAGCTGACCTCGCTGCAGCGCCGCGCCAACCTCTCCCACGTTTCACTGCGGATCGAGACCGACGAAAGCGCGACCGGTGGCAGCGGCGGCGGCTGGGACGCCGGCAACGCGCTCCACGACGCCGGCCACATCCTCTCCGTCGCCGCCGGCGTCCTCATCGTCGCCGCCGCGGTCCTCGCCCCGGTCGCCCTGCTGGTCCTGATTGTGCTCCTCACCCAACGAGCCTGGATCCGCAACCGCCGCGAGCGCGCCCTCGACTGACCCCCTGGTCGACTTTGTCAACCAGAGGTTGACCAAGTCGACACGCCCTCCCCGGATAGGGTGGGCCGATGGAGGAATCGCCGCGCCCGATCGGGTCTGCCGAGCTGCCGAACTTCGGGCCGCCCTCGACGCCGCGGCCGGCGGCGGCGATCATCCTCCTGCGTCGCGGCGGCAAGCACGCCCAGCGCGCGCTCCAGGTCCTGCTGCTGAAGCGCAACGAAGAGGCGAAGTTCATGCCGGGCGTCTGGGTCTTCCCCGGCGGCTCGGTCGACGCGGCCGACGGCGAGGACGAGGCCGGCCACCGCGCCTGCGCCCTGCGTGAGCTGTCCGAGGAGGCCGGCATCGAGCTGCCCGCCGAGGAGGAGCTGGTGCTCTTCTCGCGCTGGATCACGCCCGAGGTCGTCGCCACCCGCTTCGACGCCAGGTTCTACCTCGCCCTCGCCCCAGCCCACACGCCGCCCCGCCCCGACGGCTCGGAGACGATCGACGCCGGCTGGTTCGAGCCGGCCAGGGCGCTCGCCGAACAGGAAGCCGGCGAGCTGCGCCTCGCCTTCCCGACGATCCACCAGCTGCGCTGGCTCAGCGCCTTCGCCAGCGCCGACGAGGCGCTGGCCGCCTACCGCGGCAGCGACGTCGAGTCGGTCACGCCGCGCATCCTCGCCGAGGGCGACTCGCACCGCATCGTCCTCCCCGGCGAGCCGGGCTACGAGGAGGCCGGCCCCCACACCGGTTAGCGCCGGAGCCGCCTCAGGCGTCGGGAAACGGCGCCAGCCCGGCGTGCCAGGGGCCCGGCGGGTAGGTGTGGATGCCGCTCTCTTCCATCTCCGCCTGCAGCCGTTTGAACAGCTGCCCGGCGTTCTTCAGCGCCGCCGCCAGCTCCCCTTCGCTGCGCTCGCGCAGGCGCCAGAGGAACCAGAGCTGGCGGTCGTTGATGCCGAAGTCGATCTCGCCGGTCATCGTCGTCACCCAGGTGAGGAAGCCGGGGCTGAACAGCTCGCGCAGCGCGATCGGGTCGTACTCCTTCGGCACCGTCGCCGAGAAGCGCCGGTTGAAGTCGATCGACTCGAATTCGACCTTGCGCGTGAAGCGCTGGGTGATCACCTCGTGCCCCTCGATCGACTCGACGTTGAAGGCGGGCACGACCTTGGCCAGATCGGGCATGTGCGCCTTGGCGAGCAGCGCGGTCGGCAGCACCGCCTTGTTGAAGAGGCTGCCGACTTCCTTTTCGTCGGCGTCGCAGGAGGAGCCCCAGAAGCCTTCGGCGAGCTCGCCGGTGAGCCGATTGACACCGCCGACGCAGAGCGCCACCGGAGCGTCCACGGGATTGATCCCGCCGACCTCCTCGTAGGTCAGGCCGTGCTTCTCGCCGTAGCGGCGCACCGCCGCCGCCCAGTCGCCTGCTTCCTGCTTCGCGCCCACCGGCGGATCCTATTCGTCCGCCCCAGCCGATCCTGCAGCGACATCCGTCTGTTTCCCCTGCCCGCTGCGGCTACGATGATGCTTCGCAGGTCGACCACAGGACTACAGGAGCCTTCATGACCATCGTCATCATCGTCGTTGTCGCGATCATCCTCATCGCGGTCCTCTACTACATCGCGAAACGCAACTCGATCATCGCCTCGCGCAACCGGGTCGACGAGTCCTGGAGCGGCATCGACGTCCAGCTCAAACGGCGCCACGACCTCGTGCCCAACCTGGTCGAGACGGTCAAAGGCTACGCGGCGCACGAGAGCGAGGTCTTCGAGAAAGCGACCAAAGCCCGCGCCGCGGCGATGTCGGCGCACTCGGTCGCCGAGACCTCGAAAGCGGAGACCCAGCTCAGCGGCGCCCTCACCGACCTGCGCGCCGTCGCCGAGAACTACCCGACCCTGCGGGCGACCGAGAACTTCCAGCAGCTCAGCCGCAACCTCTCCGAGCTCGAGGACGAGATCCAGGCCTCGCGCCGGATCTACAACTCCAACGTGCAGTCCTACAACACCGACATCCAGCAGTTCCCCGGCTCGATCATCGCCAACCAGGGCGGCTTCACCGCCCGCGAGTACTTCGAGATCGAGGACAAAGCCGAGCGCGAACCGGTCTCGGTCAGCTTCGACAAATAGCCGCCGGCTGTCGGCGTTTTCTACACTCCAGTCATGTCTGCAACGACCGAAGCGACGCTCTGGATCTGCGAGAGCTGCGGGTTCATCTACGACCCCGACATCGGCGATCCCGACGGTGGCATCCCGCCCGGAACGGCATTCAAGGACATCCCCAGCGACTGGTTCTGCCCGGTCTGCGGTGCTCGCACCACCGACTTCCGACCGCTGGAGCCGGGCGAGGCCTGAGCCCGAAGTCAACCTGGCGACAGCCAACCGGATAGGGTTTGGCTGGTGAGCCAGTTTGACTTCGACTGGATCGTCGTCGGCTCGGGGTTCGGGGGATCCGTCTCCGCCCTGCGCCTGGCGGAAAAGGGCTACTCGGTGGCCGTGCTCGAGTGCGGCCGCCGCTTCCGCGACGAGGACTTCCCGAAGTCGACCTGGGACCTGCGCCGCTACTTCTGGGCGCCGCGCCTGGGCCTGCGCGGGATCTTCCGCCTGACCCCGTTCAAGGACGTCTCCGTGGTCAGCGGCTGCGGCGTCGGCGGCGGCAGCCTCGGCTACGCGAACACGCTCTACGTGCCGCCGAGCCAGTTCTTCCAGGACCCCCAGTGGGCCGACCTCGAGGACTGGGAGCGGACCCTGGCGCCCCATTACGAGGAAGCGCAGCGGATGCTCGGCGTCGTCGTCCACGACCGCGAGGACCCCGCCGACCAGCTGCTGCGCGAGTACGGCGAGCAGATCGGGGTCGGCGACACCTACCAGAAGACTCCGGTCGGGGTTTACCTCGACAACCCGGGGAAGACCGTCCCCGACCCCTTCTTCGGCGGCGAGGGCCCGGACCGCACCGGTTGCATGCAGTGCGGCCGCTGCATGGTCGGCTGCCCGCACGGCGCCAAGAACACGCTGGTCAAGAACTACCTCTGGCTGGCCGAGCGCCGCGGCGTCCAGGTGACGCCGGACCGAACCGTGACCGAGATCCGCCCCCGCGGCGCCGAGGACGGCAGCGACGGCTACGTCGTCACCTCCGAGCGCTCCGGCCTGCTGCACGGCCGCGGCGTTCGCAGCCTCACCGCGCGCGGCGTCGTCGTCGCCGCCGGGCCGCTCGGCACCAACCGCCTGCTGCAGCGCTGCCGCCTCGGCGGCGCCCTGCCGAAGATCTCGAACCGGCTCGGCGAGCTGGTGCGGACCAACAGCGAGTCGATCCTCGCCGTCACCGTGCCCGAGGACTACCCCGACGACCTGACCACGCGGGTCGCGATCACCTCCAGCATCTACCCCGACCCCCACACCCACATCGAGACCGTCACCTACGGCAAGGCCGGCAACTCGATGAGCACGCTCTACACGCTGCTGGTCGGGGACGGGACCCGGGCGACGCGGCCGCTGAAGCTGCTGGGGCAGATCCTGCGCCACCCCGGCCGTTTCGCCAAGACCCTGTTCCCGCGCAACTGGTCGGCGCGGACGATCATCGTCCTCGTCATGCAGACGCTCGACAACGCGATCGCGCTGCGGCCGACGCTGAAGCGCAACGGCGACGTCCGCTTGCAGACCGAACAGGACCCCAACCGGCCCAACCCGACCTTCATCCCGGTCGCCAACGAGTTCGCCGAATGGCTCGCCAAGCGCACCGGCGGGGTCGCCCAGAGCTCGACCACCGAGGCGCTGCTGAACATCCCGACGACCGCCCACATCCTCGGCGGCGCCGTGATCGGCCACGGCCCCGAGGACGGCGTCGTCGACGCGCGCCAGCGCGTCTTCGGCTACGAGAACCTGCTCGTCTGCGACGGCTCCGCCGTCCCCGCCAACGTCGGCGTCAACCCGAGCCTGACGATCACCGCGCTCGCCGAGCACGCGATGGCCGAGGTCCCAGCCAAGGACGGGACCGAGCCGCGCCCGCAGGCGAGCCCGGCCCCGTCAGCCGGCTAAGACGCGAAGGCGTTCGCCACGTAGTCCCAGTTGACGACGTTCCAGAACGCGTCGAGGTATTCGGGACGCTTGTTCTGGTACTTCAGGTAGTAGGCGTGCTCCCAGACGTCGCAGCCCAGCAACGGCGTCTGCCCGTTGGAGATCGGCGAGTCCTGATTCGGGGTTTTGGTCACCGCGATGCTGCCGTCGGCGTTCTTGACCAGCCAGGCCCAGCCGGAGCCGAACTGCCCGATGCCGGCGTTTTTGAACTCCTCCTTGAAGGCGTCGAAGGAGCCGAAGGCGCTGTCGATCGCCGCCGCCAGCTCGCCGCTGGGAGCGCCGCCGCCGTCGGGGCTCATCATCTGCCAGAAGAGCGTGTGGTTGTAATGGCCGCCGGCGTTGTTGCGGACCGGGCCCTGCTTGTCGGCAGGCAGGCTCGAGAGGTTCTTCAAGACCTCCTCGACGTCCTTGTCGGCCCACTCGGTCCCCTCGAGGGCGCCGTTGGCTTTGTCGACATAGGCCTGGTGGTGTTTGTCGTGGTGGATGCGCATCGTTTCCTCGTCGATGTGAGGCTCGAGCGCGTCGTAGGCGTACGGCAAGTCGGGCACTGAGTAAGCCATCCGGTTTTCTCCTTGGTCGGTTTGCGGAAGAGAAGTTCAGAGCGGAGCCTAACCGCAGCGCTCATTCAGGTACCCGCTCAGTCGCCGCCGACACCCGCTTCTTCTTCGACCCAGTCCGACGGCGTCTGGACCTTGAACCGCGGCACCGTGTCCGGGTCGCCGCCGGTCCAGGCGTTGAAGCGGTACCAGGAGGGCTTGGCTTCGCGCCCTTCGGTCAGCAGGCCGGCGGTGGTGCAGAAGCTGCAGCCGCCCTTGGCGTCGGCCCAGCTGTACCACCAGGCGCCGCCGATCCGCCAGCGGACCCGGTTCGCCGAGAGGATCGCGAAGGCCTTCGAGAGCTGGGCCGCCTGACCGTAGAGGCCGCGCTGCCAACGGGTCGGGCCCGCCTGCGACCCCCAGCCGAGCTCGGTCACGTAGATCGGCTTGTAGGCATCGCGGTGGGCGCGCATGATCCGGCGCAGGTTGCGCAGCTGCGCCGCCATCGCCTGGGCGTCGGCGACGTAGGGGTGCAGGGCGACCGCATCGAAGTAGGGCCGTACGTGGCCGCTGCGGTAGAGGCGCTGGAGGAAGTTGCCGGAGGCGACGTTGGGGGGGATCTGCAGCGGCCGGCCGAAGAGGCCGCCGAGCACGACTTCGGCTTCGGGGTCGGCGGCGTGCAGCACCCGGCCCGAGATCCGGATCAGCTTGGCGAAAGCGACCGGTTCCGGTTCCCGGGCGAAGCTGACGATGTTCTCCTCGTTCCAGATCTCCCACCTTTCGAAGGGCAGGTAGGGAAGCTTGGTGTGGTCTTCCCAGAATTCCCCTTCCGGGCCGTAGCGGGCGACCGCCTCCCGCAGGAAGCGGGCCCAGCCGCGCCGCTGCCAAGCGGTCTTCACCGGCAGCACCGTCGGTTCGACCGCCGCCCACTCAGGCGTTTCCAGGACGACCGGCATCACCTGGATCTCGGCTTCGGCCGCGAGTTCGACGACGCGGTCGAAATGGGCCCAGTTCTGGGGGAAGAAGTTCGGGTCTTCGGGCTCGACGTCCGCCCAGTTGAGCGGCATCCGCACGCTGTCCACGCCCGCCTTGCGCATCAATTCGTAGTCCTTGGCCCCGGTCGGGCCCTGCGGCGCCATGCCGATGAAGCCCGCCGGCATGTAGGCCCGCGCCGCCGCCGGCAGCGCGGCCAGCAGTGCGATTGCGACTACCAGTGAGGAGATCTTGCGGTACATGGCTTTTCAGTGGAGAACCGACCCGGGTGCCAAAGTAGCGCCCCCTGCCCGAGACGGCGCCGCTCCGCCGCCGCCGCTCTGAGATAATCGCCGCTCTCGGGGCGTGGCGCAGCCTGGTAGCGCGCACCGTTCGGGTCGGTGAGGTCCCCGGTTCAAATCCGGGCGCCCCGATATTTCGGCGCTGGCCGTCAGCCGGCGCCACCTCACTCTCATTCCCCCTTCGGCACCAGTTCTATGGGACTGAGTTTGATCCGGTAGAAGTCGAACTGCAGGGGGCCGTCGGCCCCTTCGATGGTGATGTTGTGGACCACCGGCAGTTCGGCGAAGTCGGCGCTGCGGTCGAGCGTGCGGTCGGCGGACACGATCAGGCCATCGCCGGTCGTGCCGGGAACGAGCCGGTAGCCGTATTTGCCGTGGTCAAACATGGCGTATCGCTCAGTCGGCCGCCAGACCAGCGAGCGCAGCTTTTCGGTGCCTTCGACCCTGGCTCCCCCCAGCTTCAGGACGACCAGTTCGTTGCGGCCCGCCTGCGGCACCGGCACCGCTTCGCCCGGTTCGGCGGTGCGACTCGCGGCCAGGCTCCACGGATGGCAGCGATCGGGGATTCGCGAGAGGATCTGCCAGGGGGGTTCGGTCAGGATCGGAACGAAGTGGCAGACGGTCGCGACGTTCTGTTCCGGCGGGTCCCAGAGCGGCTGCCGTCCCATGAAGCCGGGACGTCCGGCCAGAACGGCGGTCCCCGATGGCACCTGCCGGAGGATCACCTGCGGTCCGTCAGGATCTTCGATCGCGGCGGCATTGAGACGATCGAGCTTCGAGGTATAGGCGGAATAGTTCTGGAAGACGGGCAGCGGCCGCCAGTCGAGTTCGTACGCCCAGACGGCGGTGATTTCCCACGGGTCGACCGCGACCGTCTTGTCCTTCAGCAGGGCAAGGGCCTGCGGTGAGAGCTTCAGGCTCTGCTGCAGGCTGGCTCGAATTCCGTCGATGCGGGCCTGGCGCAGGCCCGGCCGAATCGCCAACTCGGCGGCTTCCTTGAAGTTCTTCAGCTTTGAGACGACGTCCAGGCTGGCCGAGGCCGGGAAGGCGTGGAGGGTCACCGCTGCGAGCACCCCGACGGTGACCAGGAACGCCCCCGCCCGCCGTCGCGGCCAGGGGGCCATCATGAAGATCGCCAGCAGCGTGGTCAGGGCCACCACCGGTGGGCCCCCTTTGGCGAACTGGGTGGTCCCGTACTTGTAGACGACGTAGGCGCCGACCGCGCTCAGCAGGGTCGCGAACAGGCGGGCCCGGCCGTCGCGGAACTCCGCGCGGTGGATGCTGGCGACCAAACCGAGGGCGAACAGGACGATCGCAACCGCTTCCCAGTCCGCGGCGCCGGTGTAGCCCATCGCTTCGTTGTAGCCCGTGATGATCTGCAGGCCGTTGATCGCGTAGTCCCAGAGGTTGCCCAGCCCCTGGCCGCAGATGAACCAGGCGGCGAAGAAGCCGCCGACGGCGAGCGCTGCAAACGTGAGCCACTGGCGCCGGCTGGCGCGGGCGCCGATCAGCCCGAGGACGATGATCACGGCCGCCGGCGGCCCGACCGAGAGCTTGATCAGCGGCTCGAGCGCGCAGAGCAACCCACCGCCGATCACGAGCACCGTCAGTGCGGCCTCGGGCCGATCCGCGCGCATCGCCGCGAAGGCGAGGCCGACGGCGAGCAGAAGCGGCAGCTCGCCGAGGAACCCCACCGCCGAGAAGGCGATGAAGACGACCACCGCCGCCCCGAGCAACCCGACGGTCCGCTCCAGCGACCAGGTCAGGACAGCGGTGAAGGCCAGGTAGATCGCGAGGAAGTAGAGAAACGCCGGCACCGGGAGCCACTCGAACCAAAGCGCCGGCCAGTCGAAGAAGCCGAGCGGCCCGTAGGTGAAGATGACTTCGGTGCCGAAGTGCCTGCCTTCGCTGACCGCCATGTAGAGGCCGCCGATCCAGCTGAAGTCGAGCCCTTCCCCGGGGTAACTGAACCCGACCGGCCAGGTCAGGGGGACCAGGATGACGCTGACGATCCAGACCGGCCGGCTACCGACGTTGACGCGGCCCCAGGCCGCCGTTGCGGCGAGGCAAAGCCGCTCCTGCACCCGTTCGTAGCTGGTGGCCCCTGCCAAGGTGGCACAGACTACCCCGTTAACTCAGCGGATCTGAGTATTCCCAGTGGCGGTTACGGCTTTCCTCGGTCAAGGCGAGGCGGGCAGCAGGCGGCCGACGTGTTCGGGTTCGCGGCTGAGGCGGCGGAGCAGGGCCCGGTCGGTGGAGAGCAGCCGCAGGGAGCGTTCGCGCGGGTTGAGGGTTGCGGCGTGCCGGTAGGCGCGCAGCGCCGCGTCGAGGTCGCCGCGGCGGGTCAGGAGATCGCCCAGCAGCGCCCAGCCGACGTAGTTGTGGGGCTCGAGATCGATCGCCTCCAGCAAGGCGGACCTGGCGGCCCCGAACTCGTCGCGGGCGGCCAGCGCCGCCGCTTCGAGGATGTGGCCCTGCACCGAGTCGGGGTTCAGCGAAAGCGATTCTTCAGCCCGGGACAGGGCCGCGGTCGGATCGCTGGCCAGCTCGCCGCGGGCTTCGTCGCGGAAGCGTTCGGCGAGCGCGGGGCGGCCGATGGCGCCGATCGCGACGACGGCCAGAACGACGACGCCAATCAGGGCAAGCGGTGGGAACGAGCGCCAGCCGGTCGCCAGATCGCGCGGGCGCAACAGGACCGCAGCCGCGCCCAGCGCGATTCCGGCGAGACCCGGGATCAGGTGCAGCCAGTCGACGCTGGTCTGCGCCAGCCAGACGACGAAGCAGCCCACGGCGGCGGAGACGATTCCGATCTCCGCCGGGTCGCGCCGTGCCGCCCGCGCCCAGCGCCAGGCGCCGGCGAACACGGCGACGAGGAAGCTTCCGAGCAGCACCGCTCCGACCAGCCCGGTCTCGCCCAGGGTCTGCAGCTCGATGCTGTGGGCCTGCCGCACGTCCTCGGTCGTGCTGCGTTCGAGGTAGTAGGTGCGATCGAAGTTGCCGGCGCCGACGCCGTCGAGCGGGTGGTCGGTGAACTGGTGCCAGGCGATCCGCCAGTAGTCGTAGCGGTTGCCGCCGCCTGAGGTGAAGCGCGAGCCACTGGTCGGCTGCAGCTCGGTGAAGGCGTTGTACTGGTCGGAGACCTTGCCGACCGGATCGTTGACCGAAGCCACCGCGACCACGAGGGCGATGCCGACGCCGAGCGCGAGCAGCGCAGCCGAGGCCGTCGCCAGCCGCTCGCGCATCGCCTCGCCCCTCTCCAGCAGGCGGCCGGCCAGCCACACGCAGAGACCCCAGGCGCAGGCGACCCCGGCGCCGGCCAGCAGGATCCACTCGGCGGCGCGCTGGATCGTGTCGACCGGCGGCGTCGCGGTCGGGTTGGGGAGTTCGCGGGTGACGTCGGTGAGCGGCCCCCAGGCGATCGCCAGCCCGACGAGCACCGCGACCAGCACCCAGGCGCGCCGGTGTCGCCCGGGCACCAGCGCCAGCGCGACCAGCGCCGAGGCAACCAGGGCGAAGGCGGTCCCCCGCGAATCGGTGAGCACGACCAGCCCGGCGAGCAAGGTCGCGCCGCCGGCGGCGGCGCCGGCGAGCGCCGGGATGCGAACTCGCTCGGCGACCGCCAGCAACGGCCAGAAGCCGAGCAGGAAGAAGCCACCGAGCCCGTTGACGTAGCCGAGCGGTTCGCCCAGCCGCGTGCCGCTGAACAGCTCGTTGCCGCTGCTCGAGAGCAGGCGCACCAGGTCATAGCCGGCGATCGCCACGATCCCCGCCGCCGCCGCGCCCAGCAGGACGGTCGCGTCGCGACGATCCCCGACCAAGAGGACGAGCACGAGCAGGTAGACGCCGTAGACGATCCAGCGATCGCCTTCGACCCAGGCGCGGTCGGCCGACTCGGCCCAGAACATCGAGAGCAGGCACCAGACCGCGAAGGCGAGCAGCGCCCCAACCGCGACCGCGGCCAGTCCGCGCGGCAAGGTGGGCCGGGCCACCAGCAACGCGATCGCGATCGCGATCAGCCCGATGCCGAGCGGGCCCCAGACGTCGAGGTCGTTGAAGCCGTAGAACGCCGGGCTGAGGCCGCAGCCGAGGCCGAAGAGCGCGAGCAGCGCCGATCTGAGCGCATCCGGCAGGCGCAGGTCGGCGCCGGCCGGAGGCGCGCTCAGGAGTCCCCGGAAGCCGGCGCCCACCCCGACTCCTCAGCAGCAACGAGCATCACCGCGCCGAGCACCAGCGCCAAACCGAGGATCACGACCAGCGCCCCGGCGCCGAGTCGGGTCGCGCCGATCGCCGCCGCGCAAAGCAGCGCCTGCGCACCCGCCAGCGCCGCCGCCACAGCCCGCGGCGTGCCCAGTATCGCCCGCAGGCGGTGGGTGGTGTGATCGGTGGACCCGGAGAGGACCGGGACTCCGCGCCGCCTGCGAGAGACGATTACGAGCGTCGTGTCGAACACGGGCAGTCCCACCGCGAGCGCCCCCGCAGCAAGCGCCTCCCAGCCCGACAGCTCGCCCATCGGCACCGCCATCAGCCCTCCCGCGAGCAGCAACCCGATCGGCATGCTGCCGCCGTCGCCGAGGAAGATCCGGGAAGGCTGGGCGAGGTTGAAGCGCAGGAATCCGAGCAGGGCTCCGCACAGCGCCGCGGCCACGATGGCAAGCGAAAGGGAGTTGCCGATCACGGCGAGCGCGCCGAGGCAGGCGGCAGAGGTCGCGCCGACGCTCGCCGCGGCGCCGTCGAGGTTGTCCATCAGGTTGAAGGCGTTGACGATCGCCACCACCCAGAAAGCGGTGAGGAGGAGGTTCACCCCGCCGCTGTCGGAGACCGACCAGCCGAGGTCGTTGTCCCACAGCAGCCAGGCCGCGATCACCTCGAGGGCGATCCGCAGCCAGGGCGAGAGGTTGAGGCGGTCGTCGAAGGCACCCACGACCGCGAGGAAGAGCGCGCCGAGCAGCAACGGCCAGAGATGCCGCACCGCGCCCGCGCCGAGCAACAGCACCGCGGGCGCAGCCGCCGCCAGCACCGCGGCGCCGCCGAGATAAGGCGTGGGCGCGCGGTGCGCCTTGTAACCGACGGGCGCGTCGAGGAAGCCGGTACGTCCCGCGATCGCGATCGCTACCGGCACCGTGGCGAGGGTGAGCGCCGCCGAAATGCCGCAGGCGAGCAGGAGGCGAACCGCTTCGGGCAACTCAGACGGCCTCGTTGACGCCGACCGTCCGCATCCGGTGGGCGATCACGTCGTCGATCATGTCGTCGATCGACAGCGTCGGCGACCAGCCGACAGCGCGGTGGATCAGCGAGAGGTCGGGCTTGCGCCGGCCGATCTCCTCGAAGCCCTCGCCGTAGGCCTCCTCGAACGGGACGAGCGTCACCTGGGAGGTCGAGCCGCTGCGCGCGATTACCCGCCGCGCCAGGTCGATGATCGAGATCTCGTTCCGCGAGCCGACGTTGAACGTGCGGCCGACGGCCGCCTCGGAGTCGACCAGGCGCAGCACTGCGTCGGCGACGTCGCTGACATGGGTGAAGCAGCGGGTCTGGGTGCCGTCGCCGAAGACGGTGACGTCCTCGCCGTCGAGCGCCTGGGCGACGAAGCGCGGCAGCACCATCCCGTAGGTGCCCGTCTGCCGCGGTCCGACGGTGTTGAAGAAACGGGTGATGATCACTTCGGTTCCGTACTCCTGGCGGCAGCCGTTGGCCATCACCTCGGCGAACGCCTTGGCCATCGAGTAGGCCCAGCGGGAGGTGGAGGGCGGGCCGATGATCCGGTCCGACGTCTCCGGCAGCGAGCCGGAGCGGTTCTTGCCGTAGATCTCCGAGGAGGAGGCGACCAGCACTCTGCGGCCGTGGTCGGCGACCGCGCCGAGGACGATTTCGCTGCCGCGCACGTTGCGCCGCAGCGAGTCGAGCGGTTGGTCGAGGACCAGTTCGACGCCGACGGCGGCGGCGAGGTGCAGGCAGACGTCGCAGGCGGCGACGCACTCCTGGATCAGCGCCTCGTCGAGGATCGAGCCCTCGACCAGCTCGGCCTCACCGCCGTCCAGCAGATGCTGGATGTTGTCGACCTTGCCGGTGCTGAGGTCGTCGATGACGAGGATGGTGTCGCCGCGGGCGACGAGTGCGTCGGCGAGGTGTGAGCCGATGAATCCGGCTCCGCCGGTGATTAGGTATCTCAACTTGCGAACCCTCTTCTTCTCGGCCGCGATGCTTCAGGTGTGCCCTGTCGGCATCGGCGGGGGGTGGCCTGTGGGATCCAGCGGGGCGAGATAATACGCAGCGTGCATTCAGGCAAAAAACCACCCCGCGTCCTGCGCCTTATCGCGCGGATGAATTTGGGTGGTCCGGCTCATCACGTCTCGCTCCTCAGCTCTCGGCTCGACCCCCGTAAGTACGACTCTCTCCTGCTCACCGGAGAGGTCGCCGCCGGTGAGGAGGAGCATACGATCGACGGCCTCGTCTGCAAACGGCTGTCGGGGTTCGGACCGGACATTCGTCCGGACCGCGACCTGGTGGCGCTGGCGCAGATGACGCGGCTGATGCGGGCCTGGCGGCCGCAGATCGTCGACACGCACACCGCGAAGGCGGGAATGCTGGGGCGGATCGCCGCCCGCTCGGTGCGGCCGCGGCCGATCGTCGTCCACACCTTCCACGGGCATGTCCTGCGCGGCTATTTCGGCGCCCCGAAGAGCGAGGCCTTCACCCGCATCGAGCGGACGCTCGCGCGCGGCAGCGATCGGCTCGTCGCGGTCAGCGACGCCACCGCCGACGAACTGGTCGAGATTGGCGTCGCCCCACGCGAGAAGTTCACCGTCATCCCGCTCGGACTCGAGCTGGACCCCTTCCTCAGCCTGGATCCACGACCCGACCCGGAAGCCCGGCGGCGGCTCGGGATCGGCGAGGAGGAGGTGGCCTTCGCCTTCATCGGCAGGCTGGCGCCGATCAAGCGAGCCGACCTGATGCTGCGGGCCCTGGCCGCCGCGCGCGATGCCGGGGCACCGGCTCGGGTCCTGGTCATCGGCGACGGTCTCGAACGCCCCGAGCTGGAAGCGCTGGCGGCACGCCTCGGCTGCCGCGGGTCGGTCGACTTCCTCGGCTACCGTCGCGACGTGGCCTCCCTCCTCGCCGCCGCCGACGCGGCCCTGCTGACCTCGGACAACGAGGGAACCCCGGTCGCCCTGATCGAGGCGGCGGCCGCGGCCCGCCCAGCGGTCGCCACGGCGGTCGGCGGCGTCGCCGACATCGTCGTTCCCGGCGCCGGACTGCTGGCGCCGGCCGGCGACGCCGCCGCACTCGCGGCGCGGATCGCCGAGCTTGCCGCGGACGCGGAGCTTCGCCGGCGGATGGGAGAGCGAGCGCGCCAGCACGTCGCCGGCCGCTACGCGGTGGAGCGCATGCTCGCCGACGTCGACGCCCTCTACACGGAGCTGCTCGCCGAACGCGGGCGGAGGCGGTGAGCGACGACAACGCGGACCCCGTCCGCGAGCGCAAGCCCGACGAGGAGGGACTCCCCCTC
The DNA here is from genome assembly GCA_048498975.1 of Actinomycetota bacterium. Classification (GTDB taxonomy): domain Bacteria; phylum Actinomycetota; class Thermoleophilia; order Solirubrobacterales; family 70-9; genus VAYN01. The sequence continues at coordinate 34,341 of JBEHWY010000006.1, read as the reverse complement.
TCGCTCGACGAGCCGGAGGCGCTCGCGACTTCGCTGCAGGCCGGTGGGCGCCTGCTCGTCTTCCGCGCCGTCCAGTTCGTCGCCCTCTTCGGGCTCAGCCTGATCGCCACCCGCGCCCTCGGCCCCAGCGACCGCGGCCGCTACGCGCTGGCGCTGAACCTCGCCACCACCGTCTGGGTCGTCTCCCACCTCTCGGTCGAGCACTCGATCGCGCGCCTGCTGGCCCGCCGCGAAGCGACTCCATGGCAGCTGGCCCGGCTCGGCTCCTTCTTCAGCCTCACCCTCGGCCTGTTCGGGACCCTGTGCGCGCTGGCGATCGGCCTGCCGCTGCGCGACGAGCTGCTCGGCGACGCCAGCGCGACGACCGTCGTCCTCGCCGCGGCGACGATCCCCTTCACCCTGGTCGGGCAGATGGCCACGGCGCTGCTGCTGCGCGCCGGAAACCTCCGCTCCTACGGCTGGATCATCGCCTCCTGCGCCGTGATCCAGCTGGGGCTCGTGGTCGCGATCGAGGCTGGGGCCGGGCTGACGCCGGAGTCGGCGATGGCGGCGGCGCTGTTCACGATCGCCTTGACCGCCGCGGCGCTCGCCTTCGTCCTCGCCCGCCGACTCGGCGCCGGGGCGCTGCTGCCCGTCGCACCCCGCGGCCTCGTCACCGCCGCCCTGCGCATCGGGATCCGCCTGCAACCCGCCTCGATCGCGCTCTGGCTCAACCTCAAGATCGACCTCCTCCTCGTCGGCCTGCTCACCGACGCCCACGAAGCCGGCCTCTACTCGCTCTCGGTCAACCTCGCCGACATCGTCTTCGTCGCCGTCTCCACCCTCGGCCTCGCCGCCCTGGAGACGCAGACCACCGCCGACGCGCCCGCGGCCGCTTCGTACACCAGCCGCTTCATCGGTCAGAACCTGGTCGTCGCGATCGCCCTCGGCACGGTCGCGGCCGCGATCTCATACCCCTTCGTCGTCGTCGTCTACGGCTCCGAGTGGGCGGGCAGCGTGCTGCCGTTCGCGCTGCTGATGCCGGCGGTCGTCGCCCTCGCGGTCGAGGGCCCGGCCCGCGATCTGTTGGTCCGGATCGCGCCTCCCCTGGCGATCTCGGCTGCCTCGGCGACCGCCCTGGCGGTCAACGTCGCCCTCAACTTCGGGCTCGTGCCGACGCTCGGGATCGCCGGCGCCTCGGTAGCTTCCCTGCTCTCCTACTGGCTGGCGGGGCTGCTGATGCTTGCTCTGCTCAGGCGCTACGGCGGCATCCCGATGAAACGAGTCTTCTCCCTGCCCGCACCCGGCTACGTCGCCGCCCAACTGCTGCGCCGCGGCAGGGCGGCAGTGGGCTAGCGATGTGCGGGATCGCGGGATGGGCCGGTGACGTCGGCGCCGGCGCCGGGACGCTGACCGCGATGTGCGACGCGATCGCCCATCGCGGTCCCGACGCCGCCGGCGAGCACGTCGTGCCCGGCCGAGTCGCGCTCGGCTTCCGCCGCCTGGCGATCATCGACCTCGAGACCGGCGACCAGCCGATCGCGACCGAGGACGGGTCCGTCAGCGTCACCTGCAACGGCGAGATCTACAACTTCGCCGCGCTGCGCGAGGACCTGCGACGCCGCGGCCACACCTTCTCCACCGCGTCGGACTGCGAGGTGATCGGCCACCTCTACGAGGAGCGCGGCGCCGACTGCCTGACATCGCTGGAGGGCATGTTCGCGATCGCCCTCTGGGACGCCCCGGCCGGCCGGCTGCTGCTCGCCCGCGACCGCCTCGGGGTCAAGCCGCTGTACTGGGCTCGGGTCGGCGACGGCATCCTCTACGCGAGCGAGCCGGGGGCGATCCTCGCCAGCGGGCTGGTCGAACCGCGACCGGACCCGCAGGCGCTACGCGAGTACCTGACCCTGCAATACGTGCCGCCCCCGCGCAGCGGCTTCGCCGGAATCCACAAGCTCGCCCCGGGCGAGCGACTCCTCTTCACCGCCGGCGAGACGAAGGTCGAACGCTGGTGGCAACTCGAGTTCGAGCCGCGGGAGCCCGACTCGGAGGACGAGGCCCTCGCCGAGCTCGACGAGCTGCTGGCGCAGGCGACCCGCGAACGGCTCGTCGCCGACGTCCCGCTCGGCGCCTTCCTCTCCGGCGGCATCGACTCCAGCCTCGTCGTCAGCTACATGGCCGAAGCGACCAGCCGGGTCAAGACCTTCTCGATCGATTTCGCGCATCAGGAGTTCAGCGAGGGCGAGCAGGCGCGACGAGTCGCCGAGATTTACGGCACCGAGCACGAGGAGCGGGTGCTGGAACCGGAGATGCTGCCGCTGGTCGCCGACGCCGTCCGCTTCGCCGGCGAGCCGTTCGCCGACTCCTCGGCGATCCCAACGCTGCTGCTCTCGCGGACGACCCGCGAGCGGGTTACCGTCGCGCTCTCCGGTGATGGCGGCGACGAGGCCTTCGGCGGCTACCAGCGCTACCTCCTCCGCCGCGACGCCTCGCGGTTGGCGCCGGCGGCCGTCGTCGCGCGGCTCCTCCAGCGCAGCGGGCTCCCGGCGCGACTGCCGCGCGGGGGCGGGCGCCTGCGCCGCGGCATCGATGTCCTCGCGCTGCCCCCCGCCCACCGTTACGCCGCGATGATGTCCCACTTCTCACCACGCGAGCTGAAGTCCCTCTGCAGCCCCGAGTTCCTCACAGCAGCCGGCGATCCGTCGGCGACGTGGGACGAGGTGCTGGCTCCCGAGGAGCTGGCAGGCGTCGACCGCTACCTCGCCCTCGACACCGCGACCTACCTGCCGGGAGACCTGCTGCTCAAGGTCGACCGGATGTCGATGTCCGACGCGCTGGAGGTGCGTTCGCCCTTCCTCGATTACCGCGTCTACGAGCTGGCGGCGAGCCTGCCGCCGCGGATGAAGCTGCGGGGGCGGACCACGAAGTGGGCGCTGAAGCAGCTCGCCGCCCGGCGCGGCCTGCCGGAGGACCTCGTCCACCGTCGCAAGCAGGGATTTGCGATCCCGGTCGGCAGCTGGATGCGCGGGCCGCTGCGAGGCTGGATCGAGGATCTGCTGCTCGACCCGCGCAGCCTCGCCCGCGGTTATTTCGAGCCGGACGGCGTGCGCCGCCTGGTCGCCGACCACGTCGGCGGCGAGGAACACTCCACGCGCCTCTGGAACCTGGCAATGCTCGAGCTCTGGCACCGGACCTGGATCGATGGCCCCTAGACCGCGAGTGATGTTCGTGATCGGCAGCCTCGGTCGAGGCGGCTCGGAGCGCCAGCTGATCGAGCTGGTCGCCGCCGCCCACCCGGAGAAGATCGAGGCGACGGTCGTCACCCTGCGACCGGAGTGGGACCCGGGGCACCGAGAGCTCCTGCGCAAGCTCGGCGTCGAGCTGATCCCGCTGACCCCGGTCGGGGGGCCGAGGGCAGTTCGTCCGGCGATCGCGGTGCCGCGCATGCTGGCGACGATGCGCCGCGTGCGACCCGATGTCGTCTACGCCTGGCTGGAGGAGGCGGCGGCGACGGTCACGCCACCGGCGATCGCGCTGCGCGTCCCGGTTGTCGTGGCTCGCCGCAGCATCTGCGGCTCGAAGGCGGAACGATTCGTGATCTTCCGCGCGGCGATCCGCTGGTCCGAGCGGCATGCCCGTCTGGTCACCGGCAACTCCGAAGCGGTGCTGGCCAACGCCGAGGAACGCGGCGTGCGGCGCGAGCGCCTGCGCCTGACCCCCAACGCGCACCGGCCGGTGGCACCGCTGCCGCCACGGCAAGAGGGCGAGGTCGCCTTCGGCTACGTCGCGAACTACCGCAGCGAAAAGGGGCACATGCGGCTGCTCGACGCACTCGAACTGGTCGACGCCGAGCGACCCTGGCGCTTCGATCTCGTCGGCTCCGGACCGCTGCGCGAGCAGGTCGCGGCGGAGATCGAGGCCCGCGGCCTCACCGCGCGCGTCACCGCGGCCGGCCCGGTGACCGACATCCCCGCCTTCTGGGCCGAGCACGACGTCGCCGTCCTGCTCTCCGACGACGAGGGCAGCCCCAACGCCCTGATCGAGGCCGGGATGCTCGGCCGCCCGCTGGTCGGCACCGACGCCGGCGGCACTCGCGAGGTCATCCCACCCGAGGCCGGTCTCCTCGTCCCCCACGATCCGGCGGCCATCGCCGCCGCCCTCAGCCGACTGATCGACGACCCGAAGTTGCGCCGGCAGCTCGGCGAGGGCGCCCGCCGCCACACCGCCGCGCGCCACGAGCTGGAGCGATCGGTCGACGCCCAGATCGAGGTGATCGAGGAAGCGATCGCCGGCGGCTAGGGCGCTTCGCCGTCGAGTTCCTGTTCGAGGAATTCGGCCTGCAGGTGCGACGCTTCGGTGCCGGCTCGCGAGACCTCCGGTGACGGCACATGCGTTGGGTCGACGGAGATTGCCCCGTTTTCTTCGATTTCGACCTGGTTGCGGGCGAACTGATTGAGCTGCGCATCGAGGCGCGAGTCGTAAATCATTTGCCAGTTGCCATCGATCCGACGCCAGGTCGTGGAGCCGAGTTCCCTGCTGCCATCCGGCAGGATGAGCGAATAGGAGATGGTCGTGTCGGAACCGTCCTGGCTTATGCGGACGATTTCCGGTTTCGTCAACGGGAAGATCGAGGCATCTACCTTCTTCGCGCCGATCAGCCGTCCAGTGCCTATGAAGTCACGGAACCGGGGGGAGTAGAACGCCGCCGCGTCGGCCCAGGCTTGATACTGGAGGTCCGACCAGAATTCGAGGAAGCTGCGGCGAGCGCTGTCCCGCGGATACTGCGCCAGCTCCTTCTGGCTGATCAGGTTATTGGGCGCCGGCGGCTGGGTTTCGGCACTTCCGCATGAGTTGAGCGTCAGTGCAACGAACACCGCTGCAAGTGCGGCGAGAGCGGCTCGGGGGCGACGTCGAACGAAAGGGAGCGCTCTCCTCGGCACGCCGCGGAGTATATGTTCGCGCTTCGTGCCAACAGCGAAAACGCCGCCGCCGCGAAAGGTGGCCATCAACTGGAGACCTTCCAGGGTCTGGGCTTTTTTCGGCCGATTCAACCGGCGCGCCGATCGTGGCATCGAGCTGAGCGCGAGCTTCCCCCGCCACCAACGTGGCCTCTTGATCGGTTCGCTGGCGATGGTGGTCGTGGCGGCGATCGCCGTGCGTGCGCCACTACTGGGAACCGGTTTCGCCGCATCAGACACGAGCGTGTACTTGCGGGTCGCGGAAGGGATCTTCCACGGTGGTTTTGAGGACAACCTGAGACCACCCGCCTACTCGCTGCTGCTTGCGACCATCGAAGCGCTTGGGCTGGACCCAATCGACGGTGTGGTCCTCCTACAGAACCTCGTAGGAATCTTCCTCCCAGCGCTGGTATTGCTCTGCGGATGGCGTTTCTTTAGCCCAGGCGTCGGCATCGTGGCCGGATTCCTGACCGCAGCCTCTCCGCTGATGCTGATCACCGAGCAACTGGCGCTGGCTGACTACTTGTTCGGGGTACTCCTGTTTCTCGGCACGGCGTTATTGGTGGAGGCCGCATTACGCGTGCGGGCCGGGCAGCGGGCATGGGTGTGGCTCGCGGCCACCGGCGCCGTTTTCGGGTTGGCGACTCTGTTCCGCGCCAATGGCCTGATCGGCTTAGTCGCGATACCGATTGTCCTATTCATCGCCGCGCCGGGCCTGAAGCCGGGTCTACGAAGCGTCGGGGCAACGGTGCTGGCGATGGCTCTCGTGCTCGCCCCCTGGTCGCTCCACAATGTCGTGCGCTTCGGCGATCCGAACCTGGCCACCGAGGGCGGGATATCCCTCTACGCGCGCGCCGTCAACTGGGATGCGGTGCCGCCTCCCGACGACACCCCCGAGGGGGCTCTCGCACGACAGCTTTACAACACGGCAGAACCCGGCGAGCCGGGGCACCCGGCATCAGGGCAGCCAGCGACCGCGCTCTACAGCGCGTTGATCAATGAAGGGCGTACGCCGGCCGAAGCCGCCTCAGTGATGGGTGGACTGGCACGTAGCGCCATCGTCGCGCATCCAGGTATCTACCTCGAAAACACCTGGGACATCCTGCGTCGTTACCGCGAGCTCTACGACCCCCAGACGTTCTGGGCGAACCCAAACGTCGACCACATCGCGGAGACCACGCGCTATTACTATCAGTACCTCAACCTGCCTAACGCCGAGCCGGTCTTTCACGGCGCGCCCGCTGAAAGCGCCCTGCCGGGCGATTCTCCACTGACGCGCGTACCTTGGCAGCTCGGTCAGGCCCTCACCGCCATCCTCTACGCGATCACCATCGGTGGTTTGCTCTCGCTAGCCCTGCTGCTGCTCGGCAGACCCCGCGGGCGTCTTGCGGGACTTGCATTCCTTCTCGTCTTACTGGTGGCGGTGCTCGGCGGCAGTCTGACCGGAGTGTTTTCGCAGCGCTACGACATCATGCTGGCCCCTTTTGTTTGGCTGCTGCTCGCAGCGACCGCGGGGCTGCTGGTAGACCTCGCCATCGGGCTCGTCAGCAGTCTGCCCCGCGGCACCCTGCAGCGATGGCGCGATGGGCGAGCGGTGAGCGCTCTACGGGCGCGGGTCGACGCGGCAAAGCAGCCGTTCGGGCTCTCCCGGTTGGCGCTGCCGGCGACCGCGTTCCTCGCCCCCTTCTCCGCCACGCACGTCGCCGGACCGCTGACCGTCGGCCGGACGATGGCGCTGGCTCTGGCGGCGGCCCTGGCTCTCGACGTCGCGCGGGCGCGGCCACGCGACCTTCGCTTCGGAACGCCCGCACTGCTTGCCGGTGCGGCTTACATCGGGCTCTTCTTCTGGATCCTGATCAGCGTCGGCACCGCGGGCTGTAACTGCGACGGCAAGTTCGGCGGCTTCTCCGAGTTCGCCTTCGTCGGCCTGTTGGGGCTGGGCGCAGTTAGCTTCACCCCGGAGTTGCGGGAGCGGACGCTGCTCGCGCTGCTCGCCGGCCTCGGGCTGGCCGCGCTGCTCGCCCTGCTCGGCGTCGGCGCGCTCAACTCCGGGACCGTCGACCTCAGCCAGACCGGCGGCCGGCTCTCGGGCACCTACGGCAACGCGAACGAACTCGCCTTCGCGATGGCCGTCGGGGTCCCGATCGCCGGCACCTACCTGCTGGCGGCGCGGGGGCGGGCGCAGCTCCTCTTCGGCGGTTGCTTCGCCGTTCTCGCCGTCGCCCTCGTCCTCAGCTTCTCGCGTGGCGGCATCATCGCCGCCGGATTCGGGCTCCTCGCGGTAGGGCTGTGGAGGGCCGGCACCTCCCGCCGGCAACGGGCGATCACCCTCGGCGCCGCAGCTGCTGCGGCTCTGGTTGGACTGGCGCTCTACTCGGTCTTCAAGCAGGAGCGACAGGAAGCGAGCTTCCAGCCGGTGCCGGCCTCCTTCCGGCCGCTCGAGCAGCGCGACCTCAGCGGCTGGGATGGCCGCGCCATCGGCCCCATCCCGGCCGGTCCCTCGCGGTTGCGCAACCGGCCCAGCGGCATCCTCGTGCGCTCCGATCGCGGCGGCGAGGGGGCCAGCTATGGCTGGGGTGAAGCGGCCCTCGACGGCAGCTACGAGTTGCGGTTCCGGGCCTACGCGACCGGATCCCAGCGGCTGCCGATCTCCTTCGCGCTCGGCGACGGGGTGCGAGGCGGAGGGCCGCAGGGCCAGGCGGTCCTGGGATCGCGCCCACGCAACTTCGAGCTCAGCTGGAAGCCGGCGCAGCGGGCGCCACACGCCCGCTTGTTCATCTGGCAGCGGGCCGGCGGGCCGGCGGGGTTCGTGCTCAGTGACGTCCGCGTTCGCGCGCAGGCCCCCGGTCGCCCATCGCACGTCATCCGCGCCCCCGACGAGCTGCAGGGATCGCTCTATGCCCACATGCTCGCCCGCAGCGAAAACGAAGAAGACAAGTACGTGAGTTCGCGGGTGGACGCCTCGAAGCTCGCGCTCGAAGCGTTCCTCGACAGTCCACTTTGGGGGATCGGCTGGGGCACCTTCCCCGAATACTCCGACGAACACCTCGAATTCGGTCGGCTCGCGGCCCACGACGAGTACCTCTCGTTCGCCGCCGAGCTCGGCCTCGTCGGGCTCTTGCTGTTGGGGCTCCTCGGAGCGGCGGCGCTCGCCGGCGTGCGGCGAGCGGGCAGAACGGAGGTCGAGACGGCGGCGATCGGGGCGGCCAGCGCGGCCGCAGCGGGCATGGTTTTCGTCGAGGCGCTGCCGGTGCCCCAGCTCGCGGTGCCGGTGGCGCTGGTCGTCGCCGTGCTGTGCGCCCGCCGGCCGGCGCCTGGGCGCTAAGCGGCGGGGGAGGCGGTGGGCGCGGACTCGCGCCGGGCGACGTAGTCCTCGACCGTGCGTCGCAGCCCGTCGGCGAAGGAAACCCCGGGCTCGTAGCCGAGCTGCTCGCGTGCCTTGCCGATGTCGGCAAGCGAGTGCTGGACATCGCCGGGACGCGGCTCCAGGTACGTGGCGTCGACCTCGGCGCCGGTGATCTCCCGCAGGTCGGAGAGCAAGCGGTTGAGCGAGATCCGCTCGCCGCAGGCGACGTTGAAGGTCTCGCCAGAGACGCCCTCGGCCGCGGCGGCGAGCAGGTTGGCCTCGACGACGTTGTCGATGTAGGTGAAGTCGCGCGACTGCTCGCCGTCGCCGAAGACCACCGGCGAGTCGCCGGCGAGCAGGGCGGTGATGAATTTCGGGATCACCGCCGCGTAGGCGGAGCCGGGGTCCTGTCGCGGGCCGAAGACGTTGAAGTAGCGCAGCGCCACCGTTTCCAGGGTGTAGACCTGGGCGAAGCTGCGGCAGTAGCCCTCGGCGGCGAGCTTGGCCACGGCGTAGGGGGCGATCGGCTGCGGCGCCCGATCCTCCTGCTTGGGCAGCGTCCGGTCGGCGCCGTAGATCGAGGAGGACGAGGCGAAGACGACGCGGCGGACACCGCTGTCACGCGCGGCGAGCAGGATGTTCAGGGTGCCGATCACGTTGACGGCGTTGCTCGTCAGCGGGTCCTGGATCGAGCGCGGGACCGAGGGAAGCGCCGCCTGGTGGAAGACGACCTCGCAGTCCTTGACCGAGTTGTGGACGCGCTCGTAGCTCTGGATATCGCCCTCGACGACCTCGACTTCGTCCCCGAGCAGCGCGACATTGCCCCGCGAGCCGGTCGAGAAGTTGTCGAGCACCCGGACCTCGTGCCCGTCGCGGAGCAGCCGGCTCGCCAGATGCGAACCGATGAACCCTGCCCCACCGGTGACGAGCGTCCTCATTGGCCCAGAGTATTCCGAACTCGCCCGGCGCCGGTCTTCGTCTTCCTGGCAGAATCGCCCGCGATGGGGCCTGACCCGAGCTCGAGCGGCATTGGCAGCCAAGTTTCGGAGCCCAGCTGGCTTCAGGACATACTCGTCGATCCGTCCAGCGGCGAGGCGCTGCGGCTCGACGAGCAGGGCGCGCACGCCGGCGAGCGGCTGCTCGCGCCCCGGGTCCGAGGCGTGCTGCGCTTCGTCAGCTCGGACTCCTACGCGCAGAGCTTCGGCAAGGAGTGGAACTGGTTCGCCAGGACCCAGCTCGACCGGCCCGGGGAGCAGCGCACGGAGTCGCGTGAGGCCTTCGCGGTGAAGACCGGCCTCAAACCGGAGGACCTGCGCGGCAAGCGGGTCCTCGACGTCGGTTGCGGCATGGGGCGCTTCGCCGACGTCGCCGCCTCCTGGGGCGCCGAGGTGCTCGGCGTCGATCTCTCGGCGGCGGTCGACGCCGCCAATGCCAATCTGGGCGGACTCCCCAACACGGCCTTCGTCCAAGCGGACGTCTTCGACCTACCCCTGCGCGAGGGCTCTTTCGACCTCATCTACTCGCTCGGGGTTCTGCACCACACGCCGGACACGCATGCCGCATTCGCCCAGCTCCCCCGCCTGCTCAAGCCCGGGGGGCAGATCGCGATCTGGGTCTACACCAGCGAACGCAAGCTTCACTACGCGGCGTCGGACCTCTACCGGCGCTGGACGACGAAGCTCAGCGAGGAGCGTCTGCTGAAGCTCTGCCGCGTTGCCGGTCCGCTGGGGGCCCTCTACCGGACCCGCTTCGGCCGCTATCTCTCCCCCCTGCTTCCGGTCTCCGATCATCCCGACCCGGAATGGCGCGTGCTCGACACCTTCGACTGGTACGCGCCGAAGTACCAGTGGAAGCACGACTGGCCCGAGGTCGAGGGCTGGTTCGCCGAAGCTGGGCTGACCGAGATCAGCCGCCAGAACTTCCCGGTCGCGGTCTCGGGCCGGCGACCGTCCTAACGACCCGGTCCTACCCGTTCTTGAAGGCGTAGTAGGCGGGCTTGCGGTGCCCGTTCCAGGTCAGCAGACCGCGGTTGACCTCGGTCCCCTGGCCGTTGGGGGCTTCGTCTTCGAGCTGGTACCAGCCGAGGGTGTAGATGCGGTGCCATTTGCGAACGATCTTGAAGGCGTCCCTGAGCCAGCTGGCCGCCGTCTGGCGCGAGACCCAGTAGTTGAATTCGAAGTTCGCGTGGTCGGTGGGGACGAAGTACTCGGAGAGGAAGAGCTTCAGGGGGCGGGGATTGCGCCCGGCGCGGGAGAGGTAGCGGTCGACGTAGCGGGCGACGACGTCGAGGTCGGAGAAGTCCGCCACGCCGCCCTTCGGGTTGATCTCTTTCGCGTTCAGGTCCGGGCGGCGGTAGCCGAACGGGTTCTGGCCGTAGAAGTCCATCCGCGGCGGCCTGCCGTCGGGCAGCCGCAACGCCTTGATCCAGGCGAGCGAGCGGATGTCGCCGCCGCTGAACGAGTTGCCGCCGATCACCAGGTTGGCCGGGTTGACCGCCTTCAGCGCCGCGTAGGCCGCGTCGAGCAGCTGCGCGTACAGCAGCGGGCCGCGTTCCTGCGCCGGCGTCAGGTCGGTGCCCTGAACCGCCTTGGGCAGCGGCATGAAGTTCGCCCGCCGCGTCGGCTCTCCCCAGATCTGCCAGTAGTGGATCTGCGGCCAGCGTTTGGAGGCGGCGGTGAGGAAGTCCGCGTAGTCCTGCGGGTTGCGGGGCACCCAGCGCCACTGGTCGTGCCCGTTTGCCCAGCGCGGCGCGCCGGTCACCTCGAGCACGACCCGCATCCCGTGCCGCTCCGCGTTTTCGATCGCTTCGTCGACCGCCGGGGTCCACTGGTAGGCGGGATCGCTGGGATCGGTCGGCTGCTGCGGCCTGGTCGGCGCGATCCGCGACCAGTTGATCGTGAACTCGTAGAGGCCGGCACCGAGATCGGCGTAGACGTTGAACGCCTTCGCGTCGGTCGGCCCCCAGATCAGCTTCTGCGTCGAGGGTGCCGCCTGCGCCCCGGCGGGCGCCGAGGCGAGCACCAGCACCGCCAGCGCCAAGGCAACGGCCGCGAGGGCGCGCTTTCGCTCCGTCAGCAGCTGTCCTAGAGTTTGCACGATCAATCCAGCATCCCTCTCGATGAAAACCACCTTCCCTGCCAATCGGATCGCGGTCGCGATGGTACTCAGCGGGCTCGCCGTCTTTTTCGCCCTGGCCGGCCCCGCCGCAGCGTCGGAAGTCCACTTCGACCCTGAAAGCCCAGCCGGCAAAGAGTACGGGCTGCCGCTCGACCAGGCCCGCAACGAAGCGGCCGGCGGCGAAAGCGCTGAAAGCGCCGCCGAAGCACCGCTGTTCGGGGCCGGCGTCAGCTCCGGCGGCAGCGGGACCGGCCAGCAGGGGCCGGAAGGTCACTCGGCCGCAGACCACGGCAAGCGAGCCGGTGGCGGGCGCGAAGCCGAGCCCGGCGGCAGCGGCGGAACCGGGCGCCAGCCGCAGTCCGCCCCGAGCAGCAGCCAGGACGACTCCGGGGCGAGCTTTGGCCTCGGTGGCGCAGCACTGTTCGTCCTCGGCATCGTCCTCCTGGCCGTATTGGCCGGAATCGCGCTTCGCGCCTTCCTCGCCGCGTCCCAGCGGCGCCGCCTCGGCCGCGCCTGAGGCGCGCGCCGCGGGCTCGCATGCCAGCAGGTGCTCGCTGCCGTCGGCGAGAACCGCCTCGCCGCCGAGCGCCGCCCTGAGGTGGATCGACCCACGCTCCTCCGCTCTCACGCGCTCGCGAGATTGACCGCACCAGGGGCTGATCAATATCGCGAGCGCTTCCGAGGTTTTCCCCACCCTGGTGTGGTCGATGTCGGATCCGCTTCGGGGTGGGCGAGGCGATCGCTGGAAATCCCCGAGCCCATGGCTCTGGTTCCCTACCATTCCCTGATGCTCTTCGGCCAGGAACACGTCGACCGCTACGTCGAGACCGACGGCGCCGAGGGCCATGACTGGCAGGGCACGCAGACGCTGCTGCTGACCACCACCGGCGCCAAGAGCGGCGAGCCGCGGGTGGCGCCCCTGATCTACGCGCCCGACGGCGACTCCTACGTGATCGTCGCCTCCAAGGGCGGCGCCGACGCTCCCCCGGCCTGGTACGTCAACCTGACGGCCAATCCAGAGGTCGAGGTCCAGGTCAGAGGCGAGAAGTTCAAGGCCCGGGCGCGGACCGCGACCGCCGAGGAGAAGCCGCGGCTGTGGGCACGCATGCTCGAGGAGTGGCCCAGCTACGACGAGTACCAGACGAAGACGGCGCGCGAGATCCCGGTCGTCGTCCTCGATCCGGTCTGATCCGGCCGCCCGCTCCGGCTAGGGTCTGCACCATGAACCCCGGCCCCTTCGAGGCGCACGAGGTCGACCTGCACGGCCACCGCGCCGTCTACCGGGTCGCCGGCAGCGGTCCCAACCTGGTCCTGATCCACGGCATGATCAACTCCTCCCGGCACTGGGAAGGAGTGGCGTCGCGACTCGCCGACAGCCATCGGGTGATCGCGCCCGACCTGATCGGCCACGGCGACTCGGCGACGCCGCGCGGCGACTACTCGCTCGGCGCCCACGCGGCCAGCATCCGCGACCTGCTGACGACGATCGGGGTCGAGCGGGCGACGATCGTCGGCCACTCGCTCGGCGGCGGCGTCGCGATGCAGTTCTTCTACCAGTTCCCCCAGCGCACCGAGCGGCTCGTGCTGATCTCCAGCGGCGGCCTCGGCCACGACGTCAGCCCGCTGCTGCGCGGCGCCGCCCTGCCCGGCTCGGCGACGCTGCTGAAGCTGGCGACGCGCCCCCGCCTGGTCGGCTCGCTGGCCGCCACCGGCGCCCGCCTGCGCGAGCGCGGGGTCCCCACCGGCGTCTACCTGCAGGCGGTGGCGCGGGCGCTGGGCCCGCTGCAGGAGGAGGGCTCGCGGCGCGCCTTCCTGCAGACGCTGCGCGCGGTGATCGACTTCCAGGGCCAGAAGGTGAGCGCCCGCGACCGCCTCTACCTGCTCGGCGAGATGCCGACCCTGATCGTCTGGGGCGAGCGCGACCGCACGATCCCGATGAAGCACGGCCTCGAAGCCCACGCCGCGATCCCCAACTGCCGCTTCGAGACCCTGGAGAAGGCCGCCCACTTCCCGAACCTCGAAGACCCCGAGGGGCTTGCCGACCTGCTGCGCGACTTCATCGCCACCACCTCCCCGGGCCACATCGACGACGCCGACTGGGGCGACGTCATCGCTCATCGGGCACGCCTGCCTGTATGAGAAGCCAAACTTGACTACATAAAAGTTCGCTGCGGATACTCGCGGCTCGTCACCCAGCGGAGAGGAGCCGAGATGCGAACGTTCAAGGTGGTGCTCGACGGGGTCGAGCTCTCCGACAGTCACGCAGCCGAAATCGCCCAATCGGTCCAGCACGCCGTCCTCGACGGGCTCGTCGCCCACCGCCCTGACCGCGGCAAGGTCCTGGGCGGAAACCACGAGCTCTCGGTGGTCGCGATCTTCAAAGGCGAAATCCTCGGCGGCCCGATCCTCGGCGGCCCGATCGGACCCGGTCTGGAGAAGATCGTCGAGCAGGAGTTCCGCGGTTAGCGAGGAGCCCCGCACCTGCCCCAGCGCCGCCTGCGAGCCGGGGGCGATTCTGCTCGGCCTGGTCGACGGCGATGACCGCGTCGGCTACCTCACCCCGCCCCTGCGGATCGACGCCGAGTTCGTCGCCCGCGCCCGCGAGGGCGGCTCCCCGGAGCGGCGCTTCCGCTTCGCCTCGCCCTGCGTCGAGGAGCGCTGTGACAACTGGCGCGGCGGTCGCTGCGATGTCGTCGACAAGGTCCTCGCTGACGAGGAGGTGCGGTCACTGACCGAACCCGGCACCCTGCCGCAATGCGCGATTCGCTCCTCTTGCCGCTGGTACAGCCAGGTCGGGCGCGAAGCCTGCGAGGTCTGCCCGCTGGTGATCACCGACTGCCGCTGAGGCGCAGCCCGTCTATTCGACGGCGGCGATCGCCGCTTCGGCTTCGGCCAGGCTGGGGCTGTCCTGCAGCGTTTCGGTGCCGCCCGGTCCGCTGACGATCATCGACTGGCCGGTGCGGATCCCGAGGTTGCGGCCGAGTTCCTCGTAGCCTTCGAGGCGGGTCGCGATCGAGCCACCCGCCTTGCCGTTGTCTTCCAGCGCCGCTTCCCATTCGGGCGCGTTCAGGTCCTCGATGCCACCGGCGACCGAGTCGAGGAAGTTCTGGTCCACGCCGGTCCGTTTCGCTTCGTCCTGGTTGCGGAAGAAGAGGTAGATGTACTGCCAGCCGTAGCCCTGTTCGGCGGCCGCCTCGGCCCCGTAGAAGCCGAGCTCCTCGCTGTTTTCGGCGTTCGAGTAGTGGCGGTAGAGCAGCTTCACGTCGCCGGGCCGCGCGTAGTCTTCGGTCAGCGTCGGGATCGTGCTGAGGAACGCTTCCCGGCAGTTGGCGCACTGCAGGTCGTTGAAGACCTGGATCGTCACCGGCGCGTTGGAGGAGCCGAGCCGGTCGCCTTCCTGGGGGATGCCGCCGAAGATTTCCTGCGCTTCGGTGATCCCCTCGATGCGGACGATGTTGTCGTCGGCCTTCTGGGTCGAGATCTGCACGATCGCGTAGCCGAGCGCGACGACGCCGAGGCCGAGAATCAGGATCACCCAGAGACGGCCGCGGGAAGGGACTGGCTTGACGGCGAGTTCGGACATCGGCTTCCCATTATCGCGAGACGGGGTCGCCGGCGACCTCGCAACCTGGGGAAAGTGACGGTTGACACATCCGCAGCGAGCGATAAACATGGTCTGTACTCACTTTCAACGACCGCGGAGGTCTCGATGGCCAATCACCTGACGCCCAGCGAGCTTGCCACCCAGCTGCAGATGGATCGGCAGGAAGTGATCGGGAGATGCGTGGAAATGGGCGTGCCGATCTTCCACGGGCGGATCGACCGCACCCTGTTCGAAAGCTCGCTGCGCCACCTGACGGCGACCAACGGCGGAGGGTCAAGCACCCCAGCGCGCCGCTGAATTACACTCCCCCCGAATGGAGGGGAGGGGCACCCACTCGAAAACGCTGGCGGACCTGCTGCCGCTGGCAGCGCAGAGCTACGGCGACAACGTCGCGGTCCGCTACAAAGACGGCGACGGCTGGGTCGACCGCACCTTCAGCGAGGTGCTGGACATCGCCCGCCCGCTCGGTCTCGGCCTCGTCTCGCTCGGGATCGAGAAGGGCGACCGGGTCGCGATCCTCGCCAACACCCGCCCGGAGTGGACCTACTTCGACTACGCCGCGCTCGGCATCGGCGCCACCGTCGTCCCGATCTACCAGACGAACTCGCCCGAGGAGTGCCGCTACGTGCTGGAGAACTCCGACGCCAAGGTCGTCGTCGTCGAGGACGCCGAGCAGCTGGCCAAGGTGCAGGAGGTGCGCGACCGGCTGCCGCAGCTCGAGCACGCGGTGCTGATGGTCGGCGAGGCCGACGGCGCGCTCTCGACGGCCCAGCTCTCAGCCAAGGGCGAGGCGGTCGACCAGGCCGTCTGGGAGCAGCGCTACTCCTCGGTGACGCCGGACGACATCTGCACCTTCATCTACACCTCGGGCACCACCGGGCCGCCCAAGGGCTGCGTGATCAGCCACGGCAACTACCGCTCGATGCTCGACATGGTCAACGACACCAGCGTCATCGAGGAGGGGGACGTCACCTACCTCTACCTGCCGCTGGCCCACTCCTTCGCCCTGCTGATCCAGTTCGGCAGCTTCGACCTGGGCGCGACGATCGCCTACTGGGAGCGCGACCCGCTGAAGATCCTCCCCAACCTGGCCGAACTGAAACCGACCTACTTCCCCTCGGTGCCGCGCATCTTCGAGAAGATCTACACCGCGGCGACCAGCGCGATGGAAAAAGAGGGCGGCCTCAAAAAGGCGATCTTCGATTGGGCGATCAAGGTCGGCGGGCGGATGCGCGCGGCCGAACGCGCCGGCCGCAAGCCGGGCTTCCTGCTCAGCCGCGAGTACGCCTTCGCCGACAAGAAAGTCCTCTCGAAAATCCGCGGCCTGTTCGGCGGCAACCTGCGCCTCGCGGTCTCCGGCGCCGCCCCGATCAATCCCGAGATCCTGCGCTTCTTCGACGCCGCCGGCGTCCTCGTGCTCGAGGGCTGGGGGATGACCGAGACCTCGACCGCGGCGACGATCGCCCGTCCCGATGACTTCAAGATCGGCACGATCGGCAAACCGTTCCCCGGCTGCGAGGTGAAAATCGCCGAGGACGGCGAGATCCTGGTCAAGGGCCCCAACGTCTTCCAGGGCTACCACAAGAACCCGGAGGCGACGGCGGAGACGATCGTCGACGGCTGGCTGCACACCGGCGACATCGGCGAGGTCGATTCCGAAGGCTTCATCAAGATCACCGGCCGCAAAAAGGACATCATCATCACCGCCGGCGGCAAGAACATCACCCCCGCCAACCTCGAGGCCGACATCAAGCAGCAGCCGCTCGTCTCCCAGTGCGTCGTCGTCGGCGACCGCCGGCCCTACCTGGTCGCGCTGGTCACCCTCGACCCCGAAGAGGCGGCCAAATACGCCGCCGAACACGGGCTGCCCGACGATCTGGCGGCGCTCGCCGCCAACCCCGACATCAACGCCATGATCATGGCCCACGTCGAAGCGGTGAACAAGAACTACGCCCGCGTCGAGCAGGTGAAGAAAGTCACCATCCTCTCCCACGACCTCTCACAGGAGACCGGCGAGCTGACGCCGACCCTGAAGGTCAAGCGCGCCGTCGTCGCCCAAAAGCACGAGGACGCGATCGAGAAGCTTTACGCGGCTTAGGGTCGGCTAGGCAGGGCGCTCGGAAGGGAGGGGTCGGGTGACCCCCTTCACTCGCCTGCCTAGGTGAATCGGCTTCGGCAGTCCTAGAATCACGCTCCGGCCTAGCGGCGCAAAACGTTCAGGGGGTCACCCGACCCCTCCCACCGGAGCGTCTTGTCTAGACAGCCCGCCGCGCAGAGCTTGGTCCCGCGGAAGCTTTTCCGCAGAGCCGGGCCGCCATCTTGCTCCGCAAGCTCTGTCGCCACTGCTCGGCCGATCCGGCGAGGTTTCGCTGAGGCCGCGGGCTCGGGGAGGCGGTCGGGGGAGACTCCTCACGTTTTGCGCCGCTAGGCCGGAGCACGAAACTCGGACGGCCGCACCCGATTCACCTAGGTAGGCGAGTGAGGAGGCTCCACCGAGCGCCTCCCACGCCTGCGCTCAGGAAGCCTGCCCGGACTGCCGCAGCAGGACCGACGTCGTCTGGGTGAGGACGCGGCGCCAGGCGGAGGACTGCTCGACCTCCTCCTCGGCGGCGGCCTCGACGACGCGGCGGACGCGCTGGCCGGAGATCTCGAGGCCGTGGCGTTTGGCGATCTCCTCGTAGCGCTCGTAGTCGTTGGCCAGCGTCCGAGTCACCGATTCGAAGCCGTGGCGGGCGATCTGCAGGCGCCGCGAGTAGTCCATGATCGGCGTGCCGAACATCAGCTCGTCGGTCGGCTCGGGCTCGACCAGGATGATGTCGACGCCGGGGTAGCGCTCCTGCCACTGCTCGACCGCCTGGTGCAGGCGGGCGTGGGCGATGAGGCGGAAGGTCTGGTTGGCGATCGCCGGCAGCCCCATGTCGGCGACGCGGCGCACGCGCGTCCCGAACACGGTCGGGATCGTCTTCTCGAAGTCGTTGACGTAGGGGACGAGCGGGTTGACGACGACGATGAACTTGGCGCCGGCCTCGACCGCGATGTCGACGTTGGTGGTCGAGCGGATGCCGCCGTCGACCATCTGCCGGCCCTTCAGCTCGACCGGCTTGTAGACGATCGGCAGCGCCGTCGAGCACTGCACAGCCTTGGAGATCGGCACGTCGCGCCACTCGTCCTCGCCGAAGACGATCCGCTCGCAGGTGTCGAGGTCGGTGGCGGTCAGGTAGAGCTCGCGCTGCAGCAGGCGGAAGTCGTTGGTGCGGCCCTGGTCGGCGAGGACCTCGGCGATGTACTCGTGCAGCCCCGTGTTCGAGTACAGCCCCGTCGGCAGCGCCTCGGCGAGGCCGACGCCGATGTCGATCGCCGAGAGCTCGCCGATCCGCGCCAGCGACCGCACCAGCTCGAGGCTGCGCAACGGCAGCGCCAGGGCTTTCTTGAGGAAGCCGGTGTAGTTCGGCCGCAGCACCCGGTCGAGGTCGAGGTCTTCGAGATCGGTCGGCAGGCGCGAGTTCAGCACCTGCATCATTTCGTCGGGCGTCACCGAGTTGGCCAGCATCGAGGCGACGAAGGAGCCGGCGCTGGTGCCGACGTAGACGTCGAAGTTGTTGACGGTGCTGTTGACCGCCAGCAGGTCGAGCGCGCGCAGGGCACCGATCTCGTACACGCCGCCGGTGAAGCCGCCGCCGCCCAGCACGAGGGCGGTCTTCGAGGGCTTTTTGCGCCGTCGCGGTTTGCGACGGGGTTTGGAGTCGATGTCGACGACTTTGCCCATGCTCAACGCCAGTATCCCAGGGCCGGCGGCCGGCAGGGCCGCTACCTTGCCTCTTTCTCGTGTTGCTAACAAGGATGAGACGCGCCGCGATCGCCCTCCTCGTCGCCTGGGTGCTAGTCCTCGCGCTGGCCGCCACGGCCGGCGCCGCCAGCCCCGCCTGCAACAAGATGAAGACGTGGCTGCGGCAGGGAGGCGGCTCGGCGAGCGGCCTGATCGTCGTCGACGCCGAAAGCGAGCGCGTCCTCTGCGCCTCCGCGCCGGGCAGGCAGCGTCCGCTGGCATCGAACATGAAGCTGTTCACGTCGGGCACCGTGCTCGCCAGGCTCGGCCCGGAAACGCGGCTGACGACCAAGCTCTTCGGCGACGGGCGGCTGACCGCCGACGGCGTCTACCACGGCAGCCTCTACCTGCGCGGCGCCGGCGACCCGGCGCTGGGCACGCCGGGCTTCTACGAGCGCTACGTCTCCGGGGTCGGCACCAACCTGCTGGCGCTACGGGCGCAGGTCCGCGCCGCCGGGATCAAGCAGGTGACCGGCCGCCTCTACGCCGACGACTCGATCTTCGACCGCCTCCGCGGCGTCGCCGACTCCGGCTACGCGACCAGCTCTGAAATCGGCCCGCTCTCCGGCCTCGAGTTCAACAACGGCCACGCCGGCGCCAGCATCTACAGCGGCTTCTCCGCCGACCCGGCGAAGCTGGCGGCGACGACGCTGGCCCGCTCGCTGATCGCCGCCGGCGTCAAGCTGCCGGCGAGGACGGCGCTGGCGGTGACCCCGCCCAACGCGCGGCCCCTCGCGGCAGTCGAATCCCCCACCCTGAGCCGGATCGTCGACTTCACCGACGTCTACTCCTACAACTTCTTCGCCGAGATGCTGATCAAGCTGCTCGGCGCCGAACTCGGGAGCGCCGGCAGCACCGCCGCCGGCGCCGCCGTCATCACCGCCTTTGCCCGCAGCGTCGGCTCCGGCCTGCACGCCGTCGACGGCTCCGGCCTGACCCGCTCGGGCCGCGCCTCGCCCCGCCAGGTCGCCGACTTCCTGGCCGGCATGCGCGAGCAGAAGGTCGCCGACCAGTTCGTCGAAGACCTCGCCCTCGCCGGCAAGGAAGGGACCGTCGACGGTCGCATGCAGGGCACCGCCGCCTACGGCCGCTGCCGGGTCAAGACCGGCACCCTGACCGGCGTCAGCAACCTCTCCGGCTACTGCTTCAACGCCAGCGGCAAGGTGATGATCTTCTCGGTGCTGATGGGCAGCGTCGGCAACCTCTCGCTCGCCCATCTCGACCAGGACCGGATCGCCGGCATGGTCGCCTCCTACTGAGCCTTGTCGAGTTCGTCACCCTCTGGTTGACAAACTCGACCCGCTACGCCGAACCGCCGCCGACCAGGGTCCGCAGCCCCTCTTCGTCGAGAATCGCGGTGCCGAATTTCTCCGCTTTGGCGAGCTTGGAGCCGGGGTTCTCGCCGGCGACGACGTAGTCGGTCTTCTTCGAGACCGAGCTCGTCACCTTGCCGCCGGCCGACTTGACCAGCGCCGCCGCCTCCTCGCGGGTCAGCTCCGGCAGGGTGCCGGTGAGGACGACCGTCTTGCCTTCCAGCGGTCCCCCCTCCTGGCGCCGTTCGGACTCGTCGGCCTCCAGCCGCAGCCCCTTCTCGCGCAGCTTCTCGACCAGGGCCCAGGTGTCCTCGTCGGAGAGCGCCTCGGCGATCTGCACGGCCATGATCGGCCCGACGCCCTCGACTTCCTCGATCGCCTCGGGATCGGCCTCGTGCAGGGCGTCGATCGAGCCGAAGTGGTCGGCCAGCGCCTCGGCGGTGACCGAGCCGACCCCGGGCAGGCCGAGCGCGAAGAGAACGCGTTTGAAGGGCTGGCGGCGAGAGTCGTCGATCGCGGCGAGGAGGTTGCGGGCCGAGGTCTCGGCAAACCGCTCGAGGCCGACCAGGCGCTCCTCGGTCAGGTCGTAGATGTCGCCGACGTCGGCGATCACCCCCTCCTGCAGGAAGGTCAGCGCCTGCTTCTCACCGAGCCCGTCGATGTCCATCGCCCCTTTGCTGACGAAGTGCTTGACGTGCTGGAAGGACTGCCCGGGGCAACCCCGGCGGTTGGGACAGATCGTGAACACCGAGTCCTCGCGCTTCACCGTCGGCGTGCCGCAGGCCGGGCATTTCTTCGGCGGCTTCGGTTTGCGGGCGCGCGGGTTGGCGCGCGGCAGTTTCGGCGAGACGACCTGGGGGATCACGTCGCCGGCCCGCATCACGACGACTTCGTCGCCCTCGCGGACGTCCTTGCGTTCGAGGTCCTCCTCGTTGTGGAGGGTGGCGGTGGTGACGGTGACGCCGCCGACGTGGACCGGCTCCAGCATCGCGAAGGGGACGAGGTGGCCGGTGCGGCCGACGTTCCAGACGACCTTCTTCATCGTCGTCGTCGCGGTCGTCGGCGGGAACTTCCAGGCGATCGCCCAGCGCGGCTCGCGGCCGACGACGCCGAGCTCGCGCCACAGCGCCCGCTCGTCGACCTTGACGACGACGCCGTCGATCTCGTAGTCGAGCCCCTCGCGCCGCTCCTCCCACCAGTGGCAGCGCTTGACGACGCCCTCGACCCCCTGGTGGTGCTCGGTGTCGGGGTTGACCTTGAAGCCGCGCTCGCCGAGCCATTCGACCTCGTCCATGTGGGTGGCGAGGTCGAGGCCGCGGACGGCGCCGATCCCGTAGATCCAGGTCGAGAGCGGCCGTTCGGCGGCCAGCGAGGGGTCGAGCTGGCGGATCGAGCCGGCCGCCGAGTTGCGCGGGTTGGCGAAGGTCGGCTCGCCGGCCTCGGCGCGGCGCTCGTTCAGCTCTTTGAAGGCGGCGATCGGCAGGTAGGCCTCGCCACGGACTTCGATCAGCTCCGGCGCCTTCGGGATCCGCAGCGGCACCGAGCCGATCGTCCGCAGGTTCTGGGTCACGTCCTCGCCGACGCGCCCGTCGCCGCGGGTGGCGCCGCGGACCAGGACGCCGTCCTCGTAGGTGAGCGTGATCGCCAGGCCGTCGATCTTCGGCTCGGTCGTGTAGCTGAACTGCGAAGCGGTGATGTCGAGCCGCTTCAGGTAGTTGGCGAGGCGGTTCTCCCAGGCGCGCAGCTCCTCCTCGTTGCGGGCATTGCCAAGCGAGAGCATCGCCTCGTGGTGCTCGACCTGTTCGAAACGATCCAGCGGCGGCGCCCCGACCCGCTGCGTCGGCGAATCGGGCCTGCGCAGCTCCGGGTGGTCGGCCTCGAGCGCGCGCAGCTCGTCGAGCAGCGCGTCGTATTCGTCGTCGCCGATCGTCGGTTCGTCGAGGACGTAGTAGAGGCGGTTGTGGCGGTCCAGCTCCTCTCGCAGCTCCGCCGCGCGCGCGCTTGCAGCCTCGCTCACGTCGCCGCGGTGCCGGTCGCGGACAGCATCTGCTCGAAGCCCCATCCGGCGAGCGTGGCGAGGCCGCCGTGGTCGGTTAGGTCGAAGTGGATCGGCGTCACCGCGATCCGGCCCTGCTCGATCGCGTGCAGGTCGGTGCCTTCGACCTCCTCGTGCGAGGGCTCCCAGCCGTAGATCTCGTAGCGCTTGTGGCCGTGCTCGGTCTCCTCGAGCAGCTTCAGTTCGTCGTTGTAGATCCGTTTGCCAAGCCGCGTCACCTCGATCCCGGTCGGCTCGCAGGCGGGCAGGTTGACGTTGATCAGCGTCGCCTCCGGCATCGTCTCCGCCTGCAGCTTGCGCACCAGGGCCGCGGTGAAGGCGGCGGCGAAGGTGAAGTCGAAGCGGCCGCTGACGTAACCCAGGCCACGCGAGGACTGCTGCGAGAGAGCCACCGCGGGGATGCCGAGCACGATCCCCTCCAGCGCCGCCGCCACCGTGCCGGAGTAGGTGATGTCGTCGCCGAGGTTGGCGCCGTGGTTGATCCCGGAGACGATCAGGTCCGGGCGGCCGCCGAGCAGGCCGACCTCGGCGAAGCGGACGCAGTCGACCGGGGTGCCGTCGACCGCATAGCCCTTGTCGCCGTCGTCGAACTCGATCTCCTCGACCGTAAGCGGCTGGCGCGTGGTGATGCTGCGGGCGGTGGCGCTGCGGTTGCGGTCGGGGGCGATCACCTCGACGCTGACGCCGTTGATCTCGCGCAGCGCCCGCCGCGCCGCCTGCAGACCGGGCGCCGCGATGCCGTCGTCGTTGGTGAGAAGTACCCGCACCCACCCGATTCTAGGACTCGGAGATACTGCCTCCCTGTTGCCCACCGTACGGCTCGACATCGAATACGACGGATCCGGGTTCCGCGGCTGGGCGCGGCAGCCCGGCCTGCGCACGGTGCAGGGCGAGCTGGAGACGGCGCTGGCGACCGTCCTGCGCGAGCCGGTCGAGCTGACCGTCGCCGGTCGCACCGACACCGGCGTCCACGCCCACGGCCAGGTCGCCAGCTTCGAGCTCGCCGGCGAGGTCCCCGCCGACCTCTCGCGCCGCCTCAACGGGGTCGGGCCCGACGACGTCGCCGTCACCGCCGCCACGATCGTCGCCGACGGCTTCAACGCCCGCCACGACGCCCGCGCGCGCAGCTACCGCTACCGCCTGCTCGCCCGTTCGGCGCCGAGCCCCTTCGAGCAGGGCCGCGCCCTCTGGTGGCCGCACCGCGTCGACCGCGAGGCGCTGGACGCCTGCGCCGCCGCGCTCCCCGGCACCCACGACTTCACCGCCTTCACCCCCACCCGAACCGACCACGTCCGCTTCGACCGCAACATCCTCGCCGCCGCCTGGGAAGACGAGCCGAGCGACATCCTGGCCTTCCGCATCACCGCCGACGCCTTCATGCGCAACATGGTCCGCGCCCTCGTCGGCACGATGCTCGAAGTGGCGTCCAGCCGCCGCACCGTAGAGAGCTTCAAACAGCTCCTAGAGGGAGCCCCCCGCTCAGAGGGAGGCGACACGGCTCCCCCGCACGGGCTGTACCTGGAGTCCGTCAGTTACTGACGCCCCGAGCCGGAGCGCCTGGCTAGACGAGCTCGAGGTAGACCATCTCGGTGGAGTCGCTCCGCCGAGGGCCCAGCTTGACGATGCGGGTGTACCCGCCGGGCCGCTCCGCGTAGCGCGGCGCGACCTCGTCGAACAGCTTGTGGACGATGAACTTGTCGTTGTGCAGCGAGGAGAGCGCCTGGCGGCGAGCGTGGAGGTCGCCGCGTTTGGCGAGGGTGATCAGTTTCTCGACCTCCGGCTTGACCGCCTTGGCCTTCGCCTGGCTGGTCTGGATCCGCTCGTGCTCGATCAGCTGCTTCGAGAGATTGGTGAGCAGCGCCTCGCGGTGAGCAGAGTCACGACTGAGCTTGTTCCGCTTCTTACGATGGCGCACAGTTTCTCTCCGCTCCGCGTTCCGGTTGGTCCTTAGTCCTGCTGCAGATCGAGGCCGCGGGCGTGCAGGGTCTCGATCACTTCCTCGATCGACTTCTGGCCGAAGTTCGGGATCGCGTTCAGTTCCGCGCGCGACTTGCGAACCAGGTCGCCGACGGTCTGAACGCCGGCACGCTTCAGGCAGTTGTAGGAGCGGACGCCGAGTTCGAGCTCCTCGATCAGGATCTCGTCGAGGCCGTTGTTCCCCGCGACGCCGTCACCGGCGGGCGAGGAGATCGAGTCGCTCGGCAGCGCCGGCAGAGCCTCACGCGCGGTCAGTTCCTCGACGCGCTCGGCGTCGGTGAAGATCGCCAGGCTCTTGATCAGGATCTCGGAAGCCTCGCGCAGGGCGGCGGCGGGCTCGATCGAGCCGTCGGTCTCGAGATCGAGGGTCAGTTTGTCGAAGTCGGTCCGCTGGCCGACGCGGGCGGCGGCGACCGAGTAGGACGCGCGGCGGATCGGCGAGAAGATCGAGTCGATCGGGATCACGCCGATCGGCTGCTCGTCGGACTTGTTCTCTTCGGCGGGCGAGTAGCCGCGGCCGCGGCCGATCGTCAGGTAGACCTCGAGCTTGGTTTTTTTCTCGAGCGTCGCGATCGGCGCCTCGGGGTTGAGGATCTCGACGCCGGAAGGCAGGTCGATGTCCTTGGCCTTGACCTCGCCGGGGCCGGTGGCCACCAGCGGCGCCTCGACCTCGTCGGCGTCGGTGTGCATGCGGACGACGAGGTCCTTCAGGTTGAGGATGATGTCGGTGACGTCCTCTTTGACGCCGGGGACGGTCGAGAACTCGTGCGCTACGCCCTCGATCCGGACGCTGGTGATGGCGGCGCCGCCCAGCGAGGAGAGGAGCACGCGGCGAAGGCTGTTGCCGAAGGTGTAGCCGAAGCCCTTGTCGAGCGGCTCGATCGTGAAGGTGCCGCGACGGTCGTCGACTTTCTCGGAGATGATGCGGGGGACCTGGAAATCAGTGGTCATGAGTTCCTTGCGTTGCGTGTTTCAGAAATTGCGGTTTCCGGCTTACTTGGAGTACAGCTCGACGATCAGCTGCTCCTGGACCGGCGCCGAGATCTCAGAGCGCTCGGGATAGCGCAAGACCTTGGCGGTAAGGGCGTCGTGGTCGGCCTGTAGCCAGGCCGGCACCGTCGAGACCAGCTCGGTGGCGCGCTGGACCGCCTCGGCGGCATTCGAGCCCGGCTTGATCGAGATGATGTCTTCCGGGCGCACCTGGTAGGACGGGATGTCGACCCGGCGGCCGTTGACGTACCAATGGCCGTGGTTGATCAGCTGCCGCGCCTGGCGCCGCGAAGCGGCGAAGCCGAGGCGGACGAGGACGTTGTCGAAGCGCGACTCGAGCAGCCGCAGCAGGTTCTCACCGGTGATCCCGTCCTGCCGCGATGCTTTCTCGTAGTAGGCACGGAACTGTTTCTCCAGCACCTGGTAGTAGCGACGGGTCTTCTGCTTCTCGCGCAGCTGCAGCCGGTACTCGGACTGACGCAGGCGACCGCGGCCGTGCTCACCGGGCGGGTAGGAACGACGCTCGACGCCGCACTTGTCGGTGAAGCAGCGCTCGCCCTTGAGAAAGAGCTTCTGGCCCTCGCGCCGGCACTGCTTGCACTGCGGGGAGGTGTCGCGAGCCATCTAGACGCGCCTCCGCTTCTTCGGCCGGCAGCCGTTGTGGGCCTGCGGGGAGACGTCCTTGACCGTGGTCACGTCGAGGCCGGCGGCCTGCAGCGAGCGAATCGCCGTCTCGCGGCCGGAGCCGGCGCCCTTGGCGAAGACCTCGACCCGCTCGAGGCCGTGTTCCATGCCCTTTTTGGCGGCGGCGTCGGCGGTCACCTGAGCGGCGAACGGAGTCGACTTGCGGGAGCCTTTGAAGCCGGCGGAACCGGCGGACTCCCAGGCGATCACGTTGCCGTCGGTGTCGGTCAGGGTGACGATCGTGTTGTTGAACGAAGTCTTGATGTGCGCCTGCCCGTAGGTGACGTTCTTTTTGACGCGGCGACGGGAGCGCCCTTTGGCGGGTTTTTTCTCAGCCATCCTTTGTTCCTCTAGGCCTTGCGCTTACCGGCGACGCTGAGCCTGCGCGGACCCTTGCGGCCGCGGGCGTTGGTCTTCGTCCGCTGACCGCGGACGGGCAGTCCGCGCCGGTGGCGGAGACCGCGGTAGGAGCCGATCTCCATCAGGCGTTTGACGTTCTGCGAGCGCTCGCGGCGCAGGTCACCCTCGACCTCGCGGCTCTCGACCGCCTCGCGCAGCCGGATCACCTCGTCCTCGGTCAAGTCCTTGGCCGGGGTGCCGGGATCGATCTTGGTCTCCTCGAGGATCTTCTGCGCCGTCGAGTGGCCGATCCCGAAGATGTAGGTGAGCCCCACTTCGATCCGTTTGTTGACGGGGATGTTGACCCCTGCGATTCGCGCCATGGTTAACCCTGCCGCTGCTTGTGTCGCGGGTTCTGACAGATCACCAGAACCGCGCCATTGCGGCGGATGACCTTGCACTTCTCGCACATCGGCTTTACGGAAGCTCTGACCTTCATTGCTCCGGTCTTTGGATCGACTACAGGACTCCCGCCCTTCCCATGAAACGGATGAGCAGGGCACTACCTCAGGCCCAGTTGGGCCGACCGCGAAAGATAGCAGGGTGTGTGCCTCGAGCGGCTACTGGACGAGCGCGAGCAGGAAGCCGTCGTAGCCCTTGACCCCGACGGTCTGGATCGTGGTGGCGCTGACCCGCCGCTCGTCGGCCAGCATCTCGTGCAACCGGCGCTGGGCGACGGTCGCCTCCTCGGCGCTCTCGGCGTCGGCCAGAGTGCCGCCGCGGACGACGTTGTCGGCGATGATCAGGCCGCCGGGGCGAGTGTGGTCGAGCGCCCAGGCGAAGTAGTTGGGCGTGTTCACCTTGTCGGCGTCGATGAAGACCAGGTCGAAGGGGCCGGCACCCTCCTCCTCCAGCTCCGGCAGCGCCTCCAATGCCGGCCCGACGCGGACGAGGACCGAGCGCTCGAGCCCGGCGGCGGCGATGTTCTGGCGCGCCACGGCGGCGTAGTCGGGGTTCGCCTCGAGCGTGATCAGGCGCCCGCCGTCGGCCAGCGCCCGCGCCAGCAGGATCGTGCTGTAGCCGCCGAGCGTGCCGAACTCGAGCACCGAGCGGGCGCCGAGGAGCCGCGCCAGCAGCGCCAGCAGCCGACCCTGCGGCGGCGAGACCTGGATCGAGGGCAGGCCGGCGGCCTCGGCCGCGGCCAGCGCCCTCTCCAGCGCCGGGTCCTGCGGCACGATCGTGCTCGTCACGAACTCGTCGACGGCGTTGAACGTCTGCTCGTCCATCAGCCCCGATCTTGACGGAAACGCCGTAGCCGCAACGAGTTGGCGACGACCGAGACGCTGGACAGCGCCATCGCGGCGCCGGCGATCACCGGGTTGAGCAGGCCCACCGCGGCCAGCGGCAGGGCGACGACGTTGTAGCCGAAGGCCCAGACCAGGTTCTGCTTGATCGTCCGCAACGTCGCCCGCGAGAGCCGGATCGCGTCCGCCGCCGCCCGCAGGTCGCCGGAGACTAGGGTCAGGTCGGAGGCCTCGATCGCGACGTCGGTCCCGGTCCCGATCGCCAGCCCGAGGTCGGCCCGCGCCAGCGACGGCGCGTCGTTGACGCCGTCGCCGACCATCGCCACGACGTGGCCCTCGGCCTGCAGGCGGGCGACGACGTCGGCCTTCTCCGCCGGCAGCACTTCGGCGATCACCTCCTCGATGCCGACCTCGGCGGCGACCGCCCGCGCCGTCGCCAGGTTGTCCCCGGTCAGCAGCAGCGGCCGGATCCCCAGCCGGCGCAGCGCCGCCACCGCCGCGGCCGAGCCCGGCTTGACGGTGTCGGCGACGATGAGCAGGCCGCGCACGGCACCGTCCCAGGCGACGAAGACCGCCGTCCGCCCCTGCCGCTCGGCGTCGCGGCGCGCGCTCTGCAGCTCGGCGGGGACGGTGAGGCTCCAGTCGGCGAGCAGCGAGTCGCGCCCGACCTGCACCCCGTGGCCGAGGACGACGCCCTCGACGCCCAGCCCCTCGCGGTTGGCGAAGCCCTCGACCGCCGGCAGCTCGCCCAGCTCCGCGCGGGCGGCCACTGCGATCGCGGCGGCGATCGGGTGCTCGGAGGCGTCCTCGAGGGCGCCGGCCAGGCGCAGAACCTCCTCGCGCCGCTCGCCGGCCGCCACCGTCACCCCGACCAGCGACATGCGGCCACTGGTCACCGTGCCGGTCTTGTCGAGCACGATCGTGTCGACCCGCCGCGTCGACTCCAGCACCTCGGGCCCCTTGATCAGCAGGCCGAGCTGCGCGCCACGGCCGCTGCCGACCATCAGCGCCGTCGGCGTCGCCAGCCCGAGCGCGCAGGGGCAGGCGATGATCAGCACCGCGACCGCCGCGGTGAACGCGAACGAGGCACCCTCCCCGGCGCCGAGCCAGAAGGAGAGGGTCAGCACCGAGAGCGCCAGCACCGCCGGCACGAAGACGCCGGAGATGCGGTCGGCGAGGCGCTGCACCGGAGCCTTGCCGGTCTGAGCCTCGCTCACCAGCCGCCCGATCTGGGCCAGCGCCGTGTCCGCGCCGACCCGCGTCGCCCGCACGAGGAGAACGCCGCCGGCGTTGACCGTGGCGCCGGAGACCTCGTCCCCGGGGGCCTTCTCGACCGGCACCGACTCGCCGGTCAGGATCGACTCGTCGACGGCCGAGCGGCCCTCCTCGACGACGCCGTCGGTGGCGATCTTCTCCCCCGGGCGCACCCGGAAGCGGTCGCCGACCGCCAGCGAGTCAGCCGGCACGCGGCGCTCGACGCCGTCGGCACCGACCAGCGCCGCCTCCCTGGCGCCGAGCTCGAGCAGGCTGCGCAGGGCGGCGCCGGCGCGGCGCTTGGCGCGCGCCTCGAAGTAGCGGCCGGCGAGGATGAAGGTCGTCACCACCGACGCGGTCTCGAGGTAGATCTCGCTGGACCCGCCGCTGCCGTCGGGCAGCAGCTTGAACTCCATCGTCATCCCGGTCGTGCCCGCGTCGCCGAGGAACAGGGCGTAGAGCGACCAGCCCCAGGCGGCGAGGACGCCAAGCGAGATCAGCGTGTCCATCGTCGCCGCCCCGTGGCGCAGGTTCGTCCAGGCGGCGCGGTGGAAGGGCCAGGCGCCCCAGAGGACGACCGGCGTGGCGAGCTGCAGGGCCAGCCACTGCCAGTTGTCGAACTGCAGCGCCGGCACCATCGAGATCACCAGCACCGGCAGGCTGAGCGCGGCGCTGACCAGCAGGCGCAGGCGCAGCGGGTCCGGCGGCTCGGGGGCGGCCGGCTCGGACTCAGCCACCTCCGCCTCCGCCGGCAACGTCGCCTCATAGCCCGCCGCGGCGACCGTCTCGACCAGGTCCTCGGGACCGACCAGGCTCGGGTCATAGGTGACCGCGGCTCGCTCGGTGGCGTAGTTGACGCTGGCCTGCACCCCCTCCAGGCCGTTCAGGTTGCGCTCGACCCGGTTCGCGCAGGAGGCGCAGGTCATCCCGGCGATCGGCAGCTCGAGGCGCTCCGTGCGCTCCTGCTCGGCGGCGATCATCAGCGCACCTCCTCGGTGAAGGCGGCGGTCCGAACCTCGCCGCCGGCCTCGAGCTGGAGGAAGAGGCGGTAGCGGCCGGCGGTCGGGAAGCTGGCGTCGAAGGTGATCGAGCCGTCCTCGCCGGCGTCGCCGACCGGATGCACGTGCAGGAAGGCGAGGTCGCCCTCGCGCAGCGCGACCAGGTGGCCGCCGGCGCCGAGGTAGGGCCGCAGCGCGACCGGCTCGCCACCACGGCTGACCTCGAAGGTCAGCTCGGCCTCCTCCCCCGCCCGGGCCGGGGAGCCGGATAGGCGCACCGCAAAGCCGCCGTCGGCCCGCGCGGTCGCGCTCACCGCAGGCAGCTCGGCCGTGCGGACCTCACCGTCGACCGATAGGTCCGAGGCCAGCGTCGTCGGCTCGCCGTCATGGGAGAAGTCGGCGAAGACACGGTAGCTGCCGGCGGCGTCGAGGCGCAGGGGCGTCGACCAGGTGCCGTCGGCCGCCAGCTCCGGATGCAGGTGCTGGAACCCGGTCAGGTCGCGCCGCACGACGATCACGTGCATGCGCTTGGTGTGGAGCAGGTCGAAGTCCTTCACCGCCTCGCCGTCGGGGCCGACGATCCGGAAGCGCAGCGGCGCCGTGACGCCGGGTCGGCGCTGCGGGTCGGCGACGATCAGGCGCAGGCCGTGCTCGGCGACGCCAAGACCGCGAATCGGGTCGGCTGCCATCTCGGCGTGGCCGCGCTCCATCCCTCCGCCGTGCTCGTCCATCGCCGGCTCGGCGTTGGCCGGCGGCGAGCTTTCGAGCAGCCGACCGAGACCGAACCCGGCCCCGGCCAGGACGAGCAGGCCGGCGGCGAAGAGGCCGAGCCTGGCGCCGGCACTCACGAGGCCACCTCGTAGCCGGTGATCTCGGTGGCTGGGTGCTCGCGCTGGCTCTGATCGCTCATCTCGGTGCTCCTCTTCGATACGGGCAGGGGGTATTGACTCGGGAACCGTATCAGATACCCTAGGGGGGTATTAGCGAGACTTCGAGAAAGGGAACGACGGATGCCAGCGAGTCGCAAAGAGGAGAGCGCCCAGCCGCAGCGGGGCTACAGCGCCAGCAAGGAGCAGCTGCTCAAGCGCCTGCGCCGAGTCGAGGGCCAGGTCAGGGGGATCGAGGGCATGGTCGAGGACGACCGCTACTGCATCGACGTCCTCACCCAGATCTCGGCGGTCCAGGCGGCGCTCGACAAGGTCGCCCTCGGCCTCCTCGACGAGCACGCCCGCCACTGCGTGATGGGCGCCGAGGGGGAGCTGCGCGAGGACCGCACCGAGGAGCTGATGGGGGCGGTCGGCCGCCTGATGAGGCGCGGCTGACGATGCTCAACCGGCTCTCCTTCAGCGCCACCGTCCACTGCCTGACCGGCTGCGCGATCGGCGAGGTCCTCGGCCTGGCCCTCGCCACCTGGTGGGGATGGCACGACGCCGCCTCGATCGCGCTTGCCGTCGTCCTCGCCTTCGTCTTCGGCTACGGCCTGACCAGCCTGCCGCTGCTGCGGTCGGGAATGGGGCTGCGCGAGGTCGCCCCCCTCGCCTTCGCCTCCGACACCGCCTCGATCGCGACGATGGAGGTGGTCGACAACCTGATCGTCCTGCTCATCCCGGGGGCGATGGCGGCCGGACTCGGCGACCCGCTCTTCTGGGGCAGCCTCGCGGTCGCGCTGCTGATCGCCGGCGCCGTCGCCTGGCCACTCAACGGCTGGCTGATCGCCCGCGGCAGGGGGCACGCCGTGGTGCACGCGCACCACGGCCATGCCCATTGAGCCGCGCGCTCAGCGCGGCAGCCGCTGCGTCAGCGTCACCACCTGCTGGAAGGTGGGCCGGTTCTGGAACGGGAACGGGCCCAGTTCGATGCCGGAGGTCACCTGCGGGCGGTTCTGGTCGAAGCAGGCCGGCTGCGGATCGGACGCGCACTCGCCGTTGCCCCCGCCGTAGAGCTTCTGCGGCGAGACGGCGATCGCTTCCTTCAGCGTCTTCTGCAGCAGCTGGCGGCACTTCTGCTGCGAGCCGCCGCCACAGTACTTGCGGCTGAAGGCGCCGCGCGGCTTCTTGCCGAAGACGGCGCGCAGATCCTTGGAGACGTAGCCCCACCAGCCGTCGTAGAAGTCCGGCGCCCGCGGCGAGCCGCCGGTGTGGTCGCCGATCGAGAGCATGCCCTGCAGGCGTTCGAACGCCTTGGCGCCGAGCACCGGCTTGAACTCGGCGGTGACCAGCTTCGGCCACCAGGCGTCCATCAGCTCGATCGCCGCCGTTTCCTCGTCGACCCCGTCGCGGTTGAGGTCGCGGCGGTGGGCGCCGTGCTGGTGCCAGGTGCGCAGCGTCGCCAGCGCCTGCTTCAGCTGCCCCGACTTCGGCTTGCCGACCGCTTCGAACAGCAGCGGCAGCAGCCGGTAGCCGCGCAGGTCCTGGGTCGCCGGTTCCTCCATCGCCTGGATCAGCTGCACGATGGTCATCTTCTTCTTGCCCTTGGTCGCCGCCTTGACCTTGTCGGCGATCATCTGCTGGCGCTGCAGCGGGCCATAGCCGTAGTTGTCGTCGGCGGCCGCCCATTCCGGCGCCTGCTTGTTGTTCCAGGACACCAGGTAGGCCGGGTCGGCCTGCTGGGGGTGCTTGGCGAACGGCAGGTAGGTCGCCGTCTGCGTCTGCGGGTCAAAGCCCTTCCAGTCGTACTGGCCGGTGCCGAGCACGGGGAAGTCGGGCGAGGTGCCCTTGGCCCGCTGCGGGTAGTCGCCCGACAGCGCATAGGCGATGTGTTCGGAGTCGACGTAGGCCCAGTTGAAGGTGAAGCCGATGTGCGAGACCGCCTGTTTGAAGCCGGGCACGCCGGTGACGATGTTCGGGTCGTTCAGCTGCGCGAACCCGATCACCGAGTCGGCCTCGTGGAAGTAGGTGCTGCGCTCGTGGACGAAGGCGACCTTCTTGCCGCCCACCTTGCCGCGGGCATAGACCGGGCCGTGGACGGTGCGGTAGGTCGTCAGCGTCTGCGCGCCGGCCGCGGTCGAGTCGATCTGGTTCGGGGCCCAGCTCTCGCTCTTCTGCAGCTTTTCCATCGCCAGGCACTTGCCCTTGTAGAGGTAGTGGAAGTCGTCCTTGCAGAGGACCTCGGCGAAGGTGTCGGTGTTGTCGGAGCCGGCACTGGTCGCGCTCCAGGCGTAGTCGCGGCCGTGACCGAGCTGGACGACCAGGTTGACGCCGGCAAACGAGGCGCCGCGGGCGTCGACCCCGGGCCCGTGCAGGTCCTCCTCCATCAGGATCTGCGGCACGTAGTAGCCGACCTGCGGACCCATCACCGCGATCGGGTGGCCGTTGGCCGAGTGGGCGGCTGAGACCAGCTCCCAGTTGGAGGCGTGGCCGGCCGCTTCGATCGCCGCCTGCAGGCGGGCGCCGACGCTGCCGATCCCCGACGGCGGGACGCTGCCCGAGGAGGCGGTCGCGGTCTTCACGTCCTTGACGCTCTTGGGGTCAGGCAGGGCCAGGCCCTTCTTGGCGAAGGCGCTGCGCGTCTCATACGGGAACGGCTTGGAGATCGTCGTCGGCGCTTCCGGATCGTTCTTCGCGCGGAAGCCGAGCCAGGCCTTGCGCCCCGCCTTCTTCCCCATCCGTTCGACGAAGGACTGCATCGTCAGCGCCGAGTTCAGCTCGTTGCCGCCGCCGCGGCCGAAGATGCCGCCGACCAGCGAGGCGATCGCGATGATGTCGGTCGCCTTCCACGGTTCCATTTTCTGCTTCAGCAGCCCGTACTCGGACGGTTCCAGCGCCGAGTCGAGTTTCGCCGCGGCGATGTAGGCGTTGATCCCTTCGACGTAGGCCGCCAGGTCTTCCACCGCCTGCTGGCCGGGCTGGCCGTAGATCTGCGGCATCTGCGTGATCTGCTTTTCGAGGTCGGCTTCGCTGTAGGGCGCGAAGCCCCACTGGCTGGCGTCGGTGCCGGCGTTGGCGCCACCGAGGAAGGAGGCGAGTTCGGCGCGGCCCGTGTGGCGCAGGACATCCATCAGGAAGAGCCGGTCGGCGGCGCCCGCGTAGCCGGCGCCGAACATCGTGTCGGCGCGGGTCACGCCGTAGATGTGGGGCACGCCGTAGCCCTTGTCGCGAACGATCGTCGCCCCTGGCCGCGGTTCGATCGTCGATTCGACTTCGCTGGCGGGCACCCCGAAGGTGGCGTCCTTGTAGTAGTTCGGGATCTGCGCTTCGGTCAGCCCCGGAGCGCCGTAGACGAGGTTTTCGTAGAGCGGCTGCTGATCGGCGAAGTGCGGCGGCAGTTTGCCGGGCCCCCGGAATTCGAACAGCTGTTTGAGGTTGTCGAGCCCGTTCTCCCCGGGCGGCAGCACGTTGCGAAACCCGCCCGCATCGTTGGCGCCATACGGTTCGACCGCGGCAGCGGCCGGTTGCGCGAGCGCGGCAACAGCGAGCACAGCAAGGACCAGGGGCAGCGCAACGCGCCGAAAAGCTCGACTCAGCAAAACCTCTCCTTCCGTTGCGGCGCCCCACACCGCTGTCGACCACCCTAGCGGCCCGACTGGCTGGCCGGCAAGTTTGCGGGGCTGGATTGGGGCCTGACCCGCACCCCCGCAGGGCTGGTAGGGGTGCGGGT
>JBEHWY010000005.1:0-50388 GCA_048498975.1 Actinomycetota bacterium | reverse complement strand
AACCCAGGGGTTGTGTGTTGTTACGGTGGAAGAAAAGCGGCCCCCGGGGGGCGCCGCTTGGACTGTGAACTGAGCCGCCCTAGTCCTCGAGAAGGACGCCGGCAAGCTGCTCGATCAGCCACCAGCCGGTGAAGTCGGTCAGCTCGTAGTAGACCCAGACGCCCTCGCGGCGCCGGCGCACGATCCCTGCCTGGTGCAGAGCCGCGAGCTGCTTGGAGACGCTCTGCTGAGAGACCGGCAGCACGGCCGTGAGAGCGCTGACCGTGGCGCAGCCTCGGTCGTTGAGAATCTCGATCAAGCGAATCCTGGTCGGGTCGGCGAGGACCCTCAACATCGCCGCTACGGACTCGACAGTGTCGTCACCGAGCCGGTGGGCCGGAGCCCCCATCCGATCTCGCCGCACACTCTTTTTCTCTGGGGTAACGGTGTTACTCATTGCTCTCTGCCCTACAGAGCAGCTAGGTAAGAAAGTGGACCCCCAACTCATGCGACTCAAAGATGTTGCTCGGCATCCGTCCCGCTCGTCGGCCACGATGGGCGCGTGGATCTACCGACGCAGCTTTCAGAGGAGGAGACCCGGGTCGTACAGGAGGCCCTCACCGGACGGCCCGAGTGGCTTGAGCTCGCCCATGCGCTCGAGGAGGCAGGGAAATCAAGAGACGGCGAGGCGTTGCGAATGCTCAGCCTCGCCTTTGTCTACGACCTCGTTCCCCCGAGCCAGGACGGTCGCCGAGATGCCGTCGGGGGACCCTACGCCTCGATGTTCGAGTCGAAGGAGGGCATCTACCCACCGCGCCCCGCCGAAGTGGTTGAGGAGGTGCGCTCCATCTGGCGCTCTGCCCGCGAGCGAGTCGAGGATCCGATCGTGGGCGCCCGCGTCTCCGATCTCCTCTACGTGGCTGGGGGAAAGTCGGCCCATGCCGATGGCCGACGAGGGGCGAGAGAACTTGCCGCGCTTGCTGGCGAACCGGAGCGGGAACCACTCAGTCGAGCGGTATGTGCGGCGCGATCGATCGAGATTTTTGTCGAGCTGAACGACCGCCAAGGGCTGGCAGGCACCATCGAAATAGCCAAAGATGTCGCGACCAGCCTTCTCGACCAAAAACATCCCGGCCCACCGCTGAGCGTCCTGGGCTCATTGGTCGGGCTAAAGAAGGATCTCCGTCCCGATGGCCTGGAGGACTTGCTCACCAAGGCAATCGAGCGTTTCCCTGCCGGCCACGCTGGAGAGAGTGCGCTCGAACTAGCGGCCGAAGCAAGCGGCGACCCCAAGCGCCAGAAGGAACTCCGCCGCCGACAACTCCAACTGCGCATCGATGAGGCAACTGCAGCAGAGGGCCTCACGAAGGTGACTTTTCTGCAGAGGGCCATCGACCTGGCCTCGCGTTTCGGTTTCACGCGGGAGATGGAGGCGCTGCTCAAGGAGCAGCAGGACATTCCGAAGGAGGACCTGGGCTTCGAGTCAATGGAGGTCAGCGTCGACGTCCCGACTGAGCCAATCCGCAAGCAGGTCGACCACATCGTCGGTTCGGGGGCCAAGGACATCTTCGAGGCCCTCGTGCGTCTAGGCATCTTCGGACCTCCAGGCGGCGCCAACGCGGACATGGATCGCGAGGTCGAAGCCCAGGAAGAAGAAAGCCCGATGGCATTCCTCTTCCCCCACAGCTACTTCGGCCAAGAGACCTCGGCACCCACCTACCTCGCCAGCGACGAGGAGAACAAGCGGCTGATGAACCGCGGGCGCCAGCGCGGCATTCACGTCGAGTTTTACGGCCGGTTTCTATACGCGCCGATGATCGACGAGGCGATCGACAGACACGGCCCCCCCACCCACGAGGATCTCGCCAGGCACTTCTCGACTGAGCTGATCGGCGAGGTTCGAGGCGAGCGGATCGCGCGAGCCGTCGAGCTGTTCTGGGATGAGGAATACGACGAGTCGGCGCATCTGATCGTGCCGCGCCTAGAGAGCATCCTGCGCGACATAGCCCGACTCAACGGAATCCTCATCGTCAAGCGCGCCCAAGAGGGCCGCTTCGGCGGAGTCGTCTCGCTCAATGCGGTCCTCTCGAAGCTCCGCGAGCTCTACGACCCCGAACCCTGGTTCGACTATCTCGAGGCCCTGCTGTGCGACCCGCTGGCGATCAATCTCAGGAACGACATCGCTCACGGTCTCCTCGAGCGGGTCGGAGGCGTTCAGGCAGCCCTGCTGATCCAGGCCGCCTGCCGCCTCGCTCTCATGGGTCCGGTGTCCGACTCGCCGGAGGAGCCCTCCTCGCCCCCGCAACGCGGGGACGAGGAGGATGGAAAGACTGACTAACGGAGCCGGAGCTCGGTGCCCGCGTAGATCAGGCTCGGGTTGCCGGTTCCGATCCGCCCGGCGTTCAGCTTCCAGAGGCGCTGGACCTCGGCCGCGATTTCGGCGTTGCCAGCTCCGGCCGGGAGCAGCGCCGCGGCAATCGACCACAGGCACTCGCCGCTTCGGACCGTGTGGACGGCGCTGCCGGAGAGACCCCCGGGCACATCGCCGGGCTGCTTCGGCACGGTTGCCGGTGGCTGAGCTTCCGGAGCTGATTCCGGGGCTTCTTCTTCCGGCAACGCCGGTGCCGATGCTTCGGTGGCGGACTGAGCTGGGTCTTCGGCCTTCTCCACGGGCGGCGCTGCAGGCGGGCTCGACGGCGGCGCCACCAACGTGTCGCCTTCGACAGGTTCAGAGCTCGGCGCGGGAGCGGCTTCGTAGCTGGGGCCGTATTCCGGGCTCGGCGGAGGCGCGGCAGGCGGCGCGGCTTCAGTCCCGGCAGGAGGGGTCGGCGCCGGTGGAAGCGGCACTTCGGATTCCTGCGCGGGTTCGGCTTCGAGCGGCGCTTCTTCTTCGCCTTCACCTCCAGGCGGCAACGAGCCCGGTAGTTCTTCCAAAACCGATTCTTCCCCGCCCGGTTCGAGTTCAGGCCCTTCTTCGAGGCCCGGCAGGGCCCCGGGCGGGGCCGCTCCTTCCTGTTCACTGTCGGTTTCGCCCGCGAAGGCGATCCCCGGCGCGAGGCTGCCGAAGACGAGGACGGCGCTAAGGACCGTGGCCAGCACCCGGATCCCGAGGGTCGCCCGCGAGCGGCGGTTTGAGCGAGATACGAACTTCAGGAACTCGTGTAGCCAAGGCATGGGACTCCTCCTCGCCTTTTGTTCTTGGATCTCAATTCAGTGGCGGCGCCACACAGCGGTAGGACTTTGCTCCGGAGCCGATGTCGGGGGTGAGGCCGACGGCTCCATTGCTTTCGGTGATGTACAGGTCGTTGACCCGACCGGGTTCGCTGGTCGATGCCGACACTTCGCTCGTCAGCTCCCCCCCTGCGGCAAGCTGGATCCCCTGATGCTCCAGGGCCTCCATTAGCTCGTTGTGAGTCGGCAGCCGCCGCCCCGCCGCCGCCTGGCTATCGGTCCTACCGCATGCGTAGACGGCGGCTCCATAGGCAACAGGCGGACGGGCCGTGGTCTCAATGCAGACGCCGGCCGCCGGGATAGTTCCCTGC
Source organism: Actinomycetota bacterium (assembly GCA_048498975.1). GTDB lineage: Bacteria > Actinomycetota > Thermoleophilia > Solirubrobacterales > 70-9 > VAYN01. The sequence continues at coordinate 46,867 of JBEHWY010000005.1, read as the reverse complement.
GGACAGCGGACCAGGAATCGTTCGGCAGGCTGGCCGCCGAGGCGTGCAGCGTTTTGAGCGCGCGGAACCGCACTCAGGCTCGACTCCTTGATCTGCAGGCGCCCGAGCGAATTCCGCTTGATGTTCTGGCCGGTGATCGTGTGCTTCTGAATGTCCCGGCCGGAGATCTTCAGGGCCGCGTAGGAGCTGCCGCCGAGGGCGACGAAGAGCGCCAGCGTGGCGACGACGTTGGCATAGGTGAGGCGGGGGCGCGGGACTTTCAACATGCCGTTTCCTCCTTGGGCTCGCTGAGCTTGGCTATCCCGTGAAGCATGGCTGTCCTTTCACCGTCACCGCAAGTACCGGGCTGTGCCCCGGCTCAAGCGGATAGGTGGCCTCGCCGGGAAGCCGAGCCCGAAAGCGGAAATGCTGGACTCCACAGGTCCGCTTGAAGGGATAGGAGATGCGCCAGGTTCCGTCCGGCTTGCTGCGAATCGTGCGAAACGTCGACCATTCTTCGGAGAGACGCACCTGCAGCTCGATCAGCTTCCCCGCCGCCGGCAGCGGCCTGCCCTGTACGCGGCCCTTGAAGACGACGGATTGCCCGTTCAGGACGTGCGAGCGGTTGACCTCGAAGGTGGAGCGCCCGGAAACGAGCAGCGACACCTTGTCTTCAGCGGGGAGTCGGGTCGAGGTGCCTGGATAGGCGAATCGCAGTGCTTGCGAAGCATGAGCGTCAATCGCGTAGGCGAAGTGGCCGTTGGCGCCGGTGGTCAGCGAGTCCACGAGCGCTTCTTCGCCTTCGGGCGGGCGCGAGTAGACCTGGACGGGCGCGCCGGCCATCGGGTTGCCGGCGCGGTCGACCACGGTGCCGGCGAAGCGGACATGACGACCGAAACCGACCTTGGCCTTCGGCGCCAACACCCTGACCTTTCGGGACCCGTGATGGTCTTTGCCGTGGGCCTTCCTCCTCACGCGCTTCTTCTCGATCACGCCAGCACGAACCGAGGAGCCGATGCGAAGCGGCAGCTTGACCTTCATCGGCTGCCCGTCCAGGCGCTGACTCGTACTCGCCAGGTTGCCGGCCTGGTCGTGGGCGGTGGCGCGCAGTTCGTATTCCCCGCTCGGCAGGGCCGCGTCGTCGACCCGCGTGACGAGATGGCTGTCTTCCTGGGCGGTGGGAAGCGCCTGCCAGATGCCGGAGCCAACACGGCTGATCTCGATTTCGCCACCGCCGAGCCCAGAGATCGGATCGGTGACCTGCACCGACACCCGGGTCGGGTCGGCGGCGGAAGGATCTTCGAAGCCGAGCTTCGGGGGTTCGGGATCGAAACGCAGCTTGACCGGGAGCGAAGCATTGTCGGGCTGCTGGTTGCCAGCGGCGTCTTCGCGCCAGAGCCGCAGTTCCCATTCGCCCGGGGCGGGCACGGTCAGGCCGTCTAGGCGGGAGATCGAGGCGCCGCCACGGGTGTCGTTGACGCATTCGCCGGTTCCAGCCCGGCAGACCCGGTAGTGCGCGGCAGTAATCGGAGCCCGGTCTGGTTCAGGGGCATTGGACCATGCCGCGGCGAAGTTGTTGGTGTTTCGCCAGACTTCGCCACCTTCGATGTCGACCTGGGTCGTCCCCGGCGCGGTGTTGTCGATCCTGGCCACTGCCGTCGCCGATCGGGCCGTGTTACCGGCGGCGTCCTGCGCTTCAACCTGAAACATCTGCGTTCCTTCAGGAGCTCGCTGGGCTTCGACTTCGATGTGACCGGCGCCGTTGGGACAAGGAATCCTCTGGGAGTAGTCGCAGACACGGCCGGTATCCGCTTTCCCCGGCAAATTCACCGAAGCGTTCTTGACCCCAACGTTGTCGGAGGCTTCGTAGTCAAGGTTCTGTACCCCCCTGACCCATTCACCTCGAGCCAGCGGCGTGTCGGGGAGAATCGACACCGACGGTCCCGTGTTGTCGACGACGGTCGCTTCGGCCGTGAAGGTCTGCATGTAGTTGAGCCCGCGCCCCGAGCAGAACTGCGCCGAGGGCGCTCCCACGCAAACAACTCGCTGGACGACCTTGGTCGCTCCGCCGAGGTCGAACGCCCGCGGCCGCGGCCAGCTCGACGCCTGCGCCCCGCCGGAGCCCGGGCAGCCTTTGTTGGCCCGCACGTTCTTGATCGTGGCGTCCGAGCCGTCGGTCCTAACCCCATACATCTGCAGCGCGTAGCGGCAGTCGCGCCGCTCGGCGTGCCCCGACCAGCGAAACCTCGAGATCACGGTCCCGGGCGGTGCGTTGAGGACGAAGGCCGACTGCGCGCCGTGGGCAACGTGGCCGGTGGTGACGACGTTCGCAGTGACCAGCCCGCGCAGTCCCGGGCCGAGCGGGTTGCAAGCCCGGCGCCAGCGCATCCCGCGGGTGGCGAGGTTTTCGAAGGCGCCGCTGGCGAATTCCCCGGCGTCAGCCTGGCAGGCGGTGATCGTGAATTCGCCTGCCGCGGCCGGCCGCGGGGTGACCAACGCGACCGCGGCGAGGACGGCCGCCAGCGCGAGGACGAGAAGCCGGCGCCGCGGAGCTCGGGGCGAGGTGTCGAGGGCGTGCTGCATCAGGGACCTCCGAACTGCGGAGCGCCGCCGCCTGAGACCGGGGCGGGCCGCGTGCTTTCAGTGGGTGCGGATTCGGTTGCTTCGTATTCGGCGCCAGCTTCGGCGGCCGGGTAGTCCGGCGAGGCCGGTTCAAAGCTCTGTTCGGGCGGAGGCGGCGCGGGTTCTGGATCGGGCTTCGGTTCGGGTTGTGGTTCGGGGGCCGGTTCGCTGACCACGGGTTCTTCGGCTGCCGGCGCTTCTTCGGCCGGGGGCGGGACCACGGTCGTCGCTTCCGGGGCTTCTTCGGCCGGTGGGGTCGGTTCGGGGCCGGGTTCCTCTTCGCCGCCGATCAGCCCGGTCGCGGCACTCAACGGGTCGACGTTGTGCTGGGCGCAGTAGGTCGCGGCCCCTCCCCCGATCGTCGCGCAGCTGAGGATCACCGCCGCCACCGTCCCTGGACGGGCGGCGGCGAGAGGCGTCGGGTCGACCGCGCGTGAGTAGCCAGCGGCGGCCTGCTGCTTTGCTTGGGAGGCGGTGCCGAGGATCTGCTGCTTGGCGGAGGTGAAGCCCTCGGCGGCGCGGTGGGCGACCCGGCCGAGCAGGCCCGGGCTCGCCTGTTCGACCGCGGGCAGCGGCAACACCGCCGCCGCCTTCTCGCGCCAGGCATCGAGACGCTCGGCGAGCACCTCGCAACGCCGGCAGCCCTTCATGTGGAGGTGGGCCTGCTCGACCTCGGCGGCGCTGGCGAGACCGTAGGCGAAGCGCAGCACCAGCGGTTCGCCCTGCAGGCAGCCGCCGCCGGCCTTGCGGGCGATCGCCGCCCGCGCCTCGTCCATGATCTCCAGCAGGTCGCGCTTGACGGCGCGGTCGCTCATGCCGAGGCGGCTGGCGATCTCCGGGCGCTTCAAGCCGGAGCTGTAGAGGGCGAGGACTTCACGCTTTTGTTCGGGCAGAGACTCGGAAACCTCCCGAACCAGAGCCACGAGTTCGGCTTCGTCCTCATGTTCGATCGTCTCCTCCTCGGGGCCGGGCTGCTCGCCCGCGAGCTGTTGCAGGCCCGTCTCGGTGGTGGGATCGACGGCGATCTCGCGTTCGTGGTGGTCGTCCTCGCGGTTGAGGATCCGGTGGGCGGTCGTGCGGAGCCAGGCGTAGACCTGGCCCGGCTCGGTGATCCCCTCCGCCTTGTCGACGAAGCGGTCGCAGGCGGCCTGGATCGCGTCCTCGATCTCCTCGACCGAGGCATGGGGATGGAGCTTGGCGAGCTGCGAGCGCAGCTTGCCACCCCGCTCCCCCTGGACCAAGCTCTTGAAGAGCGCCTCGGGGCCTTCGAGAACGGTGGCGGTGGAACGAGAAGGGTCCATCACCACTACAGAGCAGCGAGGAGAGGAAGTGGACCCCACATTCGTTTCCCGCACTCCGCTCACCCAGACCTCCAAGAGCTGTTTCGGAGCCGGGTTCGAGCGTGGGGCTCCGACTACTCAGAGGACTTACCCACTTTTAACCACTCTAATCCGGGGCAAGGAGGCGCACTGGTCAGCCGCCTCGCCGCGGCCACGGCAAGAGAGGGCTAGGCGGCTTCGGCCTCTTCGGCGGAGCTCTGCAGGAAGTCCATGACGCCCGCCAGGGCTTCGTAGCCGGGAACGCCGATCCGCTCTTTGACCTTCGCCTCGCGCAGCACCTCGTTGGCCTGCACGGCGATCGCCGCCGCCGAGCGGGCGTCCTTGCCGATCTGATGCAGGCGCCAGGAGATATGAGGCTGATGTTCGATCGCCGCCAGCTCGCGCGAGCGCGAGCGGACCGCGTGGTGGCGGCGCTGGTCGAGCGTCGAGGCAGCCCCGTTGGGGCAGCAGCGCTCGTCGTCGCACATCAGCTTCGGCCGCATCGAGCGATGCCCGAGCAGGGTCTCCCCGACCTTGGAGATGACGCTGCGACGCAACGGCTCGAGGTAAATGCCAGGGCCTGCGCCACCTTTGTTTTTCTTGCCGGGTTTCGGCGGCTTTCGCGAAGCGATGACCTGCGCCAGATTGCTCTGCTCGCGGGTTCCGATCCCGGTCTCATAGCCGTCGATGCCGGCGGCGACGAGGCCGGGGCCGTAGATGCCCTGACGCCAGGCGAAGACCCGGGTGCCGGTCCGCTTCACCCTCCGGGTGGCGGCGAAGAGGCGGAAGACCTTGTTGTAGGAGTCTTTGTTCAGGGCGCCGGCCGGGGAGAGGCAGACCGCGATCGCCTCCGGTCCGAGGTCAACGGCGACCGCGGCGAAGCGATCGACGCCCTCGCGCCATGCTTTCTCGGGGCCGAAGCTCTGCAGCCGGGCGCAGAAGACCGGGATCACTGGCAGAGCGATGCCGTTGCGCGCCATGTAGCGGGAGGTGGCGCGAAGCATGTCGAGGCCGATCTCGAAGTGGGGATCGCTGGGCGAGGCGGCGTAGAGGTAGGGCGGGATGATCGCCGTCGCGCCCATCGCGATCTCGAAGTCGACGACCTCGGCCACCAGCTTTTCGCGGCGGAAGTCGTTGGCGAGCTCGTCGGGCGAGAGTCGGCTCGCCTCGCCGAAGGGGAGCTGGCTCCATTTGTCAGCCTCACGCAGCTCGCCCTGCCAGAAGACCGTCAGCGGGTCGACCAGCACCGGCACGCCGGCATGGCCGGCGGCTTCTGCAAAGTCCGGCCGGGATTTGGCGACGTGGGCGTCGAGCACCAGCCGGTCGATCAACGGGCGCGCGCCTGGCAGCAACACCGCCCCGGCGCCGGGAGTGAGGAGATCGCGGATGACTTCGTGGTCGTTGGCCCCGGGTCGAATCAGTAGCTCAGGCACGGGCTGACTCCTTTCATGTCGGCCGGGATGCTAACATACGTGTCGTTTAACATGTCAAATCAAGAGTAGTTTAGGCGTAAAAGGGGGTGTCGTGGCAGCAACGGAGCAACTTGCGGAGTCCGGGCTCTATGCCAAGCTCGTCGGTGATCTACGTGAAGGCGTACTCACCAATTCAGAGCTGGCCGAGATCACCGGAGTCAAGGTCCGGCAGGTGCAGCATTGGGCTTCGGGCGCCCACCGCCCCGTCGGCGAGGCGAAGGACCGCCTGCTCGAGCTGCACTACATCGTCGATCGCCTGCGCGACATCTACACCGCCGAGGGCGCCGACATCTGGCTGCACGGCCGCAACCGCACGCTGGGCTCCGAGAAGCCGATCGATCTCTTGACCGCCGGCAAGTTCAAAGAGGTGCTGGGCGCCGTCGAACGCCTCGCCTCGGGGGCGATGTAGGCGATGGACCGCTCGCTCGCCGTCGCCGTCTCCAACGCGACCACCACCAACGTGACCGGGATCTTCCAGCGCCACGCCTCCCCGCGCCAGCGCCCGCTTGCCGGCAGCGCCTCGGGCGGGCGCTGGGGTGCCGAAGGCGCCTTCCCGGTCCTCTACCTGGCCCGGCCGACCGCCTCGGTCGTGATCGAGGCCCACCGCCACCTCGTCGAGCCGGTCGAAGGCATGCGCCCGGAGATGGTCGGCCCCCGCCACCTGATCTCCTGCGAAGTGCAGGTGAGCAACGTGCTCGACCTGCGCTCCAAGGAGAACCGCGAGGTCGTCGGCCTCTCGATCCTCGATATGACCAGCGACGTCGGCGACTACGAAGCCTGCCACCGCATCGCCCAGGCCGCCCACCAGCTCGAGCTGCACGGGATCATCGCCCCCGCCGCCACCGGCATGGGCGAAACGCTGGCCCTCTTCGAGCGCCGCCTCCCCGCCTCCGAGCAGCCGGTCCTGCTCAACACCCTGACCTGGGAAGGGCTCCCCGCCGACCCCCGCCGTGCAGGCCCGACCGCCGCCGAAGGGCAGTCCTCCGGCGAGGGCGGCCGCGGCGACGCCAGCGAGTAGAGCGTCGTTCAGCAGAAGCTCCGCTGTACGGGGTATGGAGCGAGCCCATGCCCCACGTGATACTCCCTGAACGGTGGCCGGCAGTCAGGTACTCGACATCAAAATCATCAATTTGCGGCGGCATGCGCGATCTGATGAGCGAGATGGAGGCTTCATTTCTCGTCAGCGCCTTGGGGCTGTTCCGCAATCACGAGGATCTCGGGCGCGGATACCCGCGGGCCAACGTCAACCTCGTTCGTGCCTATCGAGCTCAGGATTTCTATCGCAGCGCTTTCGGTGGGGCCCAGATTCTCCACCTCATCGGTCACGCAAACGGAGGCGAGCTCGACGTCGGCGTCGCGAAGAAGCGCGTTCAGGCAGCCGATTTGGAGAAGGAGGCTAGGAAGGCCAAGGGCTCGCTGGCGCCGGTCGTCGTCTCCACTGGCTGCAAACTGCAAAGCAGTGCCTGGCAGGAAGGGATGAAGGCGGCGGGGGCCGAGATCCTGATCGCCACCGACCAGAACGTCACTCCTGCGGCCCTTACCGCATTCGATATGTCTTTCTACTCCGCGCTGCTCGCACAGGTTCGCCGAGGCAAAACGCTCTTGGAACGGGTCGAAGCGTCCTTCGAAGCAGCGAACCGTCACTACAAAGCCATCCATGCCCCGGGCACGCCGTTTCCGCGCTTCACGCTCGCCCGCCTCTGAGGTGGCGACGGCTAGCGCTCGAAGTTCGATTCGAACACGGCGTCATCCCAGCCGGATTCGATGCCCTGCTGGGCCACCCGACTCGCCGCCAGTCTGACCGCGGTCGCGATCACCGGGTAGATCGCTGCCGTTTGGGTCAGGCTCAGTTCTTCTCCGGAGCGCGTGCGCCCCTCCTCGTCGGCCTTGCGTGGACGGGAGAGCTTGCGGAGCAGCTCCGGTGGATAGCCGAGGTTGACGAGCGTGTCATCGCTGCCGTGAGCGGTCATGTTGCGCAGATCTCGGGCAAGCGATTTCGCCTCCTCGATTTCCTTGCCGGAGTAGGAGTCGCGGATCTGATCCCAGACGCGGAAGCGATCCGACAGAGCCCCCCAGCGACCTTTCCCATCGCCCGTCGGCCCTTCCCCCAGATCGCATAGCGCTTCGATCGCGGCGGAAACGAGCACGATCCGATCGGTGCGCTCGAGCTCCTGTGGTTGTCGTTCGGCCAGAAAAAGCGACCAAGCCGCGCTCAGCGCCGCCCGGGCGCAGAGGCGGTTCTCCGCCGCCCGCTCCATCGCCTCAAAAGGTGCGAGGACGATTTCCGGCTTTCGCGGAAGCTCATACTCGGCGTAGTGGTAGATGCCCTTGCCGCGCTCGGGGCTGCGTACCTTCGCCCAGGTCCCGGGCTCAAACAGCTTGCGGGTGGTGCCGCGCTCGATGTAAGGGCGAGGCTCCCAATCACCGAGTGAGGGCCAGAGCTGATCGCGCTCAGGCGGCACTAGAAGGCACCACAGCGCCAGCGCATACCGTGCCCGGGTCCGGGCGACGCTGACGGCGACCGGTTCGGCGCCCTGCTCGACGATCAGAAGGGCGGCGGTCCTGCGGCCGTCGAGCGGGCCGGCGTGGCTGTCGGCACGGTGCCACCTGGGACTGAGGACGATGTGGTCGCCCAAGTGCTGGGAGATGGTCAAGGCGTCGACGGGAGGTTCGGCCTGGCGATCCCAGTCTTTGTCTTGCAGCACCACCGCCAGGCCAATGCGCTCGCCGATCTCGGTGTAGCCGGCGACGGTGGCGTTGGACAGCGGGACCGAGACCAGCCACTCGGAGCTTTCGTCGACGAAGCGCTCGAGCGCGGCTTCGAGCTTGTCCCAGGATCCGATCCGGCCGCTGTGATCGTGGATCAGATCGATGATCGTTTCGGCGAGGAAGTCCTCGTTGCCAAAGCGGTTGTAGAGGGGGCGGTTACGCTCCTTCAACGCTGAGACCGCATCCCACTTCGCGCTGTTTCCCTCGCCGTCCAGATAGGCGGGCAGTGGCAGGGCATGCTTCACCTCTCCCTCGGCCGGAGGCTCGCGCATCACCGCCTCCGCACGAGACACCGCAGTGTCGAGCCGGGTCAGGGCAACACGGTGCCGGCGACGACGCCGGAAGCTCATTCCCCTCCGGTCCCGCTGTGCCCAAAGGAGTGAAGGCGCGCGATGCACTCCGCCTCCGAGGAGGGCAGGCGTACGAACTGGACCGTCTGCCCCGATGCCAGCCGCCAGGGTCCGAGGTCGGCGCCGGTGGCCCGGTCCTCGGGAGCCGGCGGGTATGCCAAAGCCCCCTGCGGGACCTCATGCGCGGACATGTAGGCGGCGAGCTGGTAGAGGTCCCCACGATCGACGCCGTTCGGGCGCTCGGCCGAGGAGCGAAGGCGCTTGTACTTGGCGTCGAGTACCGCCCGCTCGCGGCCGCGGCGGTCGGTGATCAGCAGGTCAGGCTTCAGCCTGCCGATGCGGACCGATGGATCGGAAGCCGAAGACAGAAGGAAGGCCGTTGAGGAGGTCGCGGTCCCGTGCGCGACCCGGCCCTCACCGAAGGCGCGGCGGGCGCAGTGCAACAGGAAGAGCTCCCAGAGCTCGGCGACGTCGATCAGGACGCCGCTGGTGTCGTCGCTGGCACCCGAGGTCAGGGTGCCGCGGCGGCGGGCGATCTCGAGCGAGAGACGGGTCAGCGACTGGAAGGATCGAGTGATCGGCGTGTAGCGGATACGGGCGATCTCGCGAGCGCTCGGAAGTCGGGGGCTGGCCCCGACCTCTCCCCGCACCTGTCCCAGCAGCTCCTCGGCCAATGCGGGGCGCCAGGGCTTCTCAGGCCCCAGCAGAGAGGTCAGGGTGCGATCGGCGAGGACGAGCGCCCGGCTGACCGGGTTGTCGAGGCTGCGGCGCTCGATCCGGCTGGCGAGCTGGGGCACCCGCGCGGCCCGCAGCCGGACGGTGCCAGGGACGTCGAGCCGGCCGCGCACGTAGAGACTGGTCGTGGCCTCGCTGACGCGAAACCGCGGAGGCCCGTGGCGGCCTGCCTCGGCGAGCGAGGCCGACCACATCCGATCGACCAGCTGCGCGATCAGGGGGCCCTTGGCGGACTGGGTCGCGGATTTCGGAAGAACCGAGAGATTGAGGGCGCGGGCCAACCAGGCGCCGATCACCTCGATTCCGAGGCGTGGCTCGATCCGCACCTCGCGGCCCTCGAAATTGATCTCGCCGATGAAGCGCCCGGTCCACCAGCGGCCGTCTCCGCCGCGTTGAAGAGGAGCGTCGTCCTCCTCGTCAACCCGGTGGCGGCCGGTGATTGAGAGGGCATAGTCGTGCTCGGCCAGATGCGCGGTGAGGCGGCCGAGCCAAGCGTCCTCCTCGGCGTCGCGTGGCTCGTAGGGCGAGAGGTCGGCCAGCTTCAGCGGCTCGGGCGTCAAGGCGTCTCGATCGCCAAGAGCACGCCGCGCAGCCTCTCCATCTCCTCGCGGGCGGTGGCGGGATCGACTCCCTCGAGGTACTGGCCGAGGATCGGCTCGAGCGAGAGCGACCAGAGGTCGAGCAGCGGCGACTGCGGCTTGCCTTTGCTCGTCCAAAGCGGTCCACCGCTGAGCCGCTTCTTGCCCTGCAGCCAGCTCCCAGCGAGGTATGCGGCGTCGAAGAAATAGGTGTGGCCGAGCGCATATTGGGCTCCGAGGTGGTTGGAGTCGGCGATCTCGCGGTTGAGCTCCTGGGCGCGGTCGGCGAGGCGTTCGACATCGTGCTCGGCCCGGTCCCAGCCGTAGCGGCTCGGCGCAAAGCCCTCCCACCTGGCCCGGTTCACCTCCACGATCGGCTCGCGCTCGAACTCGCAGGCGCGCCAGAAGAAGCGGCGGCGCATGGCGAAGTCCAGCTGCTCCACCGACTGGTCAATCAGGTTCATCGTTCCGATCAGGTAGAGGTCGCCCGGCAGGCGCAGCTCGACGGCTGCCTCGCCGGGGTTGATGCCGGGAAGCAGAGCGACGGCGTCTCGGTTCTCCAGCAGGCTGAACGCCTCCCCGAACATGCGGCTGAGATCGGTGCGGTTGATCTCGTCGAGGACGAGCACGATCGGCAACGCCGTCTCCTCATCGCGGGCCTCCATCTCCTCCACCATCCTCATCAGCAACCCCGGCGCATACACCGTGCCCTCGCCTTCGAGCCGCAGGCCGCGCACGAACTCCTCGTAGCCATAGCCCGGGTGGAGCTGGACCCAGCGGACGTTCTCGTGTGCCGCCGTATCCAGTTCCTCCTGCTCCTCGAAGAAGCGTTTGGCGCCCCAGCGCTGGAGGGCCTCGCGCCGAATAAGGGTCTCGGCGAGTGCCCTCGTTCGGTGGGTCTTGCTGGTGCCGGGCGGGCCGTAGAAGACGAGCTGGCGCTTGTAGAGAAGTAGGTCGAGGTCACCCGCGCCCTCACCGTCGGAGGCGGCCGCCGCATCCCAGATCGCGTGCAGCGGCGGATAGTAAAAGTCGACCACGCCCTCTCCGAGCTCAGGCTGAGGATTTAGCTCCTCCAGCTTGCGCCGGATTGCCAGTAGCTGCTCGTCGAGATCCTCCACCTCCTCGCCCGCAAGAAACTCGGCGCGAAACGCAGCGACGATCTGGCGCTTGTGAGTGCCGCTGGAGATCCGCTCGAACTCATCGGGCCGGAGAAGGTGAAGCAGGATGTGGCGCATCTCGCGGACCGCGACGCCCTCATTGGCCTCGTCGGCGAAGTCGCGCAGCGCCCAAGGGTCATCGAGCTTTGCCTGCTGATCCTCGGCCGGCAGTGCCTCCCAGCGCTCGGTGAAATCGAGCAAGTAGGAGAGCTGCAGGTCACGGCGGATGTTGAAGCCGCTGCCGGGATTCCCGATTCCCTCCTCCAACGCCGCGGCCACCGCCCCCCAGCCCAGTGGTTCGCTCTCCCAAGCGCTTCCGGCTGCCTCTTTGACGATCGCGATCTTGGCTTCCGGACCGATCGCCACGTAGGCGAAGAGGAAGTGGACGGCCAGCAGCTCGGCGGCGAGCCAGCGGACATCGGGGTCGGCGTCCTCCAACTGCTCGGCGAGCTTCTCTTCAAAGTTCTGGTCGGTGCCGAGGATCGCCCTGGTCAGGAATCGCTCGCGGAAGTCGACGACGTGGGCCAGCGACCAGATCGGGCGCTCGGGCCCGAAGAGAAGTGAGCCGCCAGCGAGGAGGCAATTCTCGACCCAGGCAGCGACGACCTGATCGATGTGCTCCCTCGAGCGGCCTGGGTCAACGAAGCGAGCCATCAGCGATATTCAGTTTCGCCGGTTTCGGCTTCAACTTCGCTTTCGCAGGCTTCCGCGGCTTCGAGCTCGCGTTCGTATGCCGCTTCTTCGCGTTCATAGCCTTCTTCTTCGATTTTGTATTCCTGGGATTCCGGCGCCGCGGCTACCCGTTCTTCGATTTCGCTTTCGATCGCTTCCAGTTCGCGTTCTTCGGCGGCTTCGGCCTTTTCTTCGCAGGCGTAGATCGCCTGTTCGCGTTCTTCGCGTTCGCCTTCTTCGATTTCGGTCTCGCGCCGCTGTTCGGCTTCAACGACTTCTTCGGCTTCGACGGCTTCGATGTATTCGCGCTGGCCGGGACCGATTTCCGGGGCACCGACGGCCTGGCTCCAGCCTTCACCAGCAAGGGCGCCGCAAATCCGTTCGCCCTTGCTGAGCACACCGGGAACTTCCTCGACGATCATCGTCGCCGGTTGATCTGGGCTGGTGAGGGCGCAGATCTCCTGCGGTTCTTCTTCTGGGATCGGCGGCGTCCCGACGACGAAGAAGGTGGCGGCGCTCGAGAGGCCCTTGGTGGATTGACCGCAGCCTTGCTTGGCTTCCTTCTTGGTCACCTTGCCGTGGATCGTCAGGCGCAGGGTGCTGCTCTGCTCGTAGACGGTGCAACTGATCGGGGTGTCTTTCGGTTCTGCGGCACCGCCGACCACGACAATCACGACGGCTGCGGCGCCGATGCCAACGGCGACGGCGACGAGCCCCCAGGCAGAGATCGGTCTGTCTCGGAACTGTCTCCTTAACCACGACGAAGACGGCGGCGCTGCGGGGTCCTGGTCTTCTCCCTGATTAGTCATCTAAGAAACTAGGTGGGAGGGCGCGCGGTTCGCCGACTACGGAGTCGGGACGTGCTTTCCGCAGGTGGCTTCGTAGACCCCGATGTATTCCTCGTTGGCTCGGGTGTCTTCGAGTTCGAGAGCTTCTGCAAGTTCTCTAGGTGAGTTCGAGCAGATCTTCGCTTCGCTCGCCTTGAGTTCGGCTTCCACCGCACAACCGCTGATCTCCTGCTGAACCATCTTTTTGCCGATTCGGACGGAGGCTTCGGCGGCTTTGACTTCCTTGCCAGCCTCAATGGACTGCTCCCCTTCGGCGATCATTTCCTTGCCCCATTCATAGCTCTGCTTGGAGGTGCCGCAGCCAGCAAAAGACGGCGCCTTGGACGCGCCCGTCGCCGCCGACGTCGAATCCCCGGGGCTCGCGGACTCCGTGGTGGAATCGCCGCCGCCGCCGCACCCGATCACGCCCACCGCCACCAACAGCACCGCCCCACTGAGCCAGCGCATCTGACCTCCCCAGGAATGTTGATCACTCTGCCGCTGAAGCCGCGACCGTACCAGAGGCGGTATCGAGCAGTTCGCGGCCGGGGTCGGCCGCGCTCGCTAGTTCTTGGCGATGACGTAGATCTCCTCGAGCGGCGCACCGGTAGCGACAGGGTGCGCATTTTCGGCCAGCGCCTCTTCTTCGATTCGCCGGAAGATCAGTGGCTCGACGCCAACGGCAGCGACGAACTGGCGGCCACGAAGTCATCCTTCAACTGCCCCCACTGGACCGCCTCGATCACCAGGTCCTCGCCACGAATTCCCTTCGCCACCGCGGCCCGGTGAAGGTGGTCGCGAATGCTTGCGGCTCCGGATTCACTCGAGGATGCGTGTCTGATCTTCATTGCCACAAATCATAGGTGCGTCCCGGTTCTGTTACCGCAAGCTTGGGGCCGCGCGACCCTCTAAGTTACGCAGCGAGCGCTTGCCAGCGCGTCGCAGCCTCCGCTGAGATGTGGCCCAGGCGGCACTCGAAGCTGATGTTCGCGAAGTGGGCCGGGTTCTCGGCGATCTCTCGGAAGATGAGCATGAAGGCCACGGTCTTCGCCGGCAGGTCGACAATCGCTTCGGGAGGGGTGTTGGAGCGAGCCAAGGCGGCGTCCTCGCCACGCAGGATCTCGGCAACGACGGCACCATGATGGGCCCGCAGGAAGTGAGCCGCCGCCGCGTTGGCGTCGACCTCGACCGGCATCAGGTTGTAGATCCGGGCGCCGTTGGGCAGGCCGCCGACCTTGAAGCGGGCGATCTCGTCAGCCAGCTCGACGAGCGAGAACAGCTCGGGGCCGCAAGGGTGCAGTCGCTGCTCGGCGTGGCGGAGCTCATGGCGCAGCTTGCCGCCCAAGATCGCCAGCTCAAGAGGATCGGCTTCGTCGAACTCGGCATAGACCGCGATCCGCTGTTTGTTGATGACCTCGGGCGAGTTCGCCTCTTCCAAAGCCGGTCCGCAGATCATGTCTCCCGACTCCTCGACGAGGACCCGGCCCGCTGGATAGCTCGCAGCTTTGGGCTCGTCGGCCGGGGCCCGCCCATCGACCGGGAGCAGATGGGCGTCGCCTTCGCCGATGCCCGCTTCGGCGAGCCCGAGCTGCCACTGAGTGGCGACCGCGGGCGTGACTTCGGGCGAGATCGTCATTGCGCCATTCAAGCAGCGGCGTGAGCAAGTGGTCGCAGGTGCCGCGTGATCGACAGGCGTACAGCTCGCCGGTGAGCGGGGGGATGTGGCGGTTACGCTGAACAGCGTGCGCCGCGCACTTGAGATAGGAGGGGCAATCGCCTCGATAGCGGGCTTCCTCGCAACCGTCATCCTGGCGCCGGGGGTCTGGGACTGGCTATACCCGCAGCCCCTCCTTATCTTGGCCGGCGTAGCCCTAATCGTTTGCTTCGGCCTCTTCTTGCACGATAGGCGCAGGGTGCCAGCCGACGATCAGAAAAGACTCGACGAAGTATTTTCCGCGCTGCCGAGGGAGGCAATCCGACGCATCGAATACGAGGATTTCGCACTGGCCTGGCCAGCTGACTTGATACACCCGGTCAGGGTGTTCATCAACGAGCTCGCGGATGTCGAGCACGAGTTTCGAACCAAGCCGATTGAGAGTGCCCGGCGAACGCTTTTTGGGGCAGGCAAACATCTCGTCGAGGTTGAAGGGATCAACGCCGTCATGGCGCCTGATTCCAGCCGACGGTTCGTTGGAATTGCGGCGGGGGAACTCGACGGAGCGCTTCCCGAGGAGCGACAGCGGTACGAAGCACGCCATCAGGCAATCCGGCGCGCGGCGGGCGATTTCATCGGTGCGCACGATGCCTTTGTACGACTCGCCAAGAACCGGGGGTTCGACCTGCACGCGCTGGCCTCCGATCCTCCTCGTCAGTCGTGGACTGGCGTTCCCCGCTTCGATTCGAGCCCAGTGCGCGCCCACTGGCCGAGCGAATAGGGCGGCGGGGTCGGTCGGAAAATTCGGCTCTGCAACAGGCAACCGGAGCCTCCCGATCGACGATACAGGCGCTCCCGCCGGAGCGAGGCTCATCATCGAGCGATGCTCGATTGGAGGACTCTCTGCGTCTATTGCGGCGAGGCGATCAGCCTCAACGCCAGAGGAGGCGATGCCCTGACTGTCGAGCACGTCGTCGGATTGAACTTGGGCGGCACGCTGACCATCCCAGCCCACAAGCGCTGCAACAACAAGGCGAACCAGCTTGTCGACTCTAAGCTCGACGCGCATCCCGAGATCGGCCGGATCCGCGGCGAACTCGGCGTCCGAAAGCGCTCCGGCCCCTATGTCCACAGGGAGGTCTGGGATTCGCCGCGAGGATTGCGGGCCTTCATGGTCTGGACGAGCCAGGGAATTCGCACGGAGCTGATCCCGGTCGAGATCGAGCGGGCAGACGGAGACAGCGAATTCTTCATCGAACCCGACAGCCGCCTCAGCGAGGAGTTCGAACAGAAGCATCGCGAACGAGTAGAACGCGACGGCTTCTATCTCGGGGAGCCACGCGAGTCGACGGACCAGTCGCTGGTCGGCAAAGAAGTGGCAATCGTCTTCCGCGAGCCGCAGTGGCACCTGCCTGAATATCTGTGGCTCGCCGCAGCAGCCAAGTTTGCCCTCGGGGTTCTCGCGGACGGGTTCCGCTCCGGTTTCCTGCACGAGTCGACCCTCCGCTCGCCCCTCGTCGAAGGACTCAGGCTGATGGCGTTCGAGAAGGCGATCGCCACTGAACTGTGGGATCCGTCGGCCTTGCGATATGAGCCCTCCAAGCTCAACACGACCTGTGTTCTCGCTCAGCTTGCCCGACACGAGCATCTGCTCGCGATCCGAACCGGAGAGGCTGGCCAGTCGCCGGTGCTGCAGGTCGTGATCTTCGGCGCGATGGCCTTTGAACTCTCCCTTCCCGGCCTTCCCCTAGACGAAGACAGCGCATGGCTGTTCGACAGCCTGCAACGGAAGGTGGGGCGGCTTCGATGGCATGAGCTCGTCGAGGTGTTGTCGGGACGAGGGCCCGGCGATGCGATCCAACTCCGGCTCGACTGCGTCTCCAGCCCGGAGGCAGAGACTTTCCCCAACGCTCGATAACGCCACTAACTCTCGATGTCCAACTGCCTAGAGCCGCGCGGGGCACTCCTGCTTTTCGCCCGAAGCGGCACCCAGCGCCGAACCCGGACTAGGACACGTAGGCCTTGCGCACCATGGCGGCCGTCCATTGGTTCGTGCCGTGTGCGGGGGGAACACCCTTGCGGTTCAGGAACTCGGCGATGTCGGCGAGGGACTTTCCCTTCGCGAGCTGCGTCCGGACCTGCGCCCGCCAGCCCCAGTCCCGCTTGTTGCACCAAGAGTGGGAGAGTCGGATGTTCTCGGCGACGAACCTGCCGCCGTCCGACTTAAGCGTCGGGTAGTGGTCGCGCGAGGGCGTCCACTTGTTGCCCGGCGTCCCGACCGGATCGAACGCGCCGCGCCCCTTGTGGTGGTAGCACTGCGGCATCTCGCACCTCAGGGCGAGGAGCTGGCCGCGCTCGGCCATCCGCACGAGGACATTTGCATTTTTCACGCCGAGCTCGCGGAGTTGGTCCGCAACCGATCTATCTGCCATGCGGCGATCCTGACACAACTGCTCTTGCGTGAAGCAGAAGTGAGCGATGACCGTGCGGCCCGTCCTGCTGTCGGCTGATCAGACCTGTGGCCGACAAGGACGACGGGGTCAAGCTGCTTGGCCTGAGATTCACCGCCTTATTCTGAGGCACGATGCGCCGATTGACAGCGTTCGGCTCGTCGTTCGAGCGAGGAACCGGTTTCTTAGGTGGACTCCACTGGCCGCCGCCAAGAGTCAACGTGGGAGGTCGCCCGACCAACGCCCGATAACGCCCCCTTACGTAGACCCGGCTCCAACGGCGTCGGGATCCCTCTCGCTGTCCCTGGATGCCTGGGCGTATCGTCGGCCTATGCCCGAGCCCCCGCTCCTCACTCTCCAACGCTGGGAGGAATATGGCGCGATCTGGCGGACCAGGTCGATCGCGGACGGCGAGGCGGTAGTCGACCTGTGTGCCTGCCACGGTGAGCTCATCGACCAGCTGCGTTCGCGAGATCCCGAGTTGCTGGCCTACCTTGCCAAACGCCCGAGCTCTGACTGCGAGCCGCTCATGGCACCAGCGCCCGGAGAAGATCGGCCGCCGGCCTGACCTCGGTTATCCGCGCCACCGTCGCCCCCGCGTAGAGCGCCCCGGCGTCGAGCAAGTTGGGAGGACCGTCATCGGTGGGTGGCGCCGGCGTCAACACCCGCCCACTCGGGCGCTGAGCTTTGATCATTCGAGCCTGTAGGCCCGATGGCATGTAGCGCGCGCCCGGCGCCAGGAGGCGATTAAGGGCCCGAGTCGGCAATGGCCCGCGCCGGTCGCCATCCAGCCACCGCTCCGTCGCCGCGTTGGCCACGACCCGGTGCGGCGCCGGCCAGCTGGCGCCGAAGAGCTCGGTGAGGATCGTGTCCTGGGCCTCGAGCAATCGCTGCCTGTACCCCGGGTGGGCACGGCTCTCGGCGGAGAGCAGAAAACGGGTGCCCGCCACCGCGGCGCTCGCTCCCGCCTCGAGCGCCTGGACCACATCCTCACGCTCGGCGATGCCGCCCGCGACCAACACCGGGTAGCCGGCCGGCAATGCGGTCTTTACTTGCTCGAGCAAGTCAAGCGCGGGCAGCGTGCCGCGCACATGACCGCCAGCCTCGAAGCCCTGGGCGATCACGGCGTCGGCGCCAGCCGCTTGCGCGACTCGCGCCTCTGCAACCGAGCCACACTGGTGAAGCCAGACCCCGGCGGTCCTTCGCCGCGGCCTGCCCCAGAACGTCACGACGACGTCGGCCTTGGCTGCCGCGGCGAACCAGTCGCGCCGCGCGAACGGCAGCAGGATGTTGACTGCGAGGGGCCGGCCGGTCAACATCCGCGCCGCCGCCAGTTCGCGGTTGATCGACGCGGCACCGTTGACGGCGATCGTCCCCAGCCCGCCGGCCTCGGACACCGCGGCCGCCAGCTCGTGGCGAGAGAGCCCGCCGCCCATTCCCGCTTGGACGACGGGCACTTCGAGGCCGAGACGCTCAAGCAGCGACATGGCCTCAGTCTAGGTTCGCAGCCTCAGAGGCTGACCTGGAACCCAGGCGGGTCATACTTGCTCGCCAGCCGGGCCAGGGTGAGGGCAGCCAGCATCAGCCCGAAGTCGCGCAGGGCGATGTCGTAGTAGCCGGAATAGGTCAGCAGGTTGATGACGATCCCGGCTAGCCAGGCCGCGACGATGTAGGCGCCGTAGCGGGGCTTCAGGGCGACGGCGATGCCGGCGATGATCTCGATCACGCCCACCAGGTGCATCGCGGTTGACGCGCTGCCGGGAATGATGTCGTTAATCCAGGGCGCCAGGTAAGACTCCCAGTCGACCATGATGTTGAAAAACTTGTCGAGGCCGAAGAGGATCGGCGCGACGGTGAAGGCGATCCGCAAGAGCAGAAAGGCCTGGTAGGCAGGGTCGCCCTTGAGGCGTTCGCCGAACGTCGTTGAAGTCAGGCCGACCTCGCGCGGGTCGAGAGTCGCGGTGCTGGACATGTGGGCCTCCAAACTTTGGTGATGATTGGCTGTCCCTGTCTTGGCGTCTCCCGGTCACCGAGTCTTACCGTCGCGGCGACAAATCGTGCTCTCAGGCCCTCAGTGCGAGGAGGAGGTAAGGATCGAACGGCGCCGGTCGCTAACAATGCGTGGCGCCAGCGACGATGACGATGCCGATCGAGACTCCTGCCGGAGATTCTGCCGCGCCGGGCGAGGACAACTCGCGGCTCTGGCTGGAGCGGCTCGGCGCGAGCGGACCGAGGCGAGACGCTGCCGTTATCGAGCTGCACGCGCTGCTGTTGAAGGCGGCGCGCTTTGAGATCAATCGCCGCCGGGCTTCCCTTCCGCACCTGCGCGGCGACGATCAGGAGGACCTCGCACAGCAGAGCGCCGACGATGCCCTGTTGGCGGTGCTGGCGAAGCTTGGGGACTTTCGCGGCGAAGCCCGCTTCACGACCTGGGCCTACAAGTTCGCCCTGCTCGAGGCGTCGGTGAAGGTTCGGCGCCGCGCCTGGCAGGGACGCGAGATCCCGATCGCCGAAGATGCCTGGGCGGTGCTGGCCGACACCGCCAGCTCCACGGGCGCCCATGTCGAGGACACCGAGCTGTTCGGGGCGCTGCGCGAGGAGATCGAGGGTGCCCTTTCCGAACACCAGCGTGAGGTACTCGTCGCTGTGACGCTGAACGACGTTCCGATCGACGTCCTCGCCGAGCGACTGGAGACCACTCGCGGTGCCCTCTACAAGACCCTGCACGACGCTCGGCGCAAGCTGCGAACTGCGCTCGCCGAGCGTGGCTTCGGGATCGAAGGAACCAGAGGGGAGGCGTCATGAACGACCGCGACAAGAGCGAGGCGCCGGGACGCGAGGCGGTGCTGGCCCGCCTCCTCGGGCCCGTTGGACCCGAGCTCGGTTGTGAGGAGTGCTTCGCCGAGCTGGACCGCTATGTCGAGCTGAACCTCGCCGGTTCGGACCCAGACGGGCACGTGCCGGGGATGCGGGCCCACCTCGAGGGCTGCCCGGCCTGCGCGGAGGACTTCCGCAGTTTGAAGGCCCTGCTCGAATCCGAATTAGAACGGGTCGAGCGCGAATGATCCGCGGCGCGACGCCACGCTCAGCTCAGTTCCCGGGCGATGAGTTGGCGAGCACGCTGCCGATGACAACGCTGCCGGCCAGACCGAGGATCGCTACGCGATAGAGGATCAGGCGGCTGCGCGCGTTTGAAGAAGCGCGGCCGGCGCCGACCGCAAATCCGACTAAGGCACCCAGCAGCACCAGGCTCCCGGCGACGACCAGGCCGACCACGTCGCCGAGCACACCGCTGGCGACGGCGGCGTTGCCCACGTTCCACAGTCCCAGCTGGGTGCGCCTTAGCCGAGCCGAGAGCCTGGGCGCCGGCAGTCCCAGACACCCCACGCCCAGGAGTAGCTGAGCCACCCCACCGACCAACACCAAGTAGGCGGCCAGCCACGAACCATGGGCAAACGGCGCCGCACTGTTGATGGCCGCCACCAGGCCGCCGACGACGATCATCGCCCCTGCTGCGGCCGTGAACGCCCAGGTGTAGCCATCGACCCGCTGGCAAACGGCGTCGTTCATCGGATGGTCGATTCCGGTCCGCCCACGGGGGGCCGACGTGAATCGAGGATCAGGTGATGAAAGTCCGCTTGAAGCCGAGAATCCAGTTCCGATGCCGCGGCGTTGCCGGCGACGTCGCAATCGGGAGCTCCGGTCACCAGGACCACCTCCGTGGCGGGAAAGGTGCGTAGCTCATCCTCTACGGCCTGGACCATGTCCTCGTCACCCACCCGCGCGGCGGTCGCGACGCCCGCCTTGGCCAGCGAGGCGGCGCTCAGCACAAGACAGCGCTGAGCCTGATCGTGCGCGGGGTCCGAATCGGAGGCCCAGCGGTCGAGGAACCGATGCCGAGCGGCCACCAGGACCACAACCTCCGCCTCAGCTTGGTCAACGTCCCTGATTCCGGCCACCTCGACGATCTGCTCAATCGCCCGCTCGTCCTCGAGGGCGCCGCTGACGACGACCAGCAGGTGGTGGCGAAAATCTCGCAGGGAAGCGGGCACGATCGGTCCTCGCGGCGGGTGGCGAACCGCCATCACCACGATCGAGGTAGCGGCGAGTGCCCCTGCCGCCATGCCGAGGCCCGGCCCGCCGAGGTAGAAGCCGCCGACGATCACGACGGCGATCGCCGCCACGATCAGCGGCAGCGTCCAGGCTGCCAGGAGAGGCTCCCCGACCGGCTGAGCCCTATCCGATGAAAGCAGCCGGTCCATCGTTCGGCTAGTTCACCAACGCCGCGCCGAGCACGACGAGAGCCAGGGTTAGAACGCCGATGCAGGCGCGCAGGACCGCGGCGACGATCGCGCCCCGGCGGACCAGTGGGTCGAGCGGCTCACCTCCGACCTGAGCCACCGCCCGACGGCGCAACCGCGTCATCCCTCTGGCCTGGGCCATCCCCGCGGCGGTGGCGAGCAGGAGGGCGCCGGCGACAACGGCGGCCGCGACCATGAGACCGTCCCAGGGATGGCCGTCGAGCAGAATCGCGCCAGTCGCGAGCGCGACCAGGAGCGCGAGGGTGCCGACGATCCCGTAGGAGCGGCCAAGGGCGCGGAAGAACTCAACTCGCTGGGCGGGTTGGAGGGTGCTTGAAGCTGCCCGAGCGACGATGAAGATCGCCACCAGACCCCCCACCCAGATCGATGCGGCGAGGGCGTGTACCGCGATCAGGGGTGCTGAGGTGGCGGCGATCAATCATTGTCCTTGCGGTAGTAGGCGGCGTTGATCTCGATGTACTTCTGCCACTCCGGCGGGACCATGTCCTGGGACGTGATCGCGTCCACCGGGCAGGCCTCGACGCAAGCGTCGCAGTCGATGCACTCGTCGGGGTCTATGTAGAGCATCTCCACCGAGTCGTAGTCGGGCTCCTCGGGCGTGGGATGGATGCAGTCGACCGGGCAGACCTCCACGCAGGAGTTGTCCTTCGTGCCGATGCAGGGCTCGTTGATCACATAAGCCACAGGGCCCCTCCTTCGATTGTTTTACACAGGTAGCTTGTATAAATTATAGAGCCATTCATTCGGCCAGAAGATGACTGTCCACAGTCACCTCCGCCCCGCTGAAAAGGCGGGAAACCGGACAGAGGGCCGCGGCCTCGGCGACGACCGCCTCGAACCCCGCCGCATCGAGCCCGTCGACCCGTCCGCCCACATCGAGCACCGAGGAGACGATCGTCGGCAGACCGTCCACCTCGGCAAGGGTCACGGTCGCCTTCACCTGCAGCTCCTGCGGCGTCATCTTCGACTCCCCCAGCTTGAGCGCGAGCGCCATCGCGAAGCACGAGGAATGCGCCGCGGCGCAGAGCTCCTCCGGGCTGGTCTTGCCGCCGGGAGCCTCGGTGCGGGAGGCCCAAGTTACGTCGAGATCGTCAAAGCCTCCGCTGTCGGCTTGGACCACACCGTGTCCGCTGGCGAGGTCGGCTGACCAGGTGGTCTTGGCGGCGCGAGTTGCAATGGCCATCGCTGCTCCTTTCGGTCAGCAGCCCAAGGTGGCTGCTTGTTTTACACAATATCAATGTGTAAAATAGATGGCCACCCCGAAAACCCACAATCGACTCGAGGCCAAGCGATGACCGAGGACGCCAAGACGCACGTACTGATCGCGGGAGGGGGCGTGGCGGCACTCGAGGCGCTGCTGGCCCTACGCGCACTGCTCGGTGATCGGGTCACGATCGAGATCCATGCTCCGCGCCGCCAGTTCGTCTACCGGCCGTTGGCGGTGGCCGAGCCGTTTGGGATCGGTCAGGCGCTGCGATTCGACCTTGCCGAGATCGCACAACGCCACGGGGCGCTCTTCCGAGCCGAAGGACTCGAATCCGTGGAGTCAGAGCTCCATCGAGCCACGATGCGGCGGCGCCGCCGCATCGGCTACGACAAGCTCTTGATCGCCTGCGGAGCCAAGATGCACTGGTCGGTTCCCGGCGCGATCACCTTCTGGGGACCGGCCGGTCATGAGGGATTCGACCGCCTCCTCAAGGAGCTGGAGGAAGGCGCGGTACGCAGAGTGCTGTTCACGATGCCGGCCGGCTTCGGCTGGCCGCTTCCGATTTACGAGCTTGCCCTGATGACCTCGGCGCATCTCGCCGAACTGGGAGTCGGGAACGCCGAGCTGGTCATCGTCACCCCGGAGGATGTACCGCTGCAGCTATTCGGACCGAACGCCAGCAATCAGGTCGCTGCGCTCCTCGCCGATCGAGGGATAGAGATCAAGACCGGCAGTTACCCGACTCGATTCGAGGGGGGCAAGCTGTCCGTGACCCCCGGCGATTCGATCCCTGCGGATCGCGTAGTAAGCATGCCCAGCTACGAAGGGCGCCAGATCGACGGCATACCGCGCGATCAGCGGGGATTCATTCCGGCCGACGAGCACGGTCGCGTGCGCGGCCTACCCGATGTATTTGCCGCTGGGGACGCGACCGACTTCCCGGTCAAGCAGGGTGGGCTCGCCGCCCAACAGTCTGACGCGGTTGCCGCCACGATCGCCGCGCAGCTCAATGAGGAGGTCGAGCCAGAGCCTTTTCACCCAACCCTGCGCGGGCTCCTGCTGACCGGCAAACGACCCAGATATCTGCGGAACGAGCTGGAGGGTGGCCAGGGCGAAACCTCAGCGGTGACCGACCACGCACTCTGGTTCCCGCGGGGGAAGGTCGCGGGGAGATACCTGGCCCCCTTGCTCGCTTCCCTTGCCGGTGAGAGTCTGGAGCCTTCCAAGGCGGTGCTCGATAGCTCGACCGAGATCGACCTGGCCGGCCTCGACCTCATGCGCGGCGCGGTGAGAGCCAGCCTCGACCTCGCTGCCACCGCGGCCGCTTAGAGTCAACTCAAGAGGGAGCGCGAATGAATAGCTGGAAGCTCAGGTCGCTGGATCTCAAGCCCCGCTTGCCCGAGATCCTCTCGACCCATGACGCCGCCCGGGTCATCGTCCTCGATCTGGATGCCGGTGAGGGACTTGCCGAACATGTCGTGCACGAGCGCGCATGGCTCCTGGTCATCGACGGCGAGGTCGAGGTCAGCACCGCTTCGGGGGAGAGCGTAAGTGGCGGCGTCGGGCTTCTGAGCGAATTCGCTCCGGGCGAACGACATGAGGTCCTCGCCATTTCCAAGGCACGCTTGTTCCTGCTGTTGGCACCCTGGCCCGGCGAGAATCATCCGGGCTCGATGACGATTCAGGACAAGCTCTACGCCCGCCGCCGAGCCGCGAAGCGCTCGGAGTCCAGCTAGGCCACCAAGCCGGCCCGCGAAAGCGAGTCGAGCAGCAGGTGGAAGTAGACGAGACCGCCGTACGGCGCCCAGCGCGAAACGACCTGCTCGACCCGCTCGTAGTCGAGCTGCCCGTCAAGCCCGAGAAAGGCCTTCAATTTGTTGCGAGCCCCGACGTCGTCGCCAGGGAAGACGTGTAGGCGGCCGAGTCCACGCAGCATCACGTATTGCGCGGTCCAGCGGCCGACGCCGTGCAGGCCCGTCAGCCGCTCGAGCACCTCGGCGTCTCCGGCATCCTCCAAGGCCTGGAGATCCAGATCGCCATCGACGATCCCCCCCGCGCTGGTGACGATCGTCCGCGCCTTCGCCATGCTGAACCCGAGGCGCTTGAGATCAGCCGGATCCACTGTCGCGAGCTCCGCCGGGCCGGGAAACGTGTGAAGCCGATCCTCTCCAGCGCCGTCCGATCGACCATGAGCCGCGCTGAGCCGATTGAGTAGATGCACTCCGACGTCGAGCGAGAGCTGCTGGCAGGCAATGCCGTTGACCAGTCCCTCGAAGACGGTCGCGAACCGCGGCGGCTTCAGTCCGCGCATCCGCGCGACCAGGCCCTCGAGGGAGGGTTCCGATGCGGCCATCCTCGCGAATCCAGATAGGTCGGTCCCGAGTCCGAGGAGCCTCTCCAGCGTCTGCCGTGCCTGGTCTTCGGCGCCGCGATCGATCGTGTCGCCCCTGAGCACCACCTCCAGCCTCGGAGTGTCCGGCGAGCCGGCCTGGGTCACCGCGAGAGCCATGGCACCCTCGCCGAATGACAGCGCGCGGCGGAAGACGTGTCCATCCCAGCGGTCGACCTCGTTGTGAGGTCGCCGCCGCAACGCCCATGCCGTCAGGTCGAGCCGAAACGGCGGCGATGGCTCGATCGAGAAACGGCGCTCCCGCGAAAGCTCCGGGCTCCGCTCGCCGCCAGTCAGCGCGGTCCCCCGCGTGGCAATCCGCGCCTCAGTACCTCTGCGAGGACGACGGCGTCGTTGTGATCGGTGTCCTTGGCCGCGTAGACGAGGGTGAGGGTGCCTTCGCGGGCCCGCCGGCGCAGCCCCGCCAGCGCCGAGCGGTGCTCCCCGAGCTCCTCGCAAAAGCGTCGTCGGAACTCCGGAAAGCGGCTCGGCTCGTGGCTGAACCACTGCCTCAGCTCGGTGCTCGGTGCCAGTTCCCGGTCCCACTCATCGAGCTCTGCTCGCTCTTTGGACAGGCCGCGTGGCCAGAGTCGGTCGACCAGGATTCGATAGCCGTCAGAAGGCTCGGCGGGCTCGTAGGCACGCTTCAGGCGGATCTCCATCGCGCCCTTGCTCACGGGTTTTCCTCCGCCCGCTCGATCGCGATCGCGAGGCGTGCGAGGTCGTCTGGCTCAAGGGCCCGTTCGACCATCGGGAAGAGCTCACGCTCCTCGAAGCGCACGTGGTCGTCCAGGAGCCGGCCCAGGTCTCGCAGCTCTGCGAGTGAGGCTTCCGCCTCCGCCGCACGCAGGGCCGCGCGCCGGATCGCCAGGTGCTCCTCCAGCATCCGCGCCACCGCGACGCGGTCCACGGGGCAATGCAAGGCCCAACCCGGCAGCAGCACCTCCTCCTCGACACGGAAGTGGTGTCGCCCCTCGGACTCCCAGAAGGCAAGGAAGTCCTGGCCGGCGGCGTCGGCGTCGGTCGCCTCGCGCAGCCGCTTCGCGGCCAGCAGCGACTTCAGATGATCGCGCGAGAGCGGCTGCAGCGCCTCTGCCCGTTTCATCAGAGGCTCGGGCGAGCTCGGAGGAGGACCCGTGCGGCAAGGATTGCGACGCGGCCGGCGAGCATGGCGTAGGCCAGGAGCAGTGCCGCGACCGCGGGACCTCGCAGTCCGTCGACGCCAAACGACTGGGAGAGCGCCAGCGCTGCGATTCCAGCCATTGCCAGGGCGGCGATGAAGCCGTCGAGCCGTGGTCGTGCCGCCGGCATCCGTGCCGCGAAGCCGCCGCGGACCCTAACGACCACGGCAAGCAGGTGGGTCAGCGAGCCGAGCACGGTGAGGCCGATCCAGCCGCTGACCAAAAGCGTGCCGACGGTGGTCCGGGTCGAGCCGCTCAGAGCATTCGAGGGGCCGTCTGCGATCGCCGCAACCGTGGCGACCAGGAGCCCGGCGAGAAGGAAGGGCTGGGCCGCCGCGACGATTCGCGCCGGGAGCGAAAGCGGCCGAGTCGCCTCGCGCAGGCAGGCGGCGATGTTGACGAGAAGCGCGATCGCACCCGCGCAGAGTCCGAGCCAGCCGGCGAGGGCGAGCGGTTCGAGTGCCCAGCCGTAGCCGATGGCGAGCGCCGCCACGCCTCCGGTCCAGGCGAGGAACGCGACCCCCTGCAGGCGGGGAAAGCGAAGCTGGGTTTGGGTCAGCGACGGGAAGAAGGTATGCAGGGTGCCGACGATCGCCGCACCGAACCAGCCCGCCAGGTTCAACGACATATGGGCCCCGAGGAGATCGCCCTGACTCCAGGGCACGCCGCGAGCCAGCAGTGACCCCGCCACCATCCCCAGCCCGAGGAAGCAGGCCCCGCTGACGTACCACCGGGTTGCCCACGGGGAGCGTCGCAGCGAGGATCGCCGCATCGCGGCAATCGCCGCCGCCCAGGCCACCAGGCCCCCCACCAAGAGGCCGGCCGCGAGCCAGATCAGCGTCTCGGCATGCTCGGGAACGGCAATCGCAAGCAGGATCGCACCGGCATTCCAGTAGAGGATCTGGGCGCGGATGAGAGCTCGCGGAGGAGGATCGGTGGCGAGGAAGGCACCGGCGAAAAACTGGGTGGCGCCGAGGACCAGCTGCGAGACGCCACCGACAAACGCCAGATGCAGCGCAAGCCAGTGGCCCCACGGCCACGGGGCGATCCATTGGGCGATACCGACCGCTGCCGCGGAGAGCAGAAAGGCGAGCCCACAGATGAAGAAGGCGCCGACGACATCGGTCGGGCGCAAGTCGCCTTCGCGACGCGGACGGGGTTCTTGGCGGCAGTGGCGAGCGGCGGAGCTGCTCACCTGGAGACCTCGATCAGGCAGCCGGCCCGATCGGGATCGTGAGGCTCGAAGCCGGTCAGCTTGGCCTTCGGATCGAGCTTCTCGAGGACACCGGCCGTGATCCCGCGGTGCAGAGTGCAGACGACATCGGCGTTCTCGCGCACCGAGTCGCGATAGGGGCAGTTATCGAGACGGCAGGTCAGGCCGCCGTCGGCTTTCACCTTCATCGAAGGTTGAAAGCCGAGCGCGGCAAGGGTCTGACGCAGTCCCTCCGCAGGGTCGCCGTTCTCCTTCGGCGCGAGCTCCCGGCCGATCTCCCGGCCGGTCCGCTCGACTTCACGCAGCCGGGTTGGCCCGGCGGGGATCGCACGGGCCAGCCAGACCGCGAGGCTGGCGTAGGCAGAGGGCGACTGGCCGGAGGGCTGCGCGCCGGGGGCCACGGTCCAGCGATCGCCGGGACGCCCCCTCCCCGCTCGCTCCTGCCGGCGCTCGACCAGGCCGGCCTCCTGCAGCCGCTCGAGGTGGACCCGCACGCCGTTGGGGTGCAGGCCGAGGCGAGCCGCCAAATCGTCGGTCCCCACCGCTTCCTTCAGCTCCGCCAGCAGAGTGAAGATACGCGCCCGGGTGGGCTGCGTCAGCGGGTCATCTGTCGAGGCCGGTAGATCCATGATCCAAGTTTTGCACAGACGATGTGTGCAAACTAATCATTGCTTTGACGACTCACCTGCAGGCACCGCGACGGCGGTGGTCGAAGCCTGGGCGGGAGCAACTTCTGACTCGTTCATCAGGGCGTGCCGGGCGCCGGGAATCCCAAATTCGTAGGGCCCGCCGACGACACGCGGAATCCGCTCGAAGTTGAAGCGCGGCGGCGGCGAGGAGACCTGCCACTCGATCGTCTTCGCCCGCCAAGGGTTGGCCGGGGCGCGGGGGCCGAAGCGCCAGCTGACGATCATGTTGTAGAGGAAGAGCAGCTGGGCGGCCCCGAGCATGAAGCCGAAGACCGAGATCAACAGGTTCCACTCGCCGAACTGGGTCGCGTAGTCGACGACCCGCCGCGGCATCCCGTCCATCCCGATCCAGTGCATCGGGATGAAGGTTCCCCAGGTGCCGATCAGCGTCAGCCAGAAGTGAAACCGACCCAGCTTCTCGTCATACATCCGCCCGGTGATCTTCGGGAACCAGTAATAGACGCCGGCGAAGATCGTGAACACCGAGCCGGCGAAGAGGACGAAGTGGATGTGGGCGACGATGAAGTAGGTGTCGGTGACGTGGATGTCAATCGGGACCATCGCGATCATCACGCCGCTGATGCCTCCGAGGATGAAGCTGCCGATGAATCCCAGCGCGAAGAGCATCGAGGTCGAGCGCAGGTTGATCTTGCCGAAGTAGAGCGTGCCCAGCCAGGAGAAGATCTTGATCCCGGTCGGGACCGCGATCAGGACCGAAGTCATCATCATCGGCACCCGCAGCCAGCTGAACATGCCGGCGACGAACATGTGGTGGGCCCAGACCGAGTAGCTGAGGACGATGATCGCGATCAGCGAGAGCGACATCAGCCGGTAACCGAAGATCGGCTTTCGCGAGTGGGTGGAGATGACCTCGCTGATGATCCCGAAGCCAGGGATGATCATGATGTAGACGGCGGGGTGGGAGTAGAACCAGAAGATGTGCTGGTAGCTGACGACGTCGCCACCGGAGGCGAACTGGAAGAAGTTGGTGTGCAGAATGCGGTCGAACAGGACCATGAACTGCACTCCGGCGATGAACGGCGTCGCGGCGATCACCAGCAGCGAAGTCGCGAGGTTGGCCCAGACCAGCAGTGGCATCCGCCAGAAGGTCATCCCTGGGGCGCGCATGGTGATGATCGTGACCAGGAAGTTGAGCGCGGCGAGGATCGAGGAGAAGCCGGCGAACTGGACGCCGATGTTGAAGAAGGACTGCCCGAGCGGCGCCCCGGTCGAGAGCGGCGCATAGCCGGTCCAGCCGGCGTCGAAGGCGCCGCCCGGGACCAGGAAGCTCGACATGAAGATGATGCCCGCCAGGACCAGCAGCCAGAAGCTGAGCGCGTTCAGCCGCGGGAAGGCCATATCCGGGGCGCCGATCATCAGCGGCAGGACGTAGTTGGCGATCCCGGCGAAGACCGGGATCACGAAGAGGAAGATCATGATCGTCGCGTGCGCGGAGAAGATCGAGTTGTAGCTCGCGGCGTCGACGATCTGCGTCCCCGGCTGGGCGAGCTCAGCTCGGATCAGCATCGCCAGCAGGCCACCGATGAAAAAGAAGAAGAAGGTGGTGACGATGTACTGGATCCCGATGACCTTGTGATCGGTGTTGAAGGTGAAGTAGTCGCGCCAGGTAGCTGCCCCGTGTTCGGCATGGTCCTCCGGCTGGGTCGGCATCCCGAGCGCCCAGCGCAACCAGTAGGTGATCGCGCCGAAGCCGACCAAGAAGCCGAAAGCTCCGGTGATGACCGGAACAACCACATGGGGGTAGCCGGTCTGTTCGGTCTGGAAGGTCGGCAGGCCCGATATCGCTCTCAGCCCGACGACCAACGCAAAGCCGATAGCGCCGCCGACGAGGGCTCCGACGATGCCACGCGACCACTTGCGGAAAAGCTCGTCTCCGGAAATACCGAAACCAGGGGCATGGGGATCGGTCGTCGTGCGGTCTGCCTGCGGTGCCGATCGTTGGAGCGCGGTGTCTGCCATCAAACTTCCGGTCGCGTCATATTTTTCCTACTAACATTGGGAAAAGTAGCACCGCGGCGATCATCTCGCCACCCGTTCCGGTAGCCGGCTCCAGGATGAGCAGCCCAGAACTGAGCGGACAAGCCGTGGCAACCCACCCGGGGTCACCTCGTCCCTAACCCCTCCGCACGCTGTTGACTTCCCAGGTCCAGACGGCGGGGGGATCGCTGGCGGGAAAGGATTCGTCGCCCGTTTCATCGGAGCTCGCCGACGCGGAGCTGGCCGGTTCCTCGAGCGTCTCTGTCTCGTCGTTGGTCGGGGTGGCTGGCGAGCGTGGCTCGATCATTCGCCGATCCTGTCACGAAGTGCACCTGCTGAACATAGGTTTTGATACCCAACCGCCGAAAGCCGCTCGGTTCAGTCCGCGACCAAACTGCAGCTGTCGAGCACGAGAGACCGCTCCACCGTGCTAATCGGCGAATCCGGGGCACGCACTCCCGAGCTTTCGGCCTGAAGCACCGAGGGCTGCAGGCCAAGCAAGCGTAGATCCCTCAGGAGCTCGCCCAAGCTGTCATCGTCGAGCGGGGACGCTGGCGGGGTTATGCCTAGCTCGATCTGCCATCCGACTGCGATCTCACCCTCGGGGCCAGGTTGGCTGAGACGCAGGAGGCGGATCGCCGCCTCGGGAGCATCTTTACGCAGGCGCTTGACCTCCGCCGTCAACCACTTCTGCACTTCCTCGGAGGCGACGGGGGCAAATGGATGGCAGCGGACTGCGATTTGGCTCATGCATCAATTTTCTGCCATTTCTCAACGGGCGACAATGGGTGCCCCTATCCATTTCGATCGATTAGCTGCGTTTACGCCCGCGCCTCGACGAAGAAGAGCTCGGAGTGGATGCGCTCAGGTGCCGCACCAAGCGCTCCAGCCGCGGCAGCAGAGGCGAGGACGAACCCCGGCGAACCCGCTATGAAGACTTCGTGATCGGCGAGGTCGGGGCAAATATCCGGCAGTAGATCCGGCACGCGCCTACGCTGACCCTCGCCGGTCAGGGTCACGATGAATCGAAACCGCTGGTGGACCGCCTGCCAGCCCAGGAACAGATCTCGGCTCAGCACGTCGGCGCTGGAACGAGCCGAGAACACGACCGTCACCGGCTGCTGTGGAAAGGACGACAGGGAGGTCTCGACCAGAGCACGGACTGGCGCCAGGCCCGCCCCGGCTGCCAGATATAGGCAGGGTGCAAGGGAGGTCTTCTGGCTAACAAAGTCTCCGTAGGGGCCGGTGAGGATCACCTCGTCTCCGATGCGCAGCTGGTCGTGAACCCAGCTGCTGGTGGTTCCTTCGGACACGCGGGTAACCAGCAGCGAGACTTCACCGTCCGGACGCGGAGCATTGGCGGGCGAGTAGGACCGCGGCGGCACGCGGCGGTCTGAGTCCTCCACCAACGCGTACTGGCCGGACTGAAATGCGATTGGCTCTGCGAGCGGGCGAAGCCATAGTTCAACGATCGTGGGAGTCACCCGCTCGATAGCGCTTACCTGGTATCGCGCTTCATCGGGCTGGGGCTCGGCTATGGCGCGCCCCAGCCGTCAGCCCGGTTAGGGAAGTCACCCGTCACGAGCATGGATTCTGGCGAACGGTGTTGCCTGGAATCGATGTGAGCTGTCCTATTTGACCGTGAGAGTCCCTTCCATGCCGGCTTCCCGATGGCCTGGGACGGTGCAGAAGAAGGTGTAAGTACCCGGTTTCAGGTTGACGACGGTGGAGGTTTCGCTTTCCGTGATGACTTCGGTCTGGCCCACGACCTTGCCGCCGGAGTCTTCGATCGCGACGTCATGTTCGAGTGGCTGGGGATTGTCCAGATCGACCGTCACTTCGCCAGCCGACGCCGTAGCGCTATCGCTGGCGTAGGCGAGGCCGCTGGAAGCGGCTGCGATGTCGAGGGTGGACGCGCTGCCAGCCGACTTTCCTTCGGTTTCTCCAACGCCGCTGCTTGGCGAGGTGGCTTCGCTGTCGGAGCTGCTGGAGCTCCCACCGCCGCAGGCGACCAATGCGATCGATGCGAGGGCGAGAGCAAACGCGATTGCGATCTTCTTCATTTTGTCCTCTCTTGACGACTGTCTGGGTTCACTCTGGGCCTCATGCGACGCGGTCGCGTCTTGGGCTGACCGTTGGAGTAGTACCGACTCGTTGCCGGCCACCCGCGTCAACGTCGAGCGCAGCCAACGCCCGGCGCGCGGCCGTCTTCAGATCGAGCCCACTGCCCGGGTTGTAGAGCGGGCCCCGCCCGTCGCTCAGCAAGATCTTCGTCCTGGCCGCTCCCTGCGGAGCGATCGGCAGGGAGCCTCTCAGCCGGGCGGCCAGCATCTCCAACGCTGGTGCTGCGGCGCGCACCGCCCGAGAGCGAACCGGCACCTGCGCGGTGTGTAACGAGGGGCGATTGCCCTGGTGGAGGGTCCGACCCAAGCCCGCGGCCATTTTCAGCCGCGAATCCCGAGATACGAGGTAGCGCGCTCGCTCGCGAAGGAAGGTGCTGGAGCCAGGCGGCACTCCCGCCGCCAATTCTTCGTCGAGTCGAGTCTGACCGAACTGAGCGCGCATTGAATGTAGGGCGTGCTGGGCTCGGGTGGTCGCGGCGGAGAGACCTGACCGGGCGGGCCTGGATTGCTGCGGGGCTTGATGCATCTGAACCTCCCGACTCTGGTGGTTTTTGGGATCCCTTGCGGGACATCGACGTCAAGCATCGATCAGTTCGTTGTCTACGGCCATGGGTGTTTAGACCCAAGTTCCTCCACAGGAACTGCGCCGGGTGGCTCAGGCCTCCACAAGCCCCCGCCTGATCGCGTAGCGAGTCAGCTCGACCCGATTTCGCATGCCCAGCTTCTCGAGCATGTTGGCGCGGTGACGGTCAACCGTCTTCTTGCTGATTACCAACATCTGGGCGATCTCCTCGCTGGTATGTCCTTCGGCGATCAGCTTCACCACTTCGAGTTCACGGGGAGTCAACGGATCTTGGGGAAGAGTCTCTCCCCGTCGGGCACCATCCAGATAGTCGCGGACCAAGCTGGTCACAGCGGCCGGGTACAGAAAGGGCTCACCTCGCATCGTCGCGCGGCAGGCCTCGATCAGGTCGCGATTGGCAACTGACTTCAGCACGTAGCCCGACGCGCCCGCCTTCAGCGCTTCGAACAGGTACTGCTCATTTTCATGCATCGAGAGCATCAGGATTCGCAGCTCGGGCTTCCTGCGAGCGATCTCCCTGGCGGCCTGCAGGCCCGTCATCCGCGGCATCGAGACATCGAGAATCGCCAGATCGACTTCTTCCGCGATTGCCACGTCGACGGCCTCGGCACCGTCGTCGGCCTCTGCGACGACTTCAAGATCGGGAGCCGCATCGAGCACCATTCGCAGCCCGTCGCGGACGACAACGTGGTCGTCGGCGAGCAGGATCTTCGTCTTAAGCGGGACCGGCATCGAGCTCTCCCCATGGCAGTTCGAGGCGAACAGTCGTGCCGCCGCCCGGCCCCGATTCAATTTCCAGCTTTCCGTGGGCCAGCCGCGCTCGTTCGCGCATGCCGCTGATTCCGGCGGTACGGGCCGGAAGATCGGCCGGCAGGCCGCGACCGTTGTCGGTAATCGAAAGCGTCGCCATGTGTGAGCTTGCCGCGAGCCTCAGCGTCGCCTCCGACGCCTGAGCGTGGCGGACGACGTTGGTCAGACTCTCCTGTGCCACCCGGTAGATAACCAACTCCAGGTCAGGTGGGAGATCGGGGAGCTTTTCCAATTGGCGCTCTATGCGCAGGTCTCCCTGCGAGGCCAGGCGTGAGCAGAGGGAAATGAGTGCATTGACCAAACCGAGGTCATCGAGCGCCTCCGGCCTCAACTCGCGGGCGATCCGACGGACTTCATCGAGGCTCCCGCGAACGGCATCGGCGATCCGGCGCAGGTCCGCCGGAGAGTCACGGCCGACATCGGCGGCGTGCTCTATCTGGATTGCCGCCGCGGTCAGGGTCTGGCCGATCTCGTCGTGCAACTCGCCAGCCAAGCGCTTGCGCTCGCTCTCCTGCGCGGCAAGCGCCACGCGAGCGCTCTCGTATCGCTCGCGCTCGAGGCGGTCGAGCATCAGGTTGAAGGCATCACTAAGGGCGGCGACGTCAGGGCCATAAGACCCGAGCTCCGTAATCCGTTCCCCGGGCTGGTCCGGATCGATTCTCGTCATCAGCGCCGTCAGCTTTCGAAGCGGAGCCAGCACCCTTCTGAGAACCCAGAGATTGGCCGCCAGCATTAGGCCAAGCCCGCCGATGATGATCGCGAACTGACCGAAGGTGACCGGAGCGTGGATCGTGACGGGGGTGACGACGAGCAGAACCGCGGCGACGACCATGATTAGGGCGCTGGCGAAAAAGGCTCGCCACAGCAGCGGAAGGCGCTTGTCATGCCCGGGGCGAGGGGAAACTAGGTTCGAAAGCGCCGCCTCTGAGGACGGCTCGACGCCGTTGGTCACGATTGCATTGTCGACGGTTGCATCGAAACCACTGTCGCACTTTGACGTTCCGCGTCAATGGGCATTCCGACCCATGGTGCGCAGGCCCGGCTATGAGGAAGATTGGACCGAAGCACCACGACCGTCGCCCGCCAACAAATTCCGAGGAGGCCCGTGCCATGCCCGCCGACCCATTGATGCTCTGCTTTGACGGTTCCGAGGACGCGAAGCACATGATCGCCGAAGCCGGGGATCTCTTTCCAGGTGGCTATGCACTGGTCTTGACGGTGTGGCAGCCCATTTCCGGTCTGGCCAGCGTGACCTGGTCGGGGGCGACGGTAATGCCCAACTTCACCGAGCTCGACCACCTCGCCTCCGAGGATGGTCAGGGCAGAGCGGAAGAAGGGGTGGCCCTCGCGCGCGAGTCGGGACTGGAAGCCGAGCCGCTCGCGGTCGAGGCCGACGGGCCGATCTGGGAGACGATCATCGAGACCGCTGAGCGCCGGCAGGCCGCGATCGTCGTCATGGGCTCCCGAGGCCTGACGGGCTTGCGCTCGATGTTGCTCGGAAGCGTCTCCAGCGCGGTCGTCCACCACGCCCGTCGTCCAATCCTGGTTATCCACCGAAACAGCGTGGATTCGACGAGCCACCAGCTTCACGCTCTGGACCGATCAGCATGACGTCGACCGATTTGAGGTCGGCGACGACAGCAGAGGGAGGGCCTCGTTTCCGAGTCCTGCATGCCCCTGAGGCCTTTCGCGAGACGCGCCGCTGCCCGAGTTTCCCTCAAGTGACTCGGGTAGCTCTACTCTGATGCGCGACGCAGGCTATTCGCCGCTGCGTGAGTACGGAGCAATCGGCGATGGGCGTACGTTGGCCCTGGTTTCGAGCAAAGGATCGATCGACTGGCTATGCCTGCCAGACCTCGATTCGCCGAGCGTCTTCGGGGCCATTCTCGACGCCCAGAGCGGCGGCAGTTTCAGCCTCGCCCCTGAACCGCCATTCACGATCGAACGGGCCTATCTTCCGGAGACCAACGCGCTGCAGACCATCTTTAAGACGGAGGTGGGCGTAGTGCGCGTTACCGACGCGATGCTGTTGCCGGGCAGTGGGCTGGTGCCCTCCCGAGAGCTCGCTCGACGGGTCGAGGGTCTTTCGGGCCGCGTGCCGATGCGCTGGGGAGTCGAACCTCGATTCATGTACGGAAGCCGGCGGCCGGAACTCAGCCGCCGTGGCGAAACCCCGGTTGCGAGGAGCGGGAAGGACGCGCTCGCCGTGTCCTCCTGGGACGCTGGCGTCCCCGTCCTCAATGAGACCTCGATCAGCGCCAGCTATGTGGCATGCGCGGGCGATGACGCGCTACTTGCCCTGAGCGCCGCTCATGAAGAGCCGTTGGTCTTCCCCTCTCGCACCGAAGTGGAGTCGCGTCTAATGTCGACGATTGCCTTCTGGCGCGGGTGGTCTGCCGGCCGAACCTACGAGGGGCCCTGGCGGGATGCGGTTATCCGCAGCGCCCTGGTTCTCAAGCTCTTGATCCACTCTCCCTCTGGAGCGATCGCGGCGGCCGGAACCGCCTCGTTGCCCGAGGAGCTCGGAGGCGATCGCAACTGGGACTATCGCTTCTGCTGGGTTCGCGATTCGGCGCTCACCCTGCATGCCCTGATGCGGTTGGGCTGCCCGCAGGAGAGCGAGTCCTTCTTCTGGTGGTTGCTGCACGCCTCACAGCTGACTCATCCCCGTCTCAGAGTCCTCTACCGCCTCAACGGAGGCGATCGCGCCCCGGAGTCGATTCTCCCCCTGAGCGGCTATCAGGGCTCGAAGCCGGTGCGAATCGGCAATGCCGCGGTCGACCAAGAGCAGCTCGACATCTACGGCGATCTGATGCAGACCGCATGGCTCTACGCCTCCTCGGGCGGCGATCTTGACTCCGACACCGGCCGGCGACTGGCGGAGATGGCCGACCTCATCTGCGAGCTGTGGCGGCGTCCGGACTGCGGCATCTGGGAGGTGCGCAGCGAGCCCCTGCACTTCACGCACTCCAAGATCATGTGCTGGGTAGCTCTTGCCGGCGCCCTCCGCCTGGCCGAACGAGATTTGATTCCGCGAGCTCATGCGACTAGATGGCAGAGAGAGGCCAAGGCAATCCGAACATTCGTAGACGAGCGGTGTTGGTCTGAGGAGGCTGGCTGTTACGTGCGATCGGCGGGGAGCGGCGAGCTCGATTCCAGCCTCCTGCTCGGCGCGTTGATGGACTACCCGAGCGAACGCGATCCCCATTTGAACGCGACGATCACGACCCTCAGGCGCGAGCTCGGATCCGGCCCTCTGTTGAATCGCTACAGCGGCGAGGACGGGCTTGGGGGAACCGAGGGAGCCTTCCTTTGCTGTTCGTTCTGGCTCGCCGATGCGCTCGCCCGCGCTGACCGGATCGACGAGGCCACCGAGTTGATGGAGCAGCTGATCGGATTGGCGAACGACGTCGGCCTCTATTCGGAGGAGGTCGATCACCAGAGCGGTGAATTCCTTGGAAACATGCCCCAGGGCCTGGTCCACCTGGCGTTGATCAACGCTGCGGTTTCGATTGGCATGAAGCAACGCTCATGAGCATCTGGGGCGCCATCGCTGGTGGATTCGTCGGGACCCTGGTTCTGACCACCGCGCTCAGCGCCGCCAGCGGGTTCGGGCTGACGCGGATGGACCTGCCATTCCTGCTCGGGACCATCGTGTCCTCCGATCGCGGCCGTGCCAAGGCCTTGGGCTACGCGATGCATTTCGCCACGGGACTGCTTTTCGGGATGGTCTACCTGGGAATCTTTGCCGCTATTGGCGAGAGCGGCTGGGCCCTGGGGGCCTTGTTCGGCCTCGTCCACGGCCTCTTCGCCGGCACGGCCCTGGTAACCGTGGTGCTCCCCGCCATTCACCCCCGAATGGGCACGCCGTTCAGCGCCGCCCCTGACCGACCGTTGTTGGAGGCGCCGGGTTTCCTGATGCTGAACTACGGCCGCCGGACCCCGTTGGTGACGATCGTCGCGCACATCGCCTACGGAACGATCGTCGGCGGCTTCATCTCGCTTGCCTCCTGAGGCTCGCAACTATCACGAGTAGGGAGGGCCCGTCAGCCGCCGCGCGCCCTCACCGCGCCGAGCTCGCTCTCGATGCAGGCGAGCAAGTCGCGGTAGGAGTCACAGAAGGACTGCACACCCTCGCGCTCGAGGCCCGCAGTGATCGCCGCGAGGTCTATTCCGGCGGTCGCGGCGTCGACGAGGACATTCGCGGCGGCGGCCGGGTTGACGGCGAGAGTATCGGCAACCTCGCCGTGATCGGCGAAGGCGCGCAGCGTCTTCTCGGGCATCGTGTTGATTACCCCAGGACCGATCAGCTCAGCGACGTAGACGACATCGGAGTAGGCGGAGTTCTTGGTCCCGGTGCTCGCCCACAACGGCCGCTGGGGACGGGCGCCAAGACCCACCAGGCGCTCCCACTCGCGGCCGGAGAACTTGGTGAGGTAGCGCTGGTAGGCGACCCGGGCGCTGGCGATCGCCACCCTGCCGCGCAACGGTGAGTCCTCGGCGAGCTGGGCGTCGACCTTGGTGTCGATGCGTGAGAGGAAAAACGATGCAGCCGATGCGATCCCGGAGAGCGGCTCGCCTGCCTGGGCCCGGGCACTGAGTCCGCGCAGATATGCGTCGATTACCTGCTCATAGCGATCGATCGCGAAGAGCAACGTCACGTTGACATTGATCCCCCGGCGCGTCAGCTCCTCTATCGCCGGCAGGCCTGCGCGGGTGGCGGGGACCTTGATCATCACGTTGGGCTGGTCAAGGCGCTGCCAGAGATCCGTCGCCTGGGCGATGGTGGCCTCGGTGTCGTCGGCGAGATCGGGCGTGCACTCGAAGGAGATGAAGCCGTCGCGACCGCCGCTCGCGTCATAGGTGGGGCGCAGCTCGCGGGCGGCCGCACGGACGTCATCCAGCGCCAGCGTGAAGAAAAGCTCCTGAAGGTCGGTGTCCCCCTTGGCGGACAGGCGCCGCAACTGCTCGTCATAGAGATCTGAGCCGGTGATCGCCTTGGCGAAGATCGTCGGGTTCGACGTCGCCCCGGTGACGCTGCGGTCGCGGATCAAGTTGGCGAATTCACCGCTTTCGAGCAGCTCGCGGGAAAGCGTGTCGAGCCAGATCGAAACGCCGGCGTTGTGCAGGCCCTCGAGCTTGGGGCTGGGAGGCATTCCGTTCAACCTCCCCGGGCGGGCTCGGCGCTCAACGAAGCAAGTGGCGTATCAGGGTCGCTCAGCGCCTTTGGGTCAATCGCCTGACGGGATCCAATCAGGGCACGGATCTGGTCGTTGACGTCCCAAATGTTGACGTTCATCCCGGCTGCCACCCTCCCGTCGCGCAGCCAGAAGGCGATGAACTCGCCGCTCTCCCGCTCGCCGCGAAAGACGACCTCATCCCACTGTGGCGCGTACCCCGAGTACTCCATTCCCACCTCATACTGATCCGAGAAGAAGTAGGGAATGTGGTCATAGCTGACCGCTTCGCCGAGCATCGCCCGGGCGGCCGCCGGTCCCTGGTTGAGTGCATTCGACCAGTGCTCGACTCGAATCCGTTCGCCGTAGAAGGGGTGCCACGCTCC
Source organism: Actinomycetota bacterium (assembly GCA_048498975.1). GTDB lineage: Bacteria > Actinomycetota > Thermoleophilia > Solirubrobacterales > 70-9 > VAYN01. The sequence continues at coordinate 8,205 of JBEHWY010000005.1, read as the reverse complement.
GGCCACGTCACCGGCGGCGAATATCCCGGGCGCCGAAGTCTGCAGCGCGTCGTCGACGAGGATGCCGTTGTCGATCGACAGGCCGGCGTTCTTGGCGAGCTCCAGGCGCGGAATGACGCCAATTCCGACCACAGCGAGGTCGCAGTCGATCACCTGGCCGCTGCTGGTGCGCAGCCGCTCGAGCGCGCCGTCCCCCTCGAATGACTCGACCCCCTCGCCCAGGGCCATGTCGATGCCGTGTCCGACATGTACGTCGCGATAGAAAGCCCCGATCTCGGCACCGAAGATCCGCTCGTTGGGCAGAGCGGTCGGGTCGATCAGAGTGACCTCGTGGCCGCCCTGGCGAGCCGAAGCGGCGAACTCGCTGCCGATCCAACCCGCTCCCACGACCGCGACGCGAGCACTGCGGTCGAGCCGGTCTTGCAGCAGGTCGCAGTCGGCGAGAGTGCGCAGATAGTGAATCCCGTCGAGCTCAGCTCCGGGGACCGTCATCTGTCGCGGCTCCGCGCCGGTGGCCAGAAGAAGTCGGTCGTAGCCGAGCTCACGGCCGTCCGCCAGCGTGATGGCGCCCAAGGCGGGGTCGATCGCCGAGACGGTCGTCTCTGTCATCAGCGAGATCTCGTGCTGGGCGTAGAAGCCGTCCTCGTGAACAAAGGTCGACTCGCGGTCTGACTCACCCCGCAGGTAGTCCTTGGTCAGCGGTGGTCGTTCGTAGGGCCGCTCAGGCTCCGAGCCGATCAGCACCACCCGCCCGTCGAACCCTCGCTCGCGCAGCTCCTCAGCGGCCTTTGCGCCGGCCAGACTTGCGCCGACGATGATGAAGGTCTGCTTCTTGCTCATCGCGCTTGCCACCTTCCGATCGTGTTCGACAGTTCGTATGGATCTTTGGTCTTTCTTGCTTAGCGCATGATCGGAGCTTCGTCTTACCTCTGTAGGCGGGCGCTTTGCCGGGCTCGGTGGTCCCGAAGAGGAGATGGGCATTGCTGCCCATGGCCTGTGCTTTGGCGAACCGTGACGCTGTTGACATGCTCGGAACCTCCGACCGTCCAGCTCTCCTGCCGAGCGAAGGCGCTGTCAGGCGCGATCTGGATCCGGATTCGCAGGAATGGATCGAGCGGCTCACGCCGGGCAGTCCCCACCTGGAGGCAGGTATCGAGGAGCTGCATTCCCTGCTTCTCAGGGGGGCGCGGTTTGAGGTCAACCGTCGCCGCGCGATGCTTCCTCATTTATGGGGAGATGACTACGACGACCTCGCTCAGCAGAGCGCCGATGACGCCCTCCTCGCGGTACTCCGCAAGCTCGATGACTTCCACGGCGATAGTCGCTTTACCACCTGGGCCTACAAGTTCGCCCTGTTTGAGGCCGCCGCGGCCGTTCGCACTCGCGCCTGGCAGGGCCGGGAGATACCGACTGAATCAGACGGCTGGGGCCGATTTGCCAGCTGCGGTCCAACGGCCCACGAGAACCTTGAGATGAAGGAGCTTTTCGCCACGCTGAAAGAGGCGATGGCAACCCGCCTAAGCGCCCACCAGCGTGAGGTTCTCGTCGCCGTGGCGCTCAACGATGTCCCGATCGATGTGCTGGCCGCGCGGCTGGGCAAATGCCACGGGGCCATCTACAAGACCCTGCACGACGCACGTCACAAGCTTCGGGCAGCCGTCGGAGCCGATCGAATCGAATCGAGCCGTGGGTTTCAACGCAACCTCGATTGATGCTCGAGCAACGGCTCGCCGGACGTGTCGCAGTCACCGCGTTCCGCCCAATATGGGCACGGTCATCGCGACCCCGGCGGCCGTCGACGCGATCATGCGACTTCGGGTCGAGCATCGGGCGATCGCCTTTCACGGGTCAAGCGGCGGCCGCGGCTGCGACATCCCGCACTCGGTGACCGAGGCGAAGCTGCCGCCTGGGATCAACGACCTGCAACTCGGCCAGGTCGGAGGCGTCCCGTTCCTAGTCGATGCCGACGAATACAGGCGCTGGGGTTGCCCCGACCTTGTCATCGATGTCTCCCACTGCCACTGCAACGATGGACGGGCCGTTGTCGAAGGGGCGGACTGCATTCGCTTGACGCTCTCACGAAATGGGTCTTTGAGCCCATAGCTGACGGCTCTGGAAGAGGCGAAGATCATCGGCATGACTACAACCGCAGAGACCCAGGCCGTTGTCCGTGACAATTCGAGCACGACAAATGGCAGCCTCGGAGCCCCGCCCAGCTCCATCATCACCCGCGATGGCGAGCGGGTTCTACGCGCGGAGCTCAAGCGCCTGCGCCGCGAGCTGGAGGGCGACCTGGCCGACCGGCTGCGAGAGGCACGCGCATTCGGTGCTCCGGTGGGGAATGACGACTACCTGCAGATTCAGGAGAAGAGATCATCCTGGCCGTCCGAGCCGCCCGGCTCGATGAGCTGCTGGAGCGGGCCCAGGTCATCGACAGCGGATCGCTCGACGGCAGGGCAGCGGTGGGCACGATTGTCGAGGTCAAGAACTCCGACAACGGTGAGTTGATGGAGCATGAGCTGGTCGGCGGCTACGAAGCTCCACGCGCCAAAACCGCCTCGGCCGCGTCACCGATCGGCCAGGCCCTGATCGGTCGCAAAGCAGGCGAGATCGTCGTGGTTCATCTGCCCAAAGGTGGGAGGCAACGCCTCGAAATCGTCGGCGTGCGGCCGGTAGGGCGCACCTTCTCGACGCAGGATGAAAGGGGTCCACGATGTTCAAGAACGTGATCGTCGGAGTCGACGGTAGGAGCGGTGGCCGCGACGCTGCTGCTCTGGCTCATCGTCTCCTGGATCACCGAGGAAAACTCACCCTGGTCCACGTCCACTTGGAAACGACCGCTGTCATCGTCCATGAATTCGATTCCGCGGCACAAAAGGAGGCACAACGCCTGCTGGAAAGCGAACGGGAGGCGGCCGGTGGGGTAGCAGAGGTGGCCAGCATCGGTGGGACCTCGGTAGCTGCCGGGTTGCACCGCTACGCCGAGGAGCATGGAGCAGACCTGCTGATCGTCGGCACTTGCCGCCGGGGTGTTGTGGGTCGGGTACTAGTGGGGGACGACACGCGATCTTCGCTTCAATGCGCTCCCTGCGCGGTAGCCATTCCACCGCGGGGATACGCCGAGGTCTCGGCGCCCATCGAGATCATCGGCGTGGGATATGACGCCTCGGCCGAGAGCGAAGCCGCTCTTGCTAAGGCACGCGAGCTTGCTGGGGGCGGAGGCGTCGAGATCCATGCCCTGATCGTCGTCGCTGCAGTTCGCTTCGACGGTTCCAAGCTCGCGCCACTGAACAGCGTCATGGGAACCGACCCACGCCTCAACGAGCTGAGACGCCGGCTCGGTGAACTCGATCACGTGACCGCGCGGCCGGCATATGGGATACCCGTCGAGGAGCTAGGAACCTTCGGAGAAGAAGTAGACCTGCTGCTGCTCGGGTCCTCGATCGAAGGACCCAAAGGACGCCTGATCGCCAACCGCATCTCCAAGCATCTCGCTCGGGCATCGCGATGCCCGCTAATGGTTGTTCCGCTCGCCCCAATACAGCCAGAATTTGGGGACGGAAAGGCTCAGGGAGAGGCGACGCCCGGACTTGAAAGGACTCCATGAGCGAGTTGATAGGCCTGAGTGGAGCGTCATTAGCGGGATATGCCTACCTTCCGCAGATTCGCCACTTGATTCAGGAGCGGTGTTCGGCCGGAATCAGTAGACGCGCATTCTGGCTTTGGCTTTTCTCGCCTCGGTCCTGGTGACCGTTCACGCCGTACTGCTTCCCGCGCTGGTCTTCATCGTGCTCGGCGGCATCCAGATCGGCGCGATAAGCGTCATCCTCTTTTACAGCGCCAGGTATCGGGGGCTCGTCTGCCCCCTGCACGCAGTGAACCCGGCCCGCGACTCCCTGTAAGCGACCCCGACGCGGCCCATCCCGGCAACTCTCCCTCGCCAAACTTTTTCCCACGATGATTGGGTAAAATACCGCGAAAGGTCTAAACTCCGATCGGAATCTAGGCAATGGCGACGGGACTTCTGGAGGCTGCGATGAGCTATGCAAAGGACGTATTGGTCGACACCGATTGGGTCGCCGAGCACCTCGACGACGACTCGGTTCGAATCGTCGAGGTCGACGAGAACCCGGCCCTCTACGTCGAGGGCCATATCCCCGGCGCGATCGGCTTTGATTGGCAGGCAGACCTCCAAGACCCAGTCAGCCGGGACTTCCTCGACGCCGGGGCCTTCGGCGAGCTGATGGGCAGCCGCGGCATCTCCAACGACCACACCGTCGTCCTCTATGGCGACCGCAATAACTGGTTCGCCGCCTATACCTACTGGTACTTCGTCTACTACGGCCACAACAAGGTGAAATTGGTCGACGGACCGCGCGAAAAGTGGCTCGCCGAGGGACGCGAGACGGGGACCGAGGTCCCGTCCTATCCGCTGGCGACCTTCGCCGTCGAGGCCGGCGACGACTCGATTCGAGCCTACCGCGACGAGATCCAGGCGGCTCTGGAGAACGGAACGAACCTAATCGACGTGCGCAGCCCGCAGGAGTACTCGGGCGAGCTGATCACGGCGGCCGGCTATGAGCAGGAGGGCGCTCAGCGCGGCGGCCACATTCCCGGCGCCGCCTCGGTCCCTTGGTCAAAAGCCGTGAACGAGGACGGGACGTTCAAATCAGCGCACGAGCTGCGCGGGCTCTACGCCGAGGCGGGGGTCCTCGCCGATGGGCACCCCGTGATCGCCTACTGCCGGATCGGTGAGCGCTCGGCACATACGTGGTTTGTCCTGCGTGAGCTGTTGGGGACCGAGGACGTCAAGAACTACGACGGCTCCTGGACCGAGTGGGGCAATCTCGTCGGCGCCCCGATCGAGAAGGGCGCCTAGTCACGGCGGCTGGTCGACGGTGCCTCACTACAAGGCCATCTGCCGGGCGGACTTCAGTCTCGCGTCAGCACCAGGCTTGATGAACAGGGGCTCTTTTGGTTCACCGGAGGTCTGGTGGAGGTGGGCTCGAGCCGCCGTCGGCACCATCTGGAGGTTGAAGCCACGGACCGCGATGAGGCGCTGGGCTTGATCCGAAAAGGCATCGAGGCTGCCGGCGGGGACGCTCGCGACCTCGACATCGTCTGACCGACACTGCACTCGATCGGCGGCAACGCCGCTGGGACGGCCGAAGGCGAACACCACCGCTGAAACTCAAACCCAAGGAGCAAAGATCCGATGGCACGCACCGCTGTCCCGGGGCTTCCACGCGTTTGGCCCCGACCGAAAGTTGAAGTTCGCCCTGGAGTCCTTCTGGGCGGAGGAGACGAACGAGCAAGCGCTGCTGGAGACCCGTAGGCGCCCTGCGCGCTGCCAATCGGCAACGAGCCCAGGCAGCCAGAGTCGACGTAGTCTCCTGCGGCGACTTCAGTCTCTACGACCATGTCCTCGACACTCCCTGGGCACTGGGGGCGATCCCGTCTCGCTTCGGCTCCGTCGATCGCGAGAGCCTCGGTGACTACTTCGGCCTGGCCCGCGGAACCGACGAGCAGCGGCCGCTGGAGATGACCAAGTGGTTCGACACGAACTGCCACTACCTCGTTCCCGAGCTGGGGCAAGGACAGCGTTTCGAGCTGCGTGCCGATCACTGCTGATCGTCTTCACCGGCTCCGCCGTGCACCTCACCACCACTGCGCATCGCGCAATTAGATCGTAACACGATAGTTTTTCCCTGTGACTGCCCGTTCCCGCGATCTGCGTCACCTCGGCGATTTCGCGATGAGCCCCCGGGTTCTCGCGATCGCGGGGCTCGCGATCCCGATCGGCGTGCTCAGCGCCGGGGTCGCCTGGTGCCTGCTGCGATTGATCGGCCTGATCACCAACGCCGTCTTCTACCAGCGCTTCGGCACCGCGCTGGTGGCGCCGGGGGAAGGTCACCACTCGCCGGCGCTGATTCTGCTCGCTCCGATCTGCGGTGGCCTGGTCATCGGTCTGATCGCGCGCTTTGGTTCGGAGAAGATCCGCGGCCACGGCATCCCCGAGGCGATCGAGTCGATTCTGGTGTCTGGCAGCAAGGTTCAGCCGCGAGTCGCCCTGCTGAAGCCGATCGCCTCCGCGGTGGCGATCGGCACCGGCGGACCCTTTGGAGCTGAGGGCCCGATCATCATGACCGGGGGCGCCCTGGGTTCGATCTGGGCGCAGTTCCTGCACCTGACCGCCGATGAGCGAAAGACGCTCCTGGTCGCCGGTGCCGCGGCGGGCATGGCGGCGACCTTCAACGCACCACTTGCCTCGGTGCTGCTGGCGGTCGAGCTGCTCCTCTTCGAGTGGCGGCCGCGTAGCTTCATCCCCGTCGTCGCCGCGGTGACGATCGCGACGATCGTGCGCGTGCCGATGCTGGGCAGCGGCGCTCTCTTCCCCGCCCCCGCCGGGGCGCTGCACCTCGATGCCGGCGTCTACGGACTCTGCATCGCTTCGGGCGTCCTCGCTGGTCTGCTGGCACTGCTAGCAACGACCCTGGTCTATCTCTCCGAGGACACCTTCCAACGGCTGCCGATCCACTGGATGTGGTGGCCGGCGCTCGGCGGCGTCATCGTCGGAGTAGGCGGCCTGATCGTCCCCCAGGCGCTGGGCGTCGGCTACAACGTGATCGAATCCGAGCTGAACGGAACGATCACGCTCGATTTGATCGTCGGCATCCTCGTCGTCAAGACGCTGATCTGGTCGCTTTCGCTGGGGTCCGGAACTTCGGGAGGGGTGCTGGCGCCGATGCTGATGATCGGCGGCGCCCTCGGCGGTCTCGAGGCGACCGTCTTCCCACACGTCGGCCCTGGGTTCTGGCCGCTCGTGGGATTGGCAGGGGTGCTAGGCGGGGTGATGCGCTCGCCGCTAACGGGCGTCGTCTTTGCGCTCGAGCTGACGCACCGCTACGAAGCCCTGCTGCCGCTGCTGATCGGCGCCACGGTCGCCTACGCCGTCTCGATCCTCGTCCTCCGTCGCTCTGTCCTGACCGAGAAGATCGCCCGCCGAGGCCTGCACCTCACCCGGGAATACAGCGTTGACCCGCTCGAGGTGCTGTTCGTGGGTGACGTGATGAGCGCAGTCAAACCCGTCGCCAGCTCGACAGAGACGATCATCGCCCACCCAGATGACACCTTGCGCCATGTCGCCTACGCGATGGCCGAGCATGGCGTGACCCGCCTGCCGGTGGTCGAACGCAACGATCACAGCAAGATGGTCGGGTCCGTCACCCTGGAGCAGCTCCTCCAGGGACGCCTACGCGATCTGCACGAGGAGCGCCACAGCGAACGGGCCCTGCGGCCCCGCGACCTGATCGGCTTCGGCCGTGACAGCGCCGCCGAGGAGGCTGTCGGCTAACGATGCCATCGATGTCGCACGACGACTACGCGAAGCTGCTGGGGTTTCGCTCGGACCTCCGCCGCTTCCTGCGCTGGAGCGAGGAGCAGGCCAAGGCGGAGGGCTTGACGCCGGGCCAGCATCAGCTTCTGCTCGCCGTCAAGGGCCACCGCAGCCCGGACGCGCCGACGATCGGAGAGATCGCCGAGTACCTTGCGCTCCGCCATCACAGCGCTGTCGGTCTCGTTAACCGAGCCGAGAAGTCGGGGCTGGTCGAGCGCACCCGCGATCAGCAAGACCATCGCGTCATCCGCCTGCATCTGACCCCCATGGGAGATGACCTGATCCGCCGACTATCGCGGGCGCACCTGAATGAGCTGCGCCAACTCCGATCTATCGCGCTGCCCGGTTCCTGACTTTTTCAACGACCCCCTGGGGTGGCCTAAGGAAACGAACGCCCTGAACCCTGCGAATTCGGCCCTAACGGTGGTTTGCCCGCTGCTTGCCGGGCAGGGCGTGGTGCCGTCAGAGCTCGTCTGGATTCACGTCGTGCTGGCGAGGTAGACGTGGGTCGGCTACGTGCACGCCTGGCTCGTGGCCGGCTGGCTGCTGGCAACCTCGGCACGGAACCGAGCTGCCACGACGCTGATCGAGAGCCCCAGAATCAGCACGACCTTCAACGCACGTCGGAGCGGGTCTCGCTTGCCATGACGGAAGCGGACCGGAACCGGCGCCGGTAAAGGATGTACGGCCTACCGAGATACTGGAACGGAATGCTCCAGGCGTGGACGAGACGGCTGAACGGGAACAGCGCCCAGAAGGACCAGGCGATGATCGCGTGCAGCTGGTAGATCAGCGGCGCCCCCTCGATC
>JBEHWY010000004.1:0-51160 GCA_048498975.1 Actinomycetota bacterium | reverse complement strand
GGGCAGGTGGGTGCGCCGGCCCGCCCGCCGTCGGCGACAGCACCCATTGGGGGACGGATCGAGGCCTAGGACTCGTCGTCGGCCGGCGGAGCGGCCTCGGCCGGCGCGTCGGCCGCAGGCGCGGCGCCGTCACTGGGGGCGTCGGCCGGGGCCTCAGCCGCAGGAGCGGCGTCGCCGTCCGCCGCGGCTTTCAGCTTGTCGACCTCTTTGCTGGGGGCCAGCAGCATGCTCATGTTGCGGCCTTCCTGCAGTGGCGCCGACTCGATCACGGCGATCCCGCCGAGGTCCTCGAAGAGCTTCTGCAGCAGGTCCCGCCCGCGCTCGGGGTGAGCCTGCTCGCGGCCGCGGAACATGATCGTCACCTTGACCTTGTCGTGGTGCTTGAGGAAGCGCTCGACGTGGCCCTTCTTCGTCTCGTAGTCGTGGGTCGCGATCTTCGGCCGCAGCTTGATTTCGCGGATGTTGACCTGCTGCTGGTGCTTGCGCGCGGCCTTCTGCTTCTGCTCCTGCTCGTATTTGTACTTCGAGTAGTCGAGCAGGCGGGTGACCGGCGGCTTCGAGTTGGGCGCCACCTCGACCAGGTCGAGGTCGGCTTCCTGGGCGCGGCGCAGCGCCTCGGGGGTGTCGACGATGCCGAGCTGCTCGCCGTCGGCGCCGATCAGGCGCACCTGCGGAACGCGGATCCGCTCGTTGATCCTCGTCGTGTCGCGCTCTGGTGGGCGCCGATCGAACCTACGCGGGACCGGCACTATCGAGTGGTGCTCGGGGACTTCAAGAGGACGAGCCGTCGGTCAAGAGGCACGGAGTGCTCAGCGATGGGAGGTGTCGGACGTGCCTGCGATCAAGTTCGGAGCAGTATAGAGACCCGCAGCGACCTGGCAACCCGAATCTCATCTTTCCGCGTTCTCGCCCTCGATGCGGGCGGCGAAGTCGGCCAGCGCCATCTCGCCGAGGTCGCCGTCGGCGTGGGAGCGAACGGAGACCGCGCCGGCCTCCTCCTCACGGTCGCCGACGACCAGCATGTAGGGGTAGCGGCCGAGCGAGGCGTCGCGGATCTTCTTGCCGACCGACTCCGAGCGATCGTCGAGGGCGACGCGGACGCCCATTTCGCGCAGCGCCTCCATCGCCTTCGCCCCGTAGGCGTTGTGGCGGTCTGAGATCGGCAGCACGATCGCCTGCACCGGCGCCAGCCAGACCGGGAAGCGGCCGGCGTAGTGCTCGATCAGGATCCCGGCGAAGCGCTCCATCGAGCCGAGCAGGGCGCGGTGGATCATCACCGGCCGGTGGGCGGAGTCGTCGTTGCCGGTGTAGTAGAGGTCGAAGCGCTCGGGCATCTGGAAGTCGAGCTGGCAGGTGCCGCACTGCCAGGAGCGGCCGAGCGCGTCGGTGATGTGGAAGTCGATCTTCGGCCCGTAGAAGGCGCCGTCGCCGGGGTTCAGCTCGTACTCGCGTCCCTGCGCCTGCAGCGCGGCGGCGAGCGCCGCCTCGGCCCGCTCCCACTGCTCGGCGGTCCCCATCGACTTCTCCGGCCGGGTCGAGAGCTCGACTTTGACGTCCTCGAAGCCGAAGCGCGAGTAGAGCTCGTCGATCGCCTCGCAGATCGAGGCGACCTCGTCGGTGATCTGCTCCTCGGTGCAGAAGACGTGGGCGTCGTCCTGGGTGAAGGCGCGGACGCGGAGCAGGCCGTGCAGGACGCCCTCGCGCTCGTTGCGCGAGACGCGGCCGAACTCGGCCAGCCGCAAGGGCAGCTCGCGGTAGGAGTGGCGGTCGGAGGAGTAGACGAGGCAGGCGCCGGGGCAGTTCATCGGCCGCAGCGCGTACTGGCGGTCCTCGTCGCCCATGAAGTACATCTCGTCCTTGTAGTTGTCCCAGTGGCCCGAGCGGTGCCAGAGGTCGACGTCGAGCACCTGCGGCGTCGCGATCTCTTTGTAGCCGCGCTTGCGCAGCTGCTCGCGAACCTCGGTTTCGATCAGGCGCAGCAGCGTCGTGCCGTTGGGCAGCCAGAACGGCATCCCCGGTGCCTCGTCGCGCAGCATGAAGATGCCGAGCTGCGGGCCGAGGCGGCGGTGGTCGCGGGCTTTCGCCTGCTCGATCCGCTCCAGGTGGGCGTCGAGGTCCTTCTGCGAGAAGAAGGCGGTGCCGTAGATCCGGGTCAGGCTCTCGCGGTTCTCGTCACCGCGCCAGTAGGCGCCGGCGACCGAGCTCAGCTTGATCGCCTTGATCCGGCCGGTCGCGGGGCTGTGCGGGCCGCGGCAGAGGTCCTCGAACGGCCCGTTGCGGTACAGCGAGACGGTCTCGACCCCTTCGTCGCGGACGAGGTCCTCGATCAGCTCGACCTTGAAGCTCTGGTCCTGCTCGCGGAACAGCTCCAGCGCCTCGGCGACGGGGACGTCGCGGCGGCCGAAGCTCTCGTCGGCCTCGATGTGCTTCTGCATCGCCGCCTCGATCTTCGGCAGGTCCTCTTCGGTGATCCTTGTATCGGGCGGGAACTCGAAGTCGTAGTAGAAGCCGGACTCGATCGGCGGGCCGATCGTCACCTTGGTGCCGGGGTAGAGCTCGGTCACCGCCTCGGCCATCACGTGGGCGGCGTCGTGGCGGATCAGCTCCAGCGCCTCGGGGTCGCGGTCGGTGACGATCGCCACCTCCGCCCCGCCCGCGGGCAGCGGCGCCGCCAGGTCGCGCAGCTCGCCGTCGACCTTGATCGCCAGGGCGGCCTTGGCCAGACCAGGGCCGATCGCCGCCGCAGCGTCAGCCCCGGTCGCGCCAGCGTCCAGCTCCAGCGGCTTGCCGTCGGGCAACGTAACGACGAGTTTCTCGGTCGCGGCCTCCATGGCGCCATGGTACGTGGAGCCCGGCCAAAGCGGCTCCCGCCCGGCGAGCCGCCCGAGCGTGGCAGAGCTTCGTGGCGCTATCCGCCACTAACCACTGCCACGTCAGCGCGGTTCGCCCTGGCGGGCCTGGCGGACTGCGATCAGCGGGCAGGGACTGTGGGCGGCGACGGGGCCGGTGGCTTCCCAGAGGACGTAGGGCGGGGCGAGCTTGCGCACCTTCAGGCGGGGGAAGGGCGGGTCGTCCGGTGAGCCGCGGGTGACGACGAAGCGGACGCCGCGGGTGAGCGAGTCGAGTTCGCCTTCGGCGGCGATGCAGACGCGGCCGCCGCGCAGCTCCCAGGCGATGTACGGCGTGCCCTGTTCGTCGGCGAGCAGCGTCGGCGAGGCGAGAACCAGGGTCGAATCGTCGGCGACCAGCGGTCGCAGCCCGGTCAGCGCCGGTGAGTAGGAGCTCGGCCCGACCGGGGCGTTGGCGAAGGCGAGCAGCGAGCAGACCCCGGCCGCGGCGACGAACAGGGCCAGCGCCGCCGCCTGCCATCCCCCGTTCCTCAATCGCGCGGTTCCTTTGTTGCCTCTGGCGAGACTTTCGAACCGCGCGTCCGTGGCGAGGGGCAACGCGATCGTCAGCGCCGCGAGCGGGGCGGCGATCTCGATCGCCTTGGCCGAGGTGTAGGCGGTGCCGCCGCTGCGGGCCGCGACGTAGGCGAGCGCCGCGGTCGCCAGCGCGGCGAGGATCGCCACCTCGCGGCGGCGCCCGCAGCGGAAGATGCCCCAGGCGAGCAGGACGAGGGCGAAGGCGGCGCCGAGGTAGTAGCCGAGCGCCGGCACGGCACCGTCGCCGGGGGCGAGGCGGAAGTCCCCCGAGGGCCAGATCCCCAGCGCCTCCAGCGGCGAGACCTGGCCGAACAGGTTGCCGAGCCCGGGGCCATTGGGGTCGAAGGTTTCGAAGTTGTGGAAGTCGATCATGCGACCGACCTCGGGCACCACTAGGACCGCGAAGACGATGAGTGCGTACGAGACTGAACGTACGACGGCGGGTCCTGTCAAAGGGGGGGTGCCTGCGGGCGGGCGCGGGGCGTCCGTTCTCGGCACTCCCCCTTTGCCACCCCCCGACGGGGACGTTCTGGACAAGACGAACATCGTCACGGCCCAGATGCCGAAAGCTCCTGCGAGCCAAAGGACCCCTGGGAAGCTGTAGGCGTAGATCGCGCCGACGGCGACGAGGGCGGCGGGGACGAAGCGCAACGGGAGGTCGCGCCAGTCGGGTCGGGTCGCCTCGCGCAGGGCGAGGGCGAAGGCGAGAACGAAGAGCGCCTCGATCGTCTCCTTGAAGGCGCCCTGGGCGAAGTAGGAGGCGACCAGGTAGGCGAGGCCGACGACGAGGGCTCCGGCGGCTCGCGGCAGCGGCGCCAGATCGCGGAAGGCGGTCAGGGCGGCCAGCGGCGCCAGCACGATCACCGCCACCGAGAGCCCGCTGAATCCCTGCGCCAGGCCGATTCCCAGGCCCTTGTTGAGGGCGACGACAACCGAGTGCGGCCCGAGCGGATAGCCCTGGTGCAGCAGCTGCGAGGAATGCCCGTCCGCCAATCGCGCGGTCGCCAGTAGGTGCTGGGACATGTCGGGGTTGAAGCTGGTGCCGAGGATGCCGAAGTGGCCTTCGACCGCGAACGGCAGCGAGCCGGCGATCAGCGCGACCAGCGCCACGGGCCAGCCCGCGCGCAGCGCCTCTCCCCCGCCCTCGAGTCCTCGCCACAGATAGGCGACGCCGGCGAGGACCAGCCCCAGCACGACGAGCGCCGAGATCGCCCCGTGCCCCGGCAGCCGCACCGTCGCCCAGCAGACGGCCATCACCAAGGCCAGCCCGACGGCCGGCGCCAGCCACGACCAGCGCCGCTGCCCGCAGACCGCGATCGCCGCCTGTCCGATCACCAGCGAGGCGCCGCAAACAGCCGCAACTGCTGCATAGGTCCCGATCACGAGGCGGCGAGCCTAACCCCTACGGCGGAGTTCTCATGACCTCCTTTACTTAGGTGGGACATCGCTCGGCAGTTGGGGCTGGGCGAAGGAAGAAAGGGAGCACCATGAGACTCTGGACCGGATTGGCCCTGGTCCTGGCTGCGGCGTGGCTCGCGGCGCCGGCGCAGGGATCGACCGTGAAATCCAAGCGGCCGTTGCGACAGGCCACGGCCGAACGGATCGCAACCGAAATCGGCGCTGGGGCCGTCCACCGCAGCCGGCATCTGAGAACGTATTCGGCGCCAGAATGCACTCGGCTGGACGCTCACAGCATCGACTGCATCGTCGACGCCCACGGCGAAGCGCACCGCCACCGAATCGAACTCGATTGCAGCTTCACCATCGCGGTTAGTGTGCGCGGCGACCAGCCGTTCGGGCGCATGGCTCACCACCGGTGCAAATCACTGAAGCCGCCCTACCTCAGCAGGCCGCGAGCCGTCAAAGCCTTCTGGAAGGTCCTCCTGGAAGCCCACCCCGGTGAAGTCCCCCTCCAGATGATCGGGATCAAACGCGTGAGCAGCGGCGGCTTCACCGGGCAGGGAGTCTGGCTCGAGGGCATCGGGCCCGATTCGGCCGAGTTCTGCGCGAGTGAAATGGCGGCCTACTGGAACGGCCCGGAGAGCCTCACGATCGAGACCGGGGACCCGACCTGCAAGCAGGTCTCCCACATCGAAGGCTGACGCTGCCCGCTCCGACCGAAAGACGTTCAGGCGCCGACGCAGCCGAAGATTACGTCGCTGTCGGGCTTGCCGATCCCGGGATCGGTGATGACGAGCAGGCGGCCGCCGTGGACCGGAGTGGCGGCGTATTCGCCGAATTCGTCGAAGCCCTTGGCCATGCGTCGGGCGACCGCGGGCTGGAGCGAGAAGTAGACGCCGATGTGCCCGCGTTCGGGGCCGATGGCGAAGGTCGTCTGCGGCTTGGCGGGGGAGCCCTTCGGTTCGTTCGGGGAGAGCGGCCATGGTTCGCCACCGTTATCGACGATGCAGCGCATGACGCTCGCAGGGGTCAGCGTCGCCGGCGCCGCGATCGTCGCAGCGGTCGATTCGGACGCCACTCCAGAGGCACCGGTTCCGGACCCGCCGCCGCAGGCCACCAAGAGGATCGCGGTCGCGACCAGCGCCCCCACGCCGGTCGCGACCGTGACCAAATGCCTCCTACCGCCATCCATCACCCGAGAAAAGTACTAGAGAAGTCCTGATCAGTACGCCACCTAGACTGAAGCAATGGGTTTCGTGCCGCCTGCCCGCCACCTGCTGCGCGCCAAGGACCTCGCCGACGCCCGCTTCGCCGAGGCGCTGACGGTCGCCGACATGGCCGCTGCCGCGGGGCTCTCCCGCGCGCACTTCAGCCGCGAGTTCCGCCGCGCGTTCGGCCTCGCCCCCCACGCCTACCTGCTCACCCGCCGCCTCGAGCGGGCGGCGGCGCTGCTGCGGGGAACCGACCGCTCGGTCGCCGAGATCTGCCTCGACGTCGGCCTGACCAGCGTCGGCTCCTTCACCACCAGCTTCAAACGCGCCTACGGCAAGACGCCGACCGCCTACCGCGCTTCTTTCCCGCCGGCCTCCAAGCTGGCGCTCGTCCCCGGCTGCATCGTCCGCGTCTACGCCCTCCCCCAACACCGCACGTTTCGAGAAGACGGCGCGAGCGCCCCGACCTAGCATCGGCGGCGACCGACCAGGAACGACCAGGAGGACTGAGATGAGGATCGCCAACGCGCACTTGTGGGTTCACGACCAGGAGGAGGCGCTCGCCTTCTACACCGAGAAGCTGGGCATGGAGGTGCGGGCCGACGTCACCCTGCCGGAGATGGGCGACTTCCGCTGGCTGACGGTGGGCCCGCCCGGGCAGGAGGACGTCTCGATCGTGCTGATGGCGATCCCCGGGCCGCCGATGCTCGACGAGGGCACCGCCGCCGAGATCGAGAGCCTGATGGCGAAGGGCTTCGCCGGCACCGTCTTCCTCACCACCGAGGACTGCCAGGCCGACTACGAAGAGCTCAAGTCCCGCGGCGTCGAGTTCACCGAAGCCCCCGAGCAGCGCCCCTACGGGATCGACTCCGGCTTCCGCGACCCCTCGGGCAACAGCCTGCGGCTGACGCAGGTGACGATCCCGCTCACCGCCTGACGAATACCAGCGGGCCGGCGGCTACCGCCGGCCCGCACCCGGTAATCGCCCCCTCTGCCCCCGGGGAGAGATTCAGCCAGCACTGCCCTTTGGCACTGGCTGAGTCGATGAAGGGCACCCTCAATCAGAAGAAGGCGATCAAGCTCCTCCGGGAAGGCGGCTGGACGCAGACTCGCGGGGGCAGGCATCAGGTCAAGATGACCAAGCCGCGTTGCCGGCCGGTGACGCTCCCGCAGCACAAGGGACGCGATTACCCGCCCGGGCTGACCGCGGCAATCCTCAAACAGGCGGGACTACAATGAAGAAACTTCGCTCATGGAGCTGACTGCGCGCATCCACATCGAGGACGGCAGCTACTGGGCCGATGTCCCTGAGCTGCCCGGCTGCTTTGCCTCCGGAGACACGCTGGACCAGCTCTTCGAGTCACTGCAGGAGGGCATCGCTCTCTACATGGCCGACGACGGCGAGCAGACCGGGCCGCTTCAAGTGGCGACGGCGACCCTCACGGATCACCCGTTCACCCCTGCGTAGACCTCGCTGCGTGGGGAGGCAGAAGATGGGCGTTACTGGGCTCGAACCAGTGGGCGCCCCAGACGGTTGAACTGCTCGGACCAGCGACTCGAAGCCTAGAGGAGCAGAACTAGGGTCGATGTCGAACGAAAATTCGAAAAGAAGCCCCCGAGAGCCGGAATCTCCCGGGACCGCCGAGGCGCTGAGGCGACTTCCCCTGTGTGGAAAAGCCGGACTCAGCCCAGGGCACGCTGTTCGACGCGGCACCCGCACTGTTCCTCGACCGATTCGAGGAGCTACGAATGGAGCTGTCCGACCAGCAGTTGATCGCGGAGGCCATCGAAACCAACCACGTCGGCGTCGCCAAGGACAAGACGCTCGCCCGCTACCGCGCCCATCTCGTCCACTTCAGCCAGTACCTCGCAAGCGCCTACGGCCTGACCTTCTACACGGCCAAGCGCAAGCACGTCCGCATGTTCATGAACCACCTGGCGAAACCGGGCGGGCCGCAGCCGCACGAGTCGCGCGCCCAATGCGCCTGGTGCAAGATGCGCGGCTACCCCGACGGCCGTTCCGGCCCCGGCTGGTCGCCCTCCTACCGCAAGAGCTACCTGTCGGCGGTCAAGTTCCTCTACCACCACTTCCTCGTAGAAGAGGACCTGCCCGACCACAACCCGGCGGCGCTTGAGCTGGCGCCGAAGGTGCCGATCAAGCTCGGCTACACGCCCAGCTCAGACGACATCCAGAAGCTGTTCGACACCCCCGGCTCGCCCAAGGCCCGGCTGCTTGTCCAGTGGATGTTCTACGCGCCCTCCCGCCGCCAGACCTTCGCGGACGCACGCTGGCAGGACATCGACCTCGACCAGGGCACCTGGCGGGTGATGGGCAAGGGCGACAAGTTCGACATCTTCGACCTGGCGCCGCCCCTGATCCGCGCCTTCCGCCTCTACCGGACCTGGCAATTGTCGGAGGCCGCCCGCCACGAACCAATGCGCGACGCCCTGGCCGACCCCGAGACCGCCTACGTCCTACTCACCCGCCACGGCCGCAGGTCGGCCCCCCAAACCGTCGCCAAGATCGTCAAATGGCACGGCGTCCGCGCCGGCGTCGGCCTCCGAAAGTCCGAGGGCACCCGCGACAGCCTCAACGGCTTCACGTCCCGCCTCTCCCCCCACGCCTTCCGCCGCGCCTGGGCAACCATCGCCCTCAACGAGCAGGAGCTGCCAATCGACGTCGTCTCCGAGGTCCTGAAGCACAGCGACATCACCACGACGCGGCGGCACTACGCGCCGACGAAGTCGGATCGGGCGCGGGCGGCCCTGGTGGGAATGCGATTGGGGTAGTGCGCCTACTATCCCCCCGAGGCAGAGGAAACCTTATTGGGCATGGTCTCTTGGAGTGCGACGAACCGGAGCACCACCTCGGCCGCAGCTAGGACCGCGTCTTTGTAGCGCTTTGCCCCAGTCTCGTAGCTGTCGCCCCTGCCCACGAGTTTCAAAGCAGCAGCCGATCGCCTCTGCGAATCCTCAAGCGTGCTTGGAAACGCCGGCGGGAGCCATTGCCCCTCGTGAGCGACCATGTTGCGGATGTCGACCCAGATGCCCACCTCGTCCCAAAGAGATCTCGCGTCACCCGCCAGAAGCACGCGCGGCGAAGAGAGGACAGCATCGACGGCCTCGCGCACCAGCACGTACATCAAGCCGCGTAGCTGTCGCGTCGTGGCCGGCTTGCCGCTGTGATCAAGCAGAGCCTCACCAGAGTCATTGACTACCTGGGTGTTGCGATCGGCCCTCTCTCGCCCGATCGCATCCAGCAGGGAGCATGCCCTCAGCACCTGAGCATCCCAACGAGTCTCTGCCGAGATGCCACGGTAGAGCGACAACCAGAGAGCGATAAGCGGAGAGGATTTTGCGCCGAGCCAGATCTCCCGGGGGTCCGTGGAAGCAAGCAGCTCGCCGTCATGGAGCAGCCGCTCCAGCACGCTGCCCGGATAGACGCCGCCGCCAGCCATGAGCGAAAGCTCACGCCATGACTTTCCCCCGTCTGAGCTGACCTCGTTGGCCGCAGCGAAGATCTGTGGTGCCCCGCCATGGGTAAGCGCGAGCACATTCACCAAGCGCCTCAGTTCCCGACTCGCCTCCATTGAGGCAGGCACCACGTCATCGACCGCCACGGGCGGCGTGGTCACGAATGCGAGCCGGCGTCTCGGCTGTAACTGCATCGCCCAGCTCGGTCGATCGAACGCAGATACAAATCCGCGTGCCTTCAACAGGTCATTGAAGGTCTGGCGCAGCTCGCGTCCGGAAAACCCCCCCTCGCTAGAAACCGGCTCAAAGATGAGGGCACCCACCGGCAGGGGATTGTCCAGGCGGAGACCTTCAATCAAGGCGGCGGAACGCAGGAGGACTGACGGCACTGCAGGCATTATCGGGGGAGTTGTGGGCTGCGGCCGATCCGGCGCTCAAGCTGCCTTCGCCAAGCGGGTGTCGAAGCCGCGCACCGCGTTCTCTACTTCCAATCGAACGTGGTCAAGGTCGCCCATCGTCAAGCCCAGTGGATCGAAGCGGAGATCAAACCGGAGACCCAGATCGACTTTGACGCGAGCACCCGGATCAGGCCATACGCGGTAGGCAAAGACCTCAAGGTCCTCACGAACCACGACACCTGCATCGGCACGGCGTGCCTCAACCCTCCTCACCAAGCCAGGTTCAAGCTCTTCTATCTCGGCATTTGCCAGTCCGCTTAAGACTAGAACGCCCCTTAGCGCGCCCTTCGTATAGCTCTCGTACGTGGATTGCAGCCGGGCCAGCGGATGTTGAGCTGGAGTGACGCGGTGGAATGGCTGCAAGGAATCAATCAGGGCTATGTCAGGGGGAGCAAGTCCCTCAAGAAGGCGCCTTCGGGGGAAGCGAGACGAGTCATCGCCGAAATACTCATCGGCAGTGAGGCAGATGGGAAATCGAGAAGGCTCAGACGTTGGAGTAGTTCGCAGACCGCTTATCAGCAGATCGAGAGCCGAGCGCAAGTCTTCGCAGACGAGACCCACGCCATCGGCCAGGCGCTCGGGCGATCGCCCACGAGGCTCCAAGTGGTAGCTCGTCCAGCCGGCGGCGGGATCGAAGCGACGATCCAGCTGCGGAGCATCCTCACGGACAAATGCCGTCACCTCCTCTGCCAGCACCGTAAACCGCTTACGCGCCCGGCCGAGGCGAAGTCGTGAGTGCCTGAGTACATCGCGGGACATCTCGTAGTCTGCCTCCATCACCGTTGAAACTAGCGTTCGCAGGGGCGGCTAATGGATAGCGATGTTCAGTGGTCATTGGGGGGTGAAATCCAAGACGGATCCGTCCACCAGCTGAGCCGTGTGCGCGACTTGACTCCGAGTGAAGTTGCGGATCTTGGGGAGAAATTCGAACTCGTAGAGAGCTTGGCGATGCAGTCGGATTTTCACCGACTCTTGCGATCTACCCAGAGCTGGCAAGACCTCCTCGACCGCGCAATTGAGGAGGGGGCGCAGGACGGCCTAATATCGAAAGCAGTTCAGCAAGCCGCTCGCCGGGAGCTTCTTGCCTTCTCTCGGCTGCTGAGCGAGTTCCTTCTGGCGATCCGTGAGCTGGCCCAAGATGGCGCAGAGGCCTCAACCTCAGTCGAGACTGCTGTTTCCGCCCTAGAAACAACCGACGTGTTTCAGCGGTTGCAGGATGCCGCAGAGGACGCGGAGTCAGGCCGTGACTTCCTCGAGGTTGATCCCCTTGGCAACCTGACCCTGATCGCAACCTCGGAGACCGAGGACCCGAGTATCCCGACGGCCGTTGTTGGGTTCGCCGGCTTTCTCATACCAGAGGTACTGAAGGCGATCCGCTCCAGATTTGAAGCCATCGCGGCAGAAGTTGACCTTCTTTCCGCCGAAGTCACGAACGGCTCTCCTGGATTAATCGGCTTGGTTGCGGACCCCGAAAGCGGTAAGGCCAAAAACTTCCAGCTCCGGCCAGTTCCGGTTCGAGAGGTCGCAGTCTTGCGCACCATCTACCAGCAAGAGAACGGTCTGGACGTAATCAGGATCCTGATTCAAAACCGCTCGGAGAACGCCGTGACCTTCGGAACTACTTCTGCCGAGTGCGCGATACGTGGTCATCGGGCAAGAGAAGGGGTAAACGCGCTTCCAGAAGCGACCTTCGACCTCAGGCTAGACCTAATTGGCGCGGAGCCAATCGACTTCTGGGCTCCCGTCAACTACAGGATCAAGGACGGCCCCTACGAGCGGGATCTGTTTTCCGGTGTCGTGCAGACGGCGGAGCCAGATGGCGCCACGAGTGCACTCAAATGCGAGGGCGCAGCGGCGCTAACTGAGCATATGACCGGGCGAATGGTGTATGCGCAGATCGAGGAGGGCGATCTTGTGCGCTCGATGATGGCCCAATCGGGTTGCGAAGACGCATTCCCCCTCAGCGACGAGCCCGGTCCCGCCCCCGAAGAGGAGTTTGAGGTTCTGGTTCCCGCACACGGATTGGATCTCAACCTCGGTGTTTGCTGCGGCGCGATTGAACTCATCTCTCGAAAAGACGGAGCCGAGACGCTGGAGGCTCTTGAGATATCGAAAGAGGAAGGAGAGCCCTTTGCGACGCTGCGGAGCGAATACCTCAGTGCCGCCGCGTATTTTCGTGCTCTCGTCACATCGACCACGCCTCATGAAGCAGAAGATGAGGGATTGGTGCAAATCGAGACGGCGCTCGCTTGGCTCACGATTCGCGCCCGCTATGGAGGTGCGCTGCTGCCCGAAGGTGAGGCACTGCGCTTTGATCGGATGCAGGCCCTCCATGTGCCAGAGAGAGGCGCCGTCGTCTTGGTCGTAGGTAGGAAAACGCGTCGTCAGTGGCTACGTAGGCCCGACGCCAGTTCGGACCTTCGGCTGAAGGTTGAGGCTTCATCCCAGTTGATGCGCCCATCACTGCCCTCGGATCTGCCAGTTGCGCTCCGGCAGTCGCTCTTCGCGCTGAGGCTTGCGGCCGCGCAGCGCGATCCTGCTGCGCAGGCGATAGCAATCTGGCAGGCCATCGAGTCATTCGCGGCAAAAACCAAATGCCGCAAGCTCTTCTCAGAGGCGGAGCTCAATGATCTAAGAGAGATGATCCCTGCTGGCCTCGACGTGCATCAGCGCGAAGTCCTTGGACGTGCCATCGGGGGTCTCAACGCTCCCCCCGTGCGGGAGCGAATGCTTCAGAGGCTTCGACACGACGGCATCCCCCTGTCTCGGCATGAGCTGTCTCTTCTGGACCGACTGCGACGAGCACGCAACGACGCGGTTCACGGACGGGTGCTCAAGGAGCCCCCTACTCCCGAAGAGGCCAAATACGGGATCGGCATCGTCGCCCGGATGCTCGTCCACCGCGTCGCGGCACTGGGCTCGGCTCCGTGAGATGGTGGAGGCCCGGCGACCATTTGCATCTGATCCGGGTGATCAGGCGTTAGCGTCTTAGCGCAGTTGGGAATTCAGGCCACGAGTTGGGGCTTTGAGACAGATCCGGCGGCGTGGAACTCGGTGACCCACTCGCGCGGCACGAACGTCGGGCGGTCGCGCTTGCGACGCAGATGGTCCGCCAGCCAGAGAAGGCCGACCACAACGAGGAGAGCCGCCCCCGTGGCGGCAGGAGGACGCGCAACCACGTCCGAGCCGTCCGGAAAGACGATCGCAATAGGTTTCCGCTCTCCGATGGCTCGCGACATCAGAGTGGAAGCATCGGGTGAGTCGGCCGGGATCAGCACCATGCCGCTCGGATAGCGCTCGTCACTTTCAGGGTCAATGGCAACTCGACCCAAGAGGTCGAAGGCGGCGTCCGTGCCGGGCGTGTTCTTGCTCTTGGCTAGCTCTTCCATGACTCGATGATCGCTTCCCAATGGGCCTTCAGATGGACGATGGCGGCCGGAATGGCTTCGTTGGTGGAGCCTTCGTGGAACGAGGTTTCGGGCTGCTTTCCGCCCTTGCGAGTGTAGCGATGCATGTGGTGCGTTCCCAGATGGTTGTCGTAGACGCGAATCGTCTCCCAGACGCCGTCGATCAGCGCCAGGAGGATCACTGAGTAGCGCTCGATGGCCGACCAGACTGGCTGAGCCGCACAACGACCCCCTTTTTGACCTGGATCTCGATCGTCCGTTCGTAAGGCACCCGCAGGAGCCTCCCACCTATGGCGGATGTGCCCGCACCCCATTGTCTGAGAGCTAACGAGCGCCCAGCTTCTCGGAGAGCGTCGCCAGATCTCCGATCGAAACGCCGAGTGCGTCCGCGATCCCGAGGACCGTGCCCCAAGTCGGATTGGCTTCGCCGCGCTCGATCAGCGAGAGCGTGTTGGGAGTGATGCCAGCCGTCGGCGCGAGCGCTTCCTGGCTGATGCCCCGCTTCTCCCGCACTTGGCGGATTGCCCTGCCAAGCGCCGGTTGAGGCTGTGGGGTCTGTCGCGGATTCGATCTCACGATATATCTGGAGAAACTGCTAGCCTGCGGAACTTCAAACATAAGTGGGGCCGCGTGCTTGCGACACCGGCCCCGTGGCGACCGGCTTAGCGCTAACCAGGCCGATCGCAGCGGGAACGGTAGCTGGCTACCGGCTCCAGAAATAGCGACCCCCGGCGGTGCGCAAACACCAGCCGAGGGTCTGACCACAAGGAGTCGTGGCTCCCTATGGCTACCAATGACCCTACGCATCGTTATGCGGAAGGCACCGCACCAGAGGACCGGCGCACGGAACATGCCGTCCTCGCGGTACTGCTGGACGAACACCCAACGCGGCTGTCGCTAGATGAGCTGATCCTCGCTCTCGACCCCAAGGACTTCGCAGAGAAGGACGGGATCAGGCGGGCCGTCCGCGAACTGACCGGGGCGGGCTTGGTCCGAGCCGATGGCGCTCTGATCGGGCCGACCCGCGCTGCGATCCACTTCGAGCGCTTGGAGGCCGACTGATGGGCGCCGGCAAGACCCGAAACGAGGAGCTGGGCCTCCACCTCGGCGAGAACGTGCGGCGAGCCCGCAGGTGGGCGGCGATGAGCCAGGAAGAGGTGGCTAGAGGAGCAGCCGTTCACCGGACCGAGATCGGACTCCTGGAGCAGGGCCAGCGGGTACCGGGCGTCGAGACCCTGATCAAGGTCGCCCAGACGATCAACGTCCCCGAGCAGAGCTTGCTCCGTGGGATCGCCTGGGTACCGGGGATCGAAGGCAGGCAGGGAGCCTTCGTGTTCTCTGCTCCCCTCAGTCCCTCAATGCTGCACTGGGCCGGGGGTGCCTCGTGACCGACATCGCAGGCATCTTTGGCGACAACCTCGCCCGCGAGCGGCGGCAAGCGGGGCTCTCCCAGGAGGAGCTGTCGATCCGCGCCTCCCTGCACCGCACTGAGGTCAGCCAGCTTGAGCGCGGCCTGCGTGTGGCCAGGATCGACACGCTGGTGAAGCTTGCGGCCTCGCTCGAATGCTCCGCTGACGAGCTGCTGGCCGGGATCAAGTGGAAGCCCGGCGAAACGAGGTACGGCCAGTTCAGCGAGCAGCCGCCTCCAGGGAGCCCGGATGCCTGAATCCGGGCTCCTGTCGACATCCGCCCCAGAACCCCGACCTCGCCCCCTCACGCCCTATCACCTGGCGGTGGGCGAAATGCCAACCGCTGACCCCCGACACATTATGAACCCGAACGGGTGTTCGTGTTTTCGTGCGCGCAGCCGGGTCGATGGCGACTTCGCGCAGGCGGGCGTCCCCACTGCCGATTGTGGCGCGGCTCCGCCGCGCGTTCGGCAGGTGGGGTCGCCCGCCCAGTGCGGCCGTGGCTGCGAGTAGAGGCGTCGTCGCCCGCGGCGCCTAGGCTGCGCTTGTGGAGATTGAGCGTTTCGTCTGGACCGAGCACGCGCGGCTACGCCTGGCTCAGCGAGGGCTTGACGCGGCGGAGGTCGAGCAGGCCATCGGGAGCGGCCACGCGAACCGGGAGGTGAACGACGGGCGCGCGGAATGGCTCGTTTCGGGCGTCCTTGCTGACGGAACGCCGTTTGAGGCGATCTACGACCACCCCCACGGCGACGACGATGCGGCTGTGCGGATCGTGTCCGTCTGGAGGCTCGATTCCTAGCCGATGACTGGCGATACCCTTTGAGAACGATGTTTGCCTACTACGACCGCGACGCCGATATCGCCTGGTTCCCCACCGGGGAATCGAGCGATGTCGTCAGCGAGCGCGTCCCTGGCGGCCTGCGGGACTACGACCGGGCAAGCCACAAACTCGTCGCTATCGAGGTCTGGGACGCGAGTACGCGCCTTCCGGCCAGCATTCTTGAGGC
The DNA here is from genome assembly GCA_048498975.1 of Actinomycetota bacterium. GTDB lineage: Bacteria > Actinomycetota > Thermoleophilia > Solirubrobacterales > 70-9 > VAYN01. The sequence continues at coordinate 35,368 of JBEHWY010000004.1, read as the reverse complement.
ACTGCCTGCGCCGAGCGCAGCGCAGGGCGCAGCGGCCTAAGAACCACCCGACCTACGGACGCCGAAGGCCGGTTTTCGGCGCCAAATCCGCTTGCCTGCGGGCTAGTCTCCAGCCCGTCAGCGAGTCGCTGGTTCGGGCCGTTCTCCACTGGGCTAGAACCACAGGCCGAAATTTGGCTCTGTAGAGCGGAAAAAAGTGGGCGTTACTGGGCTCGAACCAGTGACCTCCAGCTTGTCGAGCTGGCGCTCTCCCAACTGAGCTAAACGCCCTGGGGCCGGTGAATCTAGCAGCGGTTCGGCGTTGGTGGAGGCGTGGGTTGAGTCCGCGGGCTCGAGGGCCGATGCAACTTGTGCAACTTTCCTGTCTCGGTGGTGTTTAAGGAGGAGTCGCCGCCGCTGGGGCGATTAGAACTTCAAGACTTGAGGACCGACGAGCCAGCGACTTAAAACTCTCTGGTGGTACGTCCTTCGGAACAAAGGGGCCCCCATGCGGGGCCCTTTTCCGTTCTCGGGGGCGAGCCTCAGACGTGGTCGCTGGGCAGGTGCCAGTGGCGGGGGGCGATCAGTTGGTCGCCCTCGTCGGGGCCCCAGGAGCCGGGCTCGTAGGACTGGACCGGCGGCGGCTCCTCGAGGACCGGCTCGGAGATCTCCCAGAGGCGCTCGATCGCGCCGGAGCTGGTGAACAGGGTGCGGTCGCCGAGCATCACGTCGTGGATCAGCCGCTCGTAGGGGTCGAGCGCCTGCTCGGCGCCGCCGAAGCTGTTGCCGTAGCTGAACTGCATGTGGGCCTCGCCGAGCCGGATCGTCGGCCCCGGCACCTTGGCCAGGAACGAAGCCGAGATGCTGCCCGGGTCGCCGAGCTCGAAGGTGAGGTGGTCGTGGCCGAAGGACTCGACGATCTGGTCGCAGTCGAGCGGGAACATCCGCCGCGGCGGCTGGGCGAAGGCGATCGTCAGCAGGTGCTTGCTCTCCGCCATCCGCTTGCCGGTGCGCAGGTAGAACGGCACCCCCTCCCAGCGCCAGTTGTCGACGAAGGCGCGGACGGCGACGAAGGTCTCGGTCTGGGAGTCGGCGGCCACGCCCTCCTCCTCGCGGTAGCCGGCGTACTGGCCGCGGACGACGTCGCCGGGGGCCAGCGGCTTCATCGAGTCGAAGACCTTCTCCCGCTCCAGCCCCAGCGGTTTGGGGTCCAGCGTCGTCGGCGGCTCCATCGCGACGAAGCCGAGGACCTGGAACAGATGGGTGACGACCATGTCGCGGAAGGCGCCCGTTTCCTCGTAGAAGCTGCCGCGCATCTCGATCGAGAGCGTCTCCGGCACGTCGATCTGGACGTGGTCGATGTGGTTGCGGTTCCAGATCGGCTCGAACATGCCGTTGGCGAAGCGCAGCGCCAGCAGGTTCTGGACCGCCTCGCGGCCGAGGTAGTGGTCGATCCGGTAGATGTCGCGCTCGGCGAAGACGGAGTGCAGCTCCGCGTTGAGCGCCCGCGCCGACTGGAGGCTGGTCCCGAACGGCTTCTCGGTGATCACGCGAGCGCCGCGGCCGAGCCCACGCGCGCCGAGCGCCTCGACCGTGCCCGCCGCCGCGCTCGGCGGCAGCGAGAGGTAGAACAGCAGCCCCGCCTCGCCGCCGAGGTCCTCCTGCGCGTCGCCGATCGCCGCGTCCAGCGCATCGAAGCCGTCGCCGACGGCGGCGAAGCGCAGCGAATCGGCGAACCGCTGCCACTGCTCGGCGTCGAGCGCGCGGCGGCTGGAGCCCTCGACCGCCTCGCGGGCGAGCTCGCGGAAGTCCTCGACCCCGCTGTCGCGCCGGGCGGTGCCGATGATCCGGAATCGCTCCGGCATCAGGCCGACGCGGGCGAGGTGGAACATCCCCGGCAGCAGCTTGCGCCGCGCCAGATCGCCGGTGGCGCCGAAGAGCACGATGACCAGGTCCTCGGGAACCTGGGAGTCGACCCGGGGCGCGGCGGAGCTGGCGGTGGCGACCTCCACCCCACCAGGCTGACAGATGCGAAAGCTCCGGTGGGACCGGCCTGCGCGCCTATCCTCTGCGGCGGCGATGAGCGGCCGGGAGACAGAGCGCGGCACCACCTTCGACCCGCTGCGCTTGGACGCGATCGAGCGCCGCTTCTGGGCCGACATCTGGGACTCGATGCCGGCAGCGGTCGCCGCCGAGCACGGGGTCGAGCTGGCCCGCTTCGGCCCGGTCCAGGCGACCGTGATCGGCGACATCCCGGCAGCCTCGATGCTGAACCTGGTGCTCGGCGCGACCGAGCCCGGCGCCGTCACCGGCGGCCACCTGGCCCTGGCCCTGGCCTGGACCGCGGAGCGCGGCATCGCCCCCTACGTCCCCGTCACCCCGGGCCTGCCGGACACCGCCGCCGCCGAGGAGTGGCTCACCGCCAACGGTTACGCCGAGGGCCGCGCCTGGATGAAATTCGTCCGCGACGCGCACCCGCCGCGCTTCCGGGCGCGGGACGACGTCGAGGTCGTCGAGCTCGACGCCGACTCGGAGGAGCCGTTCGGCGCGATCGCCGCCGCCGGCTTCGGCCTGCCCGCCTGGATCGCCTCGCTCTTCGCCGGCCTGCCCGGGCGCGAGGGCTGGCGCTGCTACGTCGCCCGCGTCGACGGCGAGGTCGGCGCCTGCGGCGCGATGCTGATCGACCGCGGCCTCGCGGTGCTCGGGATCGGCGCGACGCTGGAGCACGCGCGGCGGCGCGGCTGCCAGCTGGCCCTGCTGCGGCGCCGGATCGAGGACGCGGTCGCGGCCGGCTGCGACACCCTCTTCGTCGAGACCGGGCAGCGCAGCAAGGACCGTCCCGCGGGGAGCTACCGCAACATCCTCCGCGCCGGCTTCGAGGAGGCTTACCTCTGCCCCAACTGGAAACCGGCCGACGTGCCGACCTGAACCGCGGCGGCGGTGCGGGAACGCTCGGCGCGGCCGCCCCGGCCCTGCCAGTAGGTGACCTGGCCGACGTTGATGAAGACCGGGTTGCCGGTGCGATGGTGGGTCAGCGGCACCGGCCGGCCGCCACCCTCGATGAAGGCCGCCTGGACTTCGGTCTCGTCCTCGCGGACCATCACCTGGTCTTTCCCGACGAAGTGGATGATCGTCGCCATGCCGGCGTTAACTAGACCGCGGCCGACGTTCACATTCAACCCCCCGAACAGGGGGGTTAGCTCAGGACTTGTCGGTCTCCCTAACGGCCTCTGACTTCGCCTCGGCGTCGGCGGCACCCGGCGCGCCCGGCTCCTTGATCGCGGCGGCGGCGCTCTTGGCTTTCTCGGAGAGGCTGCCTTTGCCGGTCGCGACCTGCTTCAGCTCTTTCGCGTCCTCTTTCAGGCTGTCGATCCCACCCCGCTCGTCGACCACCTGCTTCGCTTTGTCGAACAGCTTTTTCATCTTCATGGCTGGGGAGTATGCCGCGCCGCGCCAGGGGCGAACGGGCTATCGGGGTTAAGCCGAAGCGGGCCTGCGGGTTCCCCCGATGGCAGGGCCGAGCGTGGGTCCCAGGATCGGGTCATAAGGAGAGCTTGTGTCCCCGATCGACTTCGAACCCCACCACGAGCCGTTCGTCGACCGCCGCGACGCGGGACGGCAGCTGGCCAAACGACTCAGCGCCCTCGCCGGGCCGGACACGGTCGTCGTCGCCCTCCCTCGCGGCGGCGTGCCGGTCGCGGCGGAGATCGCCGCCGCCCTGCGGGCGCCGCTCGAGATCCTCGCCGTGCGCAAGCTGGCGAGCGAGGCAAACCCCGAGTTCGGGATCGGCGCCCTGGCCGAGGACGGCACCTGCGTCGTCGACCAGGAAGCGGCCGCGGTGCTGCGCATCGCCAACGGCGAGCTGCGCGACATCGTCGCCCGCGAGGCGGAGGAGCTGCGCCGCCGGGTTCACACTTACCGCGGCGAACGGCCGGCCCCTGACCTCGCCGGCCAGACCGTGATCGTCGTCGACGACGGCGTCGCCACCGGCGTCACCGACACCGCGGCGCTGCGCGCGGCCCGCCGCCAGCAGCCGCAGCGCCTCGTCCTCGCCATCCCCGTCTGCTCCCCCGAGGCGCTGATCCGCCTCGAAGCGGAGGCCGACGAGGTCGTCTGCCTGCGCGCGCCCGGCCATCTGCGCAGCGTCAGCCAGGCATACCTCGACTTCGCCCAGGTCTCCGACGAGGAGGTGCTCGATGCTCTCCAGCCCCGAGCGGACGCTGCTGCCTGAGCTGCAGTCGCTGAGCGGCGCCGCCGACGACTACGACGGGCTGCTCGAGCAGATCGGCGACGCCCGTGTCGTCCTCCTCGGCGAGGCCTCGCACGGGACGCACGAGTTCTACCGCGAGCGGGCCCGGATCACGCGGCGGCTGATCGAGGAGCGCGGCTTCCAAGCGGTCGCGGTCGAGGCCGACTGGCCCGACGCCTACCGGGTCAACCGCTACGTCCACGGCGCGGTCGAGGACAACGACGCCGAGGAGGCGCTGCGCGGCTTCCGCCGCTTCCCGACCTGGATGTGGCGCAACGCCGAGGTGCTCGACTTCGTCGGCTGGCTGCGCGCCCACAACGAAGCCGTCGGCTTCGAGCGCGGCGCCAGCTTCTTCGGCCTCGACCTCTACAGCCTCAGCGCCTCGGCTGCCGAGGTGGTCGCCTACCTGGAGCAGGTCGACCCGCCGGCGGCCGAACGAGCGCGCGAACGGTACGGCAGCTTCGAGCAGTTCGGCGGCGCCCAGGCCTACGGCCGGGCGGCGACGCTGGGGATGACCGAGTCGGCCCGGGCGGGAGCGATCGCGCAGCTGACCGAGATGCAGCGACTCGCCGCCGCCTACCTGCGCCGCGACGGGATCGCCGCCGAAGACGAGCAGTTCTACGCCGAGCAGAACGCGCGCCTGGTCGCCAGCGCCGAGGAGTACTACCGCTCGATGTTCGGCGCCCCGGAGTCCTCCTGGAACCTGCGCGACCGCCACATGATGGAGACGCTGGAGCGGCTCGTCGCCCACCTCGGCCGCCTCGACGGCTCCCCGCGGCTGATCGTCTGGGAGCACAACTCGCACATCGGCGACGCGCGGATGACGGCGATGAGCCGCCGCGGCGAGCTCAATCTCGGCCAGCTCGTGCGCGAGCGCTGGCCGAGCGAGGTCGCCCTGGTCGGGTTCACGACCTACACCGGCACCGTCACCGCCGCCTCCAACTGGGACGCGCCGGCCGAGCGCAAGCAGGTGCGGCCGGCGCTGCCGGGCAGCTACGAGCGCCTCTTCCACGAGCTCGGCGAGCCGCGCTTCGTCCTCGACCTGCACGGCGAGGAGGCTTCGCGCCTGCTCGGCGAGACGCGGCTGGAGCGGGCGATCGGCGTCATCTACCGGCCCGAGACCGAGCGCGCCAGCCATTACTTCAGCGCCCGCCTCGCCGGCCAGTTCGACGCGGTGATCCACATCGACCAGACGCGTGCGGTCGAGCCGCTGGAGCGCACCCCCGGCTGGGAGGCCGGCGAGCCCCCGGAGACCTACCCGACGGCGCTGTGAGGTGAGCGGTCGATGAACATCAAGAGCGTCCGCCTCGGCCGCCTGGCCGGGATCCCGATCGGCGTGCAACCGCTGTGGCTGGTGATCGTGGTCCTCATCACCTGGTCACTGGGGGCCGTCTACTACCCCGAAGAGGTGAACGGGATCGCGCCCGTCGCCGCCTACTCGCTGGGCCTGCTCAGCGCCCTGCTGCTCTTCGCCAGCATCCTCCTGCACGAGCTCGGTCACGCCGTCATCGCCCGCCGCAACGGGGTCGCGATCGAGGAGATCGACCTCTGGCTGCTGGGTGGTGTGGCGCGGATGGCCGGCTACCCGAAGACCGCCGGCGCCGAGCTGCGCTTCGCGATCGCCGGGCCGGCGGTGACGCTCCTCATCGCCGCCGCCTTCGGCGCCGCCGCCCTGGCGCTGCCGAACTCGGCGCCGCAGGCGCTGAGCGCCGTCGTCGCCTACCAGGCGCTGGTCAACGCGGTGATCCTCGTCTTCAACCTCCTCCCCGCCTTCCCCCTCGACGGCGGCCGCGTCGCCCGGGCGCTGATCTGGATGCGGACCGGCGACGTGCAGCGGGCGACCCATATCGCCGCCGGGCTCGGGCGCGTGCTCGGCTTCGGGATGATCGCCGTCGGCCTCGCCGCCACCGTCGCCGGCGCCGCCGGCGGCCTCTGGCTGGCGATCATCGGCTTCTTCGTCATCGTCGCCGCCAAGGTCGAAGAGAACGGGCTGCGGCTGCGGCTCGCCTTCAGCGGCCGCGAGGCCGGACGGCTGATGTCCTTCCCGGCGGTGACGATCGCCGCCTCGACCAGCGTCGCCGACGCGATCGACGACTACTTCATCCGCTACCGCTACGCCGCCTTCCCCGTCGTCGAGGACGGCCACCCGGTCGGCCTCGTCGACCTGCCGATGCTGCAGCAAGTGCCGGAGCGCCAGCGCCAGCTGACCCCCGTCGGCGATGTCGCCGAGCGCGACCCGGAGCTGGTGATCGGCGTCCACCAGGACGTCGCCGAGCTGCTCGAACGGCCGGCCTTCCGGCGGGTCGGGCGGGCGGTCGTGATCGGCGCCGGCGGCGAGGCGGGGATCGTCTCCGTCACCGACGTGGAACAGGTGCTGCGCGCCCTGCAACTGGCGTCGGCGGCTTGAGCACAGAACGAAACGAGGCAAGGAGAAAGTCATGAGCGAGTCAACGATCACCCTGGAGCTGGAGCGGCCCGACGCGGAGGTGCTGCTCGGTGTTCTCTCCGCCGAGCGCTACAACGCCGAGACCGAAGCCGTCTGCAACGAGATCCGACGCCAGCTCGACGCGAAGCTGGCCGAGGCGGGGTCGTGAAGCACTTCATCGACACGCAGGACTTCTCGCGCGAGGAGATGAGCGAGCTGATCGGCCTGATCCTGCTGCTGAAGGAAGCCGATCGCGAGCGGGCCCTGCCCGAGCTGCTCAAGGACCGGGCGCTGGGGATGATCTTCGAGGAGCCCTCGACCCGCACCCGCGTCTCCTTCGAGGTGGCGATGGCGCGGCTCGGCGGCCACGCGCTGTACCTGAAGCCGGGCGAGATCCACCTCGGCCAGCGCGAGTCGATCGGCGACACGGCGAAGGTGCTGTCGCGGATGTGCGACGTGATCGAGGCGCGCACGCTCGAGCACGAGACGGTGCTGGAGCTGGCGGCGGCGGCCGAGGTCCCGGTGATCAACGGCCTCACCGACTTCAACCACCCCACCCAGGCGGTCTGCGACCTGTTCACGATGAGCGAGCACCTGCCGCCGGGGCGCAACCTGCACAACTGCACGGTCGTCTTCGTCGGCGACCGCACCAACGTCTGCAGCTCGACGATGTTCATCACCACCCAGTTCGGGATGAACTTCGTCCACGCCGCGCCGGCCGCCTACCAGGCGCCGCCGGCCTGGGTTCAGACCGCAGAAGAGAACTGCGCCGCCTCGGGCGGCTCGGTGACGGTGACCGAGGACGTCGAGGCGGCGGTGCAAGCGGCCGACTTCGTCTACACCGACCTCTGGTGGTGGGTCGACCAGGAAGACGAGATCCCCGAGCGCCGCGCCGCCTTCATGCCGCGCTACCAGGTCAACGAGGCGCTGATCGAGCGGGCGCCGGCGCACGCCAAGTTCATGCACTGCCTGCCCGCCTCGCGCGGGGTCGAGGTCACCGACGCGGTGATCGACGGGCCGCGCTCGATCGTCTTCGACCAGGCCGAGAACCGCTACCACGCGGAGAAGGGAATCCTCGTCTGGCTCACCTACCCGACCTTGAAGCCGCTCGCCGACGAGAGCCTGCGGCGCGAGTACGACGGACGTATCCACAGCTACCTCGGCCAGGTTGGCTGGGAGACCGCCGCGGCGACGCGGCACTGAGAGGAGAAGGAGCGATGACCGGCAGGCGCAAAGTGATGGGGCTGCTCGACGTGACGCTGTTCACGGTTTCGGCGATGCTCGTAATCGACCAGCTGACGGCCTCGGCCTCGATCGGCGCCGGGACGATCGCCTGGTGGCTGCTCGCGATCGTGTTCTTCCTCGTCCCCTACGGGTTGATCACCGCCGAGCTGGCGACGACCTACCCGGAACAGGGCGGCATCTACGTCTGGGTCAAGCGCGCCTTCGGGCGTCGCTGGGCGGCGCGGACGACCTACTGGTACTGGGTCAACGTCGGCCTCTGGATGCCGTCCGTCTTCCTGCTCTTCGCCGGCGTCTTCTGCCAGCTGTTCATCAGCGACTGGACCGACTGGCCGGCCGGCAAGTGGCCGCAGGTGCTGATCGCCGTCGCCCTCTCCTGGGCGGTCGTCGCCGTCGGCATCGTCCGCCTCGAAGTCGGCAAGTGGGTCAACAACGTCGGCGCGGTCCTGAAGATGCTGATCATCTTCTCGCTCGGCGTCGGTGGCATCGTCTTCGCCGCCCGCCATGGCACCGCCAACACGATCGACGGCTCCAGCTTCGTCCCCTCCTTCGACGTCGCCAAGACCTTCCTGCCGGTGATCATCTACCTGCTGATGGGCTTCGAGCTGGTCTCGAGCATGGCCGGCGAGGTGAAGAAGCCCGAGCGCGACATCCCGCGGGCGCTGTTCACCTCGGGCGCGGCGATCGCCTTCCTCTACCTGTTCGCGACGATCGGCATCCTGCTGGCGCTGTCGCTGACGAAACTGGAACTCGTCCAGGGGCTGATCGACACCTTCGAAGTCATCTTCGGCTCCAGCGGGGTCGCCAAGGTCGCGGTCTACGCGCTCGGCATCGGCGCCCTCTACACCTACTTCACGAACATGACCACCTGGACGATGGGCGCCAACCGCTCGGCGGTCGAGGCGGCCAACGAAGGCGAGCTGCCGCGGGTGCTGGGACGCGAGCACCCCGAGCACCGCACCCCCGTCGCCGCCCTCGTCGTCACCGGCATCATCTCGACTGGGGTTTTGGTCGTGACGGCGCTGTTCATCAACACCCAGGACAACCTGTTCTTCGCGATCTTCGCCGCCTCCTCGGTGATCTTCCTGATGCCCTACCTGCTGATGTTCCCGGCGGTCGTGGTGCTGCGGCGCAAGGACCCCGAGCTCGAGCGGCCCTTCCGGGTGCCCGGCGGCGACTGGGTCGTGTGGCTGTGCACGACGGTCACGACCCTGGTCATCGCCGCGGCGATCGTCCTCTTCGTCTGGCCGGAGGTCCCCAAGGCGCCCGAAGAATGGAGCTACACCGGGCCGCTGCTGGGGATCGCCGTTGCCGCGCTCGTCGTCGGCGAGGTGATCATCTGGCGCATGTTCCGGCCGCACAAGGAGCGCCCCGCGGGCGCCGCCAGCGCCGCCGGCGACGCCTCGCTGCCGGCCGCGGGGGGCAGCTCTTGAGGACCCGGCCGCCATCCACGATGCCCTAAACTATACAATTGTAAAGTTGTAGAGTAGTGATAGGCGAAAGGAGCCTGAGCGGTGGTGCTGGCGGCGTTCTTCGGCCTCCTGATCGGGGTCCTGATGGGGATGGTCGGCGGCGGCGGCGCCGTGCTGGCGGTCCCGGTCCTGGTCTACGTGGTCGGCCTCGGCGTGCACGAGGCGACGACCGCGAGCCTCGCCGTGGTCGCCGCGGCGGCGAGCACCGGCGCGGTCGGCCAGGCCCAGCGCGGCACCGTCTGCTGGAGCTCGGCCGCCTGGTTCTCGGCGGCGGCCGCGGTCGGTGGCGTGCTCGGCGCGGTGCTCAACCGCGCGGTCAGCGGCACCACCCTGCTCCTCCTCTTCAGCGCGGTGATGATCCTCGCCGCGCGGGCGACCTGGGAACGGGCCGGCAGCGGCCCGGCGGCGGTCCAGGGCTGTCCCAAGGCCTCGCCGAAGTACCTGCTGCCGATCGGCTTCGTGGTCGGCGCCCTGACCGGCCTGGTCGGAGTCGGCGGCGGCTTCGTGATCGTGCCGGCGCTGATCGTCGGCCTCAGCTTCGGCGTCCGCGAGGCGATGTCGACCTCGATGGCGATCGTCGCCGCGGTCTCGGTCTTCGGTCTCCTCGCCCACCTGGCCGCCGGCGGCTCGCTCGACGTCCCGGTGGCGCTGACGATGGGTGGCGCCGCGGTGATCGGCGGGCTGCTCGGGCCCGGGCTCGCCGACCGCGTCTCGACGCCGGTCCTCGGCAGATCCTTCGCAGTGCTCGTCGCGCTGGTCGCGGTGGGAGTCGCAATCGCAACCGTTGAGGGAGTCGGAATATGAGTCAAGCACCACCGCAGATCGATCCCGCCGAGCTCGCCGAGCGGCTCGCCCGGCGCGAGCACCTCACCGTGCTCGACGTCCGCGCCGACGCCGAGTGGCCGATCGAGGCGCCGACCGCGACCGTCCGTCACGTCCCGGCCGAGCGGGCGCTGGCGACCTCGGCCGAGCTCGCCGCCGAGCTGGAGGGCCCGGTCGCGGTCGTCTGCCAGCGCGGCCTGAAAGCCGCCGACGTGGCGGCGGCGCTGCGCGGCGCCGGCGCCGATGCGGCGCTCGTCAGCGGCGGCATGCGGGCCTGGATCGGCGCGTTGCAGGCATGGCCGGTCGAGGTCGGCCTCGACGGCGTCGAGATCGTCCAGGTGCAGCGACCGGGCCGCGGCTGCCTCTCCTACGTCGTCGTCTCCGCGGGCGAGGCGGTGGTCGTCGACCCCGCCCCCGACGCCTCCTTCTACATCACCCTCGCCGAGCAGCGCGGGGCGCGGATCACGCAGGTGCTCGACACCCACATCCACGCCGACCACCTCTCCGGCGCCCGCGAGCTGTGCGAGCGGACCGGGGCGCGGCTGCGGCTCTCCGAGCCGGCGCTGGAGCGCGGCGTCGCCTTCGCCGACTCGGTCGTGCCGCTCGCCGACGGCGAGGAGATCGCCCTCGGCGCGACGAGCATCCGGGTGATCGCCCTGCCCGGCCACACCACCGACATGACCGGCTTCCTGGTCGGCGAGCGCGTCCTGATCGGCGGCGACTCGCTGTTCGCCGACGGCATCGCCCGCCCCGACCTGCAGCGCGGCGACGCCGACGGCTCGCGCGCGATGGCGCGCCTGCTGCACCGCACGCTGCGCGAGCGGGTGCTGAGCCTCCCCGGCGACACCGTCCTCCTCCCCTGCCACACCCACCCCGGCGTCCCCGGCGGCCCGATCGCGCCGACCCTCGACCAGGTGCGGGCCGCCGTCCCCGAGTTGGCCCTCGAGGACGCCGAGGAGTTCGCCACCGCCCTGCTCGCCGAGATGCCGCCGCGACCGGCCAACTACGAGTCGATCATCGCCGTCAACTCCGGCACCCACCCCTTCGACCCCGAGCTCGAGACCGGCGGCAACAGCTGCGCGACGCGCTAGCCAGCCGCTTTCGAACGCCGGGAGGGTGCGCGCCCCCAGGTTCGGGCGCGCGAGATCCCGTGGTTCCTTAGTTGCCATATGCGCAACTAAGGAACCACGGGATGAAGAGGACGACTGGATCTCAATCGTGCGGTTCCTTTGTCGCGGTATTCGAGACAAAGGAACCGCGACTTTCGGCGGCAGGACTTCGACTGCCACACGCTCGGGTGGCCGCGCCGTGGGGTCGCTCTTCTATTACCCCCTGGTGCCGCCGCCGCGGCCGTCGGGCGACCAGCCGGGCTCGCGGAAGAGGTAGCCGAGGCGGTGGCGCCAGCTGTCGGTCGAGCGCAGGTCGCGGCCGATCGCGCGGAACTCGTGGAAGGCGACGCGGGTCGGGCGGAAGCTGCGGACGTTCTGGGTGAGGCCGTAGCGGACGCGCTCGGTCTCGCCCTGGAAGGTGCCGAAGAGGCGGTCCCAGATGATCAGAATGCCGCCGTAGTTGCGGTCGAGGTAGATCTCGTTGGAGCCGTGGTGGACGCGGTGGTGGGAGGGCGTGTTGAAGAAGAACTCGATCGGCGCCGGCAGCCGCCCGATCCGCTCGGTGTGGATCCAGAACTGGTAGATCAGGCTGACCGCCTGCTGGGTGAGGATCATCCACGGCTGGAAGCCGAGCAGCGCCAGCCCGGCCCAGAACGGCAGCGCCGTCATCGGCGTCCAGGTCTGCCGCAGCGCGGTCGAGAGGTTGTAGTGCTCGGAGGAGTGGTGGACGACGTGGCTGGCCCAGAAGACCCGCACCTCGTGGTGGATGCGGTGGAACCAGTAGTAGGCGAAGTCGTCGGCGAAGAAGAGGATCGCGTAGGTCCACCACTCGTCGGCCGGCATCCGCAGCGGGGTCAGCTCGTAGAGGCCGGCGTAGACGACGACCACGACCAGCTTCCAGACGAGGTTGATGGCGACGTTCCCCGCCCCCATCGTCAGGCTCGTCCGCGTGTCGCGCAGCTCGTAGCCGACCAGCTCCTCGTCGGCGGCAAGCCGGAACGACCAGAGCTCGACCGCCAGCAGCAGGACGAACGCCGGGATCGCGTAGAAGATCAGTTCCGCCACGAGACGGGATCGTAGACGGTCGACTGGCTGGCTGGCCAGTCGTGGCTCAGGACTCGTTCAGCGCGATGGCGGCGCGGATCAGGTCCTTGAACGCCTCCGCGTCGATCTCGTCGCCCTCGTGGAAATCGATTGCACGCCGGACGTTGCCCTCGAGGCTGGCGTTGAAGAGACCGGACGGGTCATCGAGCGAGGCGCCCTTGGCGAAGGTCGTCTTCACGTAGCTCTTGTAGGTCTCGCCGGTGCAGATGATCCCGTCGTGGTACCAGGTCGGCACGCCACGCCATTTCCACTCCTCGACGACCTCGGGGTCGGCCTCCTTGATCAGCTGCCGGATGCGGGCGAGCGTCTCGCCCCGCCAGTCGCCCAGCTCCTCGATTCGCCCGTCGATCAACTCGGAGGGAGAGTCTCCCTTTCCCTTGCTCATGGCCCTCGCCATCTCCTTTCCCAGTCGTACGGATCGTGACGACTGCTACGTTATAAACGAACTCGTCTGTTGCGGTCTTCCTTCGATCGCCTCATCGGGCTCGACGAGCCGGCTTGGGGTCGCCGGCGCGGCTCATGTTGTCAACCGACCCCGAAACCCCCGCCTTCTCGCTCGCCTCGAGTAAGCACGACAGCGCCGGCCGGGCGCGGATTCTCGTGACCGACGACCGGCCGCAGATGCTGGCGACGTTCGGCGCCTCCCTCGGGCAGCTCTACGAGTGCGACTTCGCGACCAGCGTGGACGAGGCGCGCGAGAGGCTGCAGCACACTCCTTACAAGCTCGCGATCTGCGACGTCAACGCGGCCGGCGAGCTGGCGATGGCGCTCGCCGAGGAGATCATCGACCAGCACCCGGAGACCGCTGTCGTCCTGGTCACGGGCGAGGACGATCCGAGGGTTGCCGACCGCGCCTTTGCGATCGGCGTGCACGGGTACCTGGTCGAGCCGCTGCGCCCCGGGCAATTGCTGATCACGGTGATGAACGCCTTGCGGCAGCGCGAGTTGGAGATCAGCCAGTCGGCGCACACCCGCAACCTGTGGGAGCAGTTCCAGACAATCATCGACAAGGCGCCGATCCCGATCTATGTCAAGGACGCCTCCTACCGCTACGTCGTCGCCAACGCGGAGGCCGATCAGCTGGCCGGGCTGGAGCGCGGCGAGGCGCTCGACCGGACCGACAAGTCCTCGATAGACGCGGCTGCCGCGGAGCTGGCGCGGCTCGGCGATGACACCGTCCTCCACGGCGCCGGCCCCTTCGAGACCGACGAAGACATGCTCGTCGACGGCGGCCGGAGAACCTTCCACACCGTCAAATTTCCGCTGACGAACCAGCTCGGTGAGGTCACCGCGGTGGGCGGGATCTCCGTCGACATCACTCCCCAGCAGGATGCGATCCGTCTCCGCGACGAACTGGCGGCGGCCCAGCTCGGTGCGATCGAGGAGCTGCGCCTCTCGCGAGAAGAGACCGTCGAGCGCCTGGTCAGGGCGATCGAGCGGCACGACGCCTCGACGGGGCGGCACATCACCCGGATCGGGCGGGTGGCCGCCCTGCTCGCCGCTCACCTCGGCCTTGGGCCGGAGCGAGTCGAACTGCTTCGCCTGGCGGCGCCGATGCACGACGTCGGCAAGATCGGGACCCCGGCCGAGATCCTGCGCAAGCCGGGGCCGCTGAACGAGGAGGAGCGCAGGGAGATGGAGCTGCACGCCGGCATCGGCTACGAAATCCTCTCGGAATCGAAGAGCGCGCTCGTGCGCATGGCCGCGACGATCGCCCTCGCCCACCACGAGCGCTACGACGGCAGCGGCTACCCGCAGGGCTTGAGCGGCGAGGAGATTCCCCTGGAGGGACGAATCACCGCCGTCGCAGACGTATTCGACGCGCTGCTCAGCGATCGCCCCTACCGAGCGGCCCTCCCTCCCGACGCTGTCGCCGCGATGATGCGCGAGGGCCGGGGAACGCATTTCGACCCAGGCGTGCTCGACGCTCTGCTCGACAATTTCGCCGAAGCTTTGGCCGTTCGCGCCTGACCTCAGGCAGAGCCGGTTTATGTAAACGAGCCCAGGTGCCGATAGGGGTCGTACACCGGAGCAGGCTTTCGACTCATGCACCCTCGTCGCGAGGCGGGTCCGCAGGGTCACGGAACTCCACCGGAGTTCGCCGTGACCGCCCGAAGACGAGTGTCGATTGGCCGCTCCCACCTTGGGAGGACGACATGTCCAACCGCTTCCGTTTCAGACGGCGCCTCGCCGGCGTCGCCGTGCTGGCGACCGTTGCCTGCGCTGCCGTTCCCGTTGCCGCTCAGGCCGCCGCCGTCAACCTGGCCACCGCCAGTCCCTTCGTGGTCCTCGGCGGCTCGGCCGTGACCAACACCGGACCGTCCGTCCTCAACGGCGACCTCGGCGTCTCGCCGGGCACCTCGCTCTCCGGATTCGGGCTTCCCGCCGTCGTCAACGGCGCCACCCACAACAACGACGCCGTCGCCGCGCAGGCGCAGTCCGACCTGACCACCGCTTACAACGTCGCCGCCGGGCAATCGATCCCACCGGGCAACGACCTCACCGGAACCGACCTCGGCGGCCTCAGCCTGACCGCTGGCGCCTACGGCTTCAGCACCTCGGCCCAGCTCACCGGGCAGCTGACCCTCGACGCCCAGGGGGATCCGAACGCGCAGTTCGTCTTCGTGATCGGCTCGACGCTGACGACCGAATCGGCGAGCTCGGTGATCCTCACCAACGGCGCCTCCCCCTGCAACGTCTACTGGAAGGTCGGCAGCTCGGCGACGCTGGGCAGCACGACCGCCTTCATCGGCAACCTGATGGCGCTCTCCGACGTCTCGCTCGACAACGGCGTCACGGTGACCGGCCGAGTCCTCGCCCGCAACGGCCAGGTGACCCTGATCAACGACGTGCTCAGCACCGGCGGCTGCGCGACCGGGTCGGCCTCGACGCCGGTCGACACGACGAGCGGCACCACGACGCCCCCCGCCACCGGCAAGAAGGGCGCCAAGGCGCCGAGCAAGGGCAGCGCGACCCTGACCCGCGGCAAGAAGAGCGCCAGCGGCGTTCGCGCCACGGTTCGCGGCAAGCGGATCAAGAAGGTGACGTTCACCGACGGCGGCATGAGGCTCGACGGCGCGGGCTCCCGCCAGGTGCGGGTGCCGGTGACGCCGGGCATGCATGAGGTGGAAGCACACATCACCTTCACGGACGGGACGCCGGCGAAGACGCTCCGCTTCCGCTTCCGCGTTCCGATGCCGGTGCTCCACCCCCGCCAGGGGCCCTCGCAGTTCACCGGATGACCAAGCGCCCCTCGGCGGCTCGACGACTCCTCGGCTGGCGCCGGGGGGTCGTCGTGCTGGGCCTGGCCTTGTCGCTGGGGCCCGCCGCGATGGCGAGCGCCGCGCCGAGCCCGGCCCCGCGCCCGTCCGCCCCGCGGCACGGCGCCCAAGCCGTGGTCGCCCTGCTCGGCGGACACGTCGCCCGCCGAGCGCCCAGTGCCGGTGCCCGCCGGGTGGACACGGTCGCCGCCCGCCGTCCGTTGACGGGGGCGAGGACCGTGCTGCCGGTCCTGCGTCGCGGCGGCAGCGGCGACTCCTGGCTGCTGGTGCGTCTGCCGGGCAGACCCAACGACCACAAGGGCTGGATCTCGGTCAAGCACACGCGCCCCGGCTCGACCCCCTGGGGCCTGCGAGTGTCGCTTTCGGCCCGCCGCGTCACCGTCTACCGGGACGGCCGCGCCGTCCGCCGCTTCCGCGCCATCATCGGCAAGCGCTCCACCCCCACGCCCCGCGGCAGCTTCTTCATCGAAGAGGCGCTCGCCCTCTCCTCACACGAAGCGGGGGCTCCCTACGCCCTGGCGACGAGCGCCCGCTCCAACGTCTTGCAGGAATTCGAGGGCGGCCCCGGCCAGATCGCCCTGCACGGCACCCGCAACGTCGGCGGCTCCCTCGGCACCGCCGTCTCCCACGGCTGCATCCGCCTCAGCACCCGAGCGATCACCTGGCTCGCCCACCGGATCGGCGCCGGGGTGCCGGTGACGATCGGCCGGTGAGGGTCCCCCCGGGGTCCTAACGAGGCGGAGTCCAGTTGCGCCGGTCAGCCTTCGGCCCGGAATGCCACCAAAGCTCCTTGTCGTGGATCCAGAGCTCGGCCACGGCGCCGAGGACCAGCACAACGACTCCGATTGCTCCGAAGATCACAGGGTGGAACGCTACAGACCCGTCCACCGCCAACCATTCCCGTGGCGTGGGATCACGATCAGGATCTCAGTTGCACCTGCTCGGCGAAGGCGATGAGGTGCTCCGCTTGGCGCAGCGCGCGTTTGAGCTGGGCCGCCGTGACGCTGATGAAGCCGTAGTGGGCCGTGTCCTTGATGTCGATGAGCTGGCGCAGCTGTTTGGCAGCCTGTTTCCCGCCCGGCGTGATTTCGGCCAGCACGAGCTCCGCGTCGTGGTGGTTCTCGGACCGAGATCGTCGTCCCAGGGCCTGGCAGCACGCCATCAGGCCCCCGCCAAAGCCTCGCGGGCTGGTCGGCCCGCGAGGTCGATGGCATCCTCGCGGACCTCCTCGACGATCGGGGGCCGGTCGCGTCGCAACTGGGGCAGTTCGGTGTCAGAGACCTCTGCGATGCCGGCGTGGTTGCCAGTCCAGCGGCGGACACTCTCGGCTAGGCGGTCGATCTGGTCACGCCACGTCTCGTCCTCGGCCCCGACGCCGGCAGGCCGAACGATGAAGAGGTCAACGTCGCTCCCCAGGCCGCCGTCGCCGCGGGCGGCGCTGCCAAATAGCGAGGCGTGAACCGCCGGAACAGACCAGCCTCCGATCGCCTCTCGAAGCCTGCGAACGAGCTCCGCGCGCGCTCCAGCCATCTGTTCCACGGCCGGGGCGAGCAGATGATCTCGATCGAGGACGTACATGAACGCACGCCCCGCCTCGGTCCGCTCGACCAGCCCATGGGTCACCAGGCGATCGAGAACGTGCTGCACGCCAGTATTCGAGCGCCTGGTCAAACGCGCCAGCTCGCGGCCGCTGCGCGGCGTAGAAGTGCCCGCGAGAGCCACGAGGACATCGACATCGACGCTGTCCGAGAGAGCAGAAAAGGGGCGTGCCACATCCATGGTGTCCTAAGCATAGGTCATTTGACCTAAATTTAGTTCACATGACCAGATGCGACGGAAGGACCGCCATGCTCCTGGCCGAGAACGAACGCAACGCCAGCTTCCACGAGCCGGACGACCTCGGCATAGGTGTCGCCCGCCACAGACCACCGCTCGAAGTCGGGCGACTCGGCCCACCAGCAGGGCACGCGGCGGTCGACCGAAACGAGAAAGGCGCCTACCGGAATCGAACGGGTGTAAACGGCTTTGCAGGAGGGTTTGTGGGCGGCGGAATCGGCTTGTTCAAGCGGTTTGCGCGGCGCGTGCCACAGTGCGTGCCACCCTCCTCCAACTAGCCACTCTCTTCGAGCTTCTTGATCACGTATTCCACGAGCGTTTGGGGCGCGACCTGCCTCAGGTCCAAATACCCGGTCGTCGGTCGCAGGCCCGGGAGCTCAGTGTCGTCGAATCGAGCAGGGAGCAGGTAATCGCCTCCTTCTTCTACAACGCGAGCCAAGGCGCTTCGTCGCTCATGGGTCGTCCATGCTTTCTGTGCGTAGTCGGCCGAGATGAACATCAGGCAGAACCGAGAACCCTGTCGATAGATGTAGTCCAAATACTCGCCGAGGTCTCGCCCCCAGAGTTTCGGAACGATGTCCTCGTCCTGGTCGTAAAAGACCTTAAGCCCGGCCCGCTTCAACTCCTTGGCAATCAGCTCGACGTAGTCGCGTTGCTCACCGGCGAAGGAGAGGCAGACGTCATAGTGGTCGTCGAACTGGATTCCGCCTGGCTGGGTGGAGATAGCTGGCGCTCGGGGTCGTGCGACTACCTCCTCGGGCATAGTCGTCTGAGCCCGTCGCTCGCGCTCAAGCCGACGGACATGCTCCAGCTCTGCCTTTCGCCGTTTGTCGGCTTCTCGGTCATCCTTCTTCTGCTGGTCACGCTGAGCACGGTCGAGACTCGCCTGGCTCGTCGTGAGGGCTTTCTGCTTCTGGGCAATTTGCTTCTCAAGATCCGCCGCTTTCTTTTCATTCGCCGCAGCCTGCTTCTGGTGGCGCTCAACTTCCCGACCTCGTTGGCCGAGCTGGGACGGCGTCTTTGCCTTCGAAAGCGCCTCGACCGCCTTCGCCGCCTTCGCGTTGGCGTCTGCGGCCTTCCGGCGCTCGTCGGCCAGTTTGGATCGGAGGTTCGCGAGGTCACCCGTGAGACGGTTGACTTGGCCGCTGTACATCGATATCGACATCACTAACCCCCCCCGCCCCGGCGTTGCTACCGAACTATGTTCCTACGCCCTGCGGACGGCTCGTGGCTATTCCGCAAGGGCAGCAGCGAACCCTGGAACGCCTGCCCTGCCATAGGCCGCCAGGAGCTCGTCGAGACTTCGGCCCCCTCGCCAGATGTCTGCCTGTTTCTCGACCGCACGCATGATCGCGATCGGCTGTCTATCGAACTGCGCTGCCAGGTACCGATCGAGGTCGGGCACATCAACACCGCGGGCGCGTAGAGGCTCCCGTAGATACCCCCGGTCGAAGGTGAACAGAAGATCCGCTTCGCCGGCTATTGCCAAGGCGCAGACATGGCGATCGTTCGGATCGCGGGTCAGAGACCCGAGATCCACCTCATCCGGAACCGTCGATGGGTCAACGCAGCCGTCCGGGAACTCGCGGCGCATGTGACCGACCCAGACATCTGCGACCTCGGCCGTGAGCCCCTTCCTCTCAACGAGGGTCGCTCGCGCCTCGGTCAGCAGATCCTCGCTCCAGGTCAAATCGAAGAGACGCACCTCGGCGGCGAGACGTCCCATGAGCTCATGGAGGACCCGCGAATAGATGATGTCCGCGTCGAGGACGGCGCGCGGGATGCTCACTCAGCCGGGGCGCCCAACTCATCAAGCGAGCGGGAGAAGGCGTCGGCCCTCTCCTCGGCGCCGGAGCGTCGACGCTCGAAGTCCAGGACAGCCCGCATCGGAACCTTCCAATGCGTCGATCTGGGCAGCTGCGCACCCTCCAGCTCCCCTGCCTCGATCAAGCGACGAACATGCTGACGAGAGAAGCCAAGGCGGTCAGCGACTTCCTGAGGCGAAAGCGATGCGTCCTCGTCGACAACCGTCACCGCGATCGTCTTATCGGCCTCGAGCAGTGCCTCGATTGCGTCCTGCACAGCGGAAAGCTTCTGCTTGGCATCGCCTTCAGCGGGATCTATGTGGATGGTTTTCATCGTCTCCAAACCTGCTGACTGGGTCCAAGGTAGCACGAAACTGTCCTAACTGCACATGAAGCACTTCTGGTGCTCGATGCCGTCGAGAACGACCGTCAAAGGCTTCGGCGCTCAAGCTCGTCGCGGACACGGCCGCGGATTTGGGCAAGCTCGGACAGCGTTTCGTCCAAATCGAAATCGGTCGGCGCCAGCTCGGCCGCCAGAAGCTCGGCGGCGAGAGCGTCGGGCTCCACCCCACGCCGACCAGCCTCACGCTCAAGGCGCTCGTAGAAGTCCGCGGGCAGATGGATGATGCGATCTCGCGTTGCCACGACATCCAGCCTAGAACGAGCTTCAGCTTGCAACCGCAACGCGAGTCCCGGTGATAGGGCGTGAGGGGGGTGGCTGTAGAGGCTTCTAGCTGCGGGAAACCTGACTCACATCCGTTAGGCGTGACGGGCTCCCTGGCCCGGTGAGCTGGTCGCTCACTGCCTCTACCTTGAGGCTTGTGCTTGTCTCGCATGGTGGATGGGCGGTGAGGATCTGAGGAAGAGCTGCTGTACCGCTACTCAATCCCCTTCACGAGCGGGGATGCTGGATCGATCCGCATCGTGTTGAAGGTCCTCGAAAAGTTCGACGGAAGATCGTTGTCAACCACCAGGAGCTGAAAATCTCGCGCTAATGACGTGGGTCCGCCGCGGAGTTCCTGAAGCGTTTGAAGATACGAGTAGATCCGATCCGAGCGGGCAAGGTCCTCGTTCTCGGATCCAGAGTCCTTACGAATGCTGTCGAGCATGAGCAGGCTGGGAGTGAAGGTGTCCGCATCGCGCAAGCCATTGATGAAGACCGCGAGGTAGTAGGCGACATTCGTAGTCGTCTTCATTCCGCCGGACGAAAGCCGCCGAAGACTAAGACCATTTACAAGGGGGAGATAGGTGTTTTGATCGATCTCGGCAGTTTGCAACCAGGGCAGGCTGAAGGCATGCAGGATCTCGCTGAAGAGCCGGGACACCTCCTCAACGCGATCGCGCCCCTGCGCTGACAGGTCCTCTCGCCTCCTGAACGCAAGGTCCGCGAGTTCATTGACCTTCGGCTTGCTAGACGCGATCTCGGCCCGCTCAGTTTCGACTGCTCGCTCGATTGGGAATCCTGCAGCCAGGACTTGTCTTTCACCACGCAACTTCCCTAGCTCCGCTTGCATCTCAACCAAACGGGTCCTGATTGGCGCCGTTGCACTATCCCGTGCGGCTGCAACCGATTGGCGGCGCTCGGAAACGGTCGAATGCAGCAGTTCAACTCGACGACGCGCGCTAGCAACGGCGTCCTCAAGCTGACCTGCCAAGGCCCTAGTTTCCTCAAGTTGGGCCGATAATTGGCGAGTCGGATCTAGCTCCTCAGCCGTGTCGGCCTCGACCTGCTGGCAGACGACGCAATACCCCTCCGGCGTCTTCCGCGAGTCAAGGGACTGCTCGCACCGAGGGCATAGAAGGTATGGCAGCGGCCCAAGGATCTGACGGGCAGCTTCACCGTCGCGCGTCGTATCAAGGTCACGCTGAATTTGATTGGCAGCGCGACGAACCTCCTCTAGTTCCCGCTCAAGGTCCGCCGCGTCCCTGCGAGCCTCCGTTAGTTCCTCTTCGACGCCAGCTTGAATGTCCCGCTCTAGAACCTGCTCCGCAGCCGCAGAGCGAGCATCAGCCTCGAGGCGCGTGAGTTGTGATTCGAGCTCCTGCTCTCTCGATGCCAGAGCACCCTCGCGTCGCGCGATCTCTTCGACACTCGCGGGAAGCTCGGCAGCCTTGACAAATTTCTCAACGGAGGTCAGTTGCTCTTCTCGCTTCACAGCCTGCTCCGCTAGTTCTTCTCTCTCAGCTTCTAGTTCAGCCGTCCGGGCGTCGGCGATTCCGTGGAGGAGCTCAAAGGTCCAGGGCCGCTTCGTGCTTGCATAAGGCTGTCTGTCGTGAGCCGTTTCCTGATCGATTGCATCCTGATCCAGGTAGCAGTAGGCGAACAAGTCCTGGAAAGAAATGGAAGTGAGCCGATGCGACTTCTCGGACTTGGAGGTCGGTACGCGCACCCGTGGTACGCCGAGAGCCCCCAAGAGAAGATCAGAAATCCATGGCCGACTCTTGCTGTTCCTTGCGGAGAACTCGCCGAGGCCCAGGTCTCCTTCCGTCACCGTCAACAACGATTTCCGCTCGTGAAAGCGCCGGCTCAGTGCCAGCGTTTGATCTCCGACCTCAACCTCGACCACTACTCCACGCGCCGCCCCCTCAATCGTTTTCGTGATCGGGGCGTCGCCGCCAAGCCCGAACTTGATCAGATTCAGCAGAGAGGTCTTGCCCCCGCCCGAGCTACCGACGATGACGGTTACGCCTTTCGGGAACTCCCAGACATGGGGCTCCGACGCTCCAACCAAGGCAACGGATTTGACGCGCAAGTGGCGTCCCACTAACCCTCCCCCTCAACCAGAGCCGCTCGAAGCCACTCCTGCGCCTCAACTCGATTGGCGTCGACTTGCTGGGCGACCGCCCGAAGCCGGCCAGCCTCATTTGGACTCAGGCTGGTCCGTAGCTCCTCGACCATCTGTCTCCCAAGCGGCTGCAAGAACATCTCGTTTGAGGGGTTCACCGCAACTAGCCCGCGAGCCAGGTGTCGGCCGAGCATCGGTATCACGACATCGCCAATAACCGACCGCTTCCAGCGAAGAAATGCCTCTTCGCTTGATTCCGTCTCCTCGGTCGAGGGTTCGGCCGTAGGTGGAAATGAAGAAGCGCTCTGACGAACAAACGGAAGCAACAGCGAAGGGTGCTGGAGGAGAAAATCCACCGTCATGACCTCGATCGCCGAGACCGGCCGAGAGGTCGAAAGCTCAGCGACGATCAGAAGCAAGCGCGACTCACGCTTCCAGGCTCTAAGCGTCCTCATTGTTCACCTGAAATTCGTGTGACCACCAGATAGAGCAAGAATCGGTCAGCTCGAACGCGGCGCCTGCCAAGAGAGCGGGGTTGCTGTCCTCGGGTCGAGTGCCTGCCGGAACAGCCTCGCGATCAGAGAGATTTTGGTTCAGGACTCTGAACATGTCTCGGCCATAGTTCTCCTTGTCGCCCTCGATCGCATCGGTCTCGGCCAGGTTCGCCTGATCCTGCACCCATTCTTCGACTGAATCGAGCTCTTCTTCACGATGGCGAATATCCCGGTAGCGCGCCCGATGGGCGTACCAACGTGCGCGCCTCTTACCGGCGCTCACCTGAACCGATGGACCAAGACCACCTTTCTTGAGCTTCTTCGCCAAGGTCGTTTCGGGGGGAACGACAACTTCTGAATCTTCCAGCGGAAGCCGAGGAACCGCGTTCGATGCCGCATCTCGCAAAGCCTCTACAAGTTGGTCGGTATGGACGCAACGATCTGAGACCTTTTGGGCGGCTACAACTGAGTGCCGGTCCTCCGGAGGAGAGAGCAGGATCTTCCTCAATGACTCTGAGGAGAGACGCTCCTCGCTGGCCGCTGCGATCAGATCGCCCGCAACGCGCATCGCCGTTCCCTCGTCTAGTTCAAGGCCAAGCCGATCCAGTGCCGGTGCCGCCAGCATCGACGCATAGGCCGCGGCAATGAACTCTTTCTGAGGCAACTCCGAGTGAATTTGGAGGTTCGCGACAAAATGGGCGAGCTCGGCCCCGTCGACTTTGAGGCCGTTCGCGAGGCTCTCAAGCATCGTCTCTCGCCTGGCGGAGTCGGCCGACCATAGGTCGGCGACGGCATGGGACCGGTTCGTCTCAAAGACGCAAGATAGATCGCCGTTTCCTCGCTGGAAAGTCTCGAAGAGATGGCCGAGCTTTCCGTCGCCGACCAGCGCGGAAATGGTCCATTTGGACTTGCTTTGCTCGCGATGCTTAACGCTTACAGCTTGTAAGAGACTCCCCGAAACGACCAGATAATCCTCATGCCACTCGCAGACGATTTCGCAATCCCGAGCATCCGCAATCGACGCGAACAGGCGCGCTGCGGCACAGCAATGCTGGAACCGAAACCGACTAAGCGTCGGCGCGCCGGCATCCTCAGCCGGCTCAGAACTGAATGGCAGCTCCCCCACGGCGAGCATCTTGCCGTCAACCCTCCGGTTTTTCAACGAGCAAATGCCTTCAAGTTAACGTCGGCGTACCCGACTAGCGCTTGCTGTGCTCTATTGCAGTCCTCCGAGCGCCTCTGCCATTGAGACTCGGTTGCACCCAGACCCCGCGTGCCGAGAGGCAGGATGGGTGCCCCGTGCCACCCTCCGTGCCACCCTGTGCCACCCAAACAACCGGTTTCAGCCGGAATCAGCCGGATTTGGCACGGTCCTGCCAACCCCCCGCAAACCGCTCTGGCAAGCCGTAAACCGCTTGCCAGAGCGAGAGGCGCCTACCGGAATCGAACCGGTGTAAACGGCTTTGCAGGCCGCTGCGTAGCCACTCCGCCAAGGCGCCGAGGGACTTGGGAAGCCTAGCGGCGGGAGGGGTTAGGGGGACTGTGGCAATTTCGCCGTGCCGGGCTTGGTGACGGGAGCGGATGGCGGCGGGACTACGGGGCCGATGTCGCCGTCGGGGGCTTGGTCGAGGTCGACGATGACGGGGGCGTGGTCGCTGGGGGCTTTGCCTTTGCGGGCTTGGCGGTCGACCCAGGCGGCGCGGACGCGGTCGCTGACCTGGGGGCTGGCGAGGACGAGGTCGATGCGCATCCCGAGGTCGCGGTGGAACATCCCGGCGCGGTAGTCCCAGTAGGTGAAGACGCGCTCGCCTGGCCAGCGGTCGCGGACGACGTCGTGCAGGCCGAGGGCCTGCAGGTCGGCGAGGGCCGCGCGCTCGGGGGCGGTGACGTGGGTGTGGCCGGCGTAGGCGTCGGGGTCGAAGACGTCCTCGTCGGCTGGGGCGATGTTCATGTCGCCGCAGAGGATCAACGCCTCCGGGCCGGACGCCGCGACGTCGCGCAGGGCGGCGAGCCAGGCGAGCTTGTACTGGTAGTGCTCGGAGTCCGGCTCGCGGCCGTTCGGGACGTAGAGGGAGAAGACCCGGACGCCGGCGCAGGTCGCGGCCACCGCGCGGGCCTCGGGGTGGGGAAAGCCGGGAGCGCCGTCGAGGCCGGTGACGACGTCCTCCAACCCGACCCGCGAGAGGATCGCGACGCCGTTCCAGCTCGCCTCGCCGTGCACCGCCACCTCGTAGCCGCGGCCGCCGAGCTCCTCGCCGAGCAGGTCGCCGAACGCGTCGTCGGCGAGCTTCGTCTCCTGCAGGCAGACCACGTCGGGGCGCCGTTCGTCGAGCCAGGGCAGCAGCCGCGGCAGCCGCTGCTTGACCGAGTTGACGTTCCAGGTCGCGATCCGCACCGTCGCCGCGCCTGCCTACCGAATCACGCCGGGGCGTCGCCCTCGGTGTCGTCGTAGGGCGTGACGGTGCCGTAATCCTCGACGGTGCCGCCGTCGCGGACGCTGGCGTCGTCGGGGTTGTCGCCGTACTGACGCAGGGCGCGGCGCTGGCGCAGGTAGTCCCACATCTTGTCGAGCTGGACTTTCAGCTCCTCCATGCGGGCGTGCTCGTCGGAGGTCAGCCCCTCCCCTTCGCCCTCGTGGCGGTGGAGCAGCTCCTCCTCTTCGCGGACGAGTTGGTCGATGCGGTCGAGAACCTGTTGGTCATCCATGGCCGGAAGAGTAGTCCAGCGCTCGCAGGTGGTCGCGGAAGCCGCGGCCGAAGCGGGTCGGGGCGCCGTCGTAGTCGCGGATCAGGGAGGGGCCGCTGCGGCAGGTCCAGCCGCCGCCGGTGTTCCAGGTCCAGCCCAGGTAGGAGACGCCGTGGCGGTCGGCCCAGCGCATGTAGGGGTCGATGTAGGTGTCGCGGCAATCGCCCTCGCCGAGCTCGCTGGTGACGACGGGGTGATGGCGGGCGATCCGCTCCAGGTCGGCGCGGCAGTGCGAGTAGCAGGGGGCGAAGTTGTAGGTGTGGACCGAGGCGAGAAGCGCGTGCGCCGGGTCGGGCGGCAGGTGCGCCAGCCAGCCGCCGAAGACGCGCGACCAGTCGGTGCCGGGGACGAGGAGCGGCTGGCGGGCGCCGGTCGAGCGCACCGCTTCGACCAGTTCCGTCATCCCCGCCGCCCGGTAGGTGCCGAAGTGCGAGTCCTCGACCTCGCAGCCGTGCTCGACGCAGCCCCAGCCGACGTCGTGGGGCTCGGTGAAGAGCTCGAAGAGGACGGCGCGGTCGTCGCGGTATTCGGCGGCGACGCTGCGCCAGAAGTCGGGCGCGTGGTCGGCGTCGGGCAGCGGCGGGATGCCGACCGCCTGGTGGGTCCCCGGCGCCGTCGCCTCGAGGTCGAGGACGACGTAGAGGCCCGCTCGCTCCAGGCGCTCGACGTAGCCGCGGATCGCCCGCCGGTAGCTGGCGCCGGCGAGGTCGGGATCGATGCCGTTGATCCCGAGCCAGCAGGTCTCGTTCAGCGGCACCCGCACCGAGTTGATCCGCCAGCGCTTCATCGTCCGGATCGAGGCGGCGTCCATCGGCCCGTCGAAGAAGCCCCAGCCCTGCTGGCAGGCGTACTCGGCGCCCGAGCGGCTGACGCCGAGCAGGCGCACCGTCTGCCCCCGGCCGTCGACCAGGTGGTTGCCGCGCACACCGATCCACGGCGCCGCCGCGGCCGGCGCCGCGCTGGCGGCGAGGATCAGGGCAAGGAGGGCGGTGAGGGCGAGGCGGCGCTTCACGCACCGGAGACGGTAGCCGGCTCGGCCACCGCCTCCCGCGCCGGCGCCCGGTGCGAGAACTTCATCGTCCCGTCCTCGAGCGCGCCGTGGCGCAGCGCCCGCAGGTCGAGCGGGTAGTTCTGTTTCAGCTTCCAGGGCTCGACCGCGCCCTGCTTGGGCAGATGGTCGAGCGCGCGCAGGACGTAGCCGGAGTTGAAGTCGAGCAGCGGCAGCTCGTCGATGCCGCCGGGGCGCAGCTCGGGCGCGCAGACCTCGTAGCCGCCGGCGTCCATGTGACGCAGCAGGCGGCAGACGTATTCGGCGGTGAGATCCGCCTTCAGCGTCCAGGAGGCGTTGGTGTAGCCGATCGTGAAGGCGAAGTTGGGGACGCCGCTGAGCATCATCCCCTTGTAGACGTACTCCTGAGTGAGGTCGCGTTCCTCGCCGTCGACGCTGACCGTCATCCCGCCGAGGAAGAGCAGGTTCAGCCCGGTGGCGCTGACGACGACATCGGCGTCGAGCCGCGCGCCCGACTCCAGCACGATCCCGCTCTCGTCGAAGGTCTTGATCGCGTCGGTGACAATCTCGGCGTCGCCGGCGGCGAGCGCCTTGAACAGGTCGGAATCGGGGACCAGGCACATCCGCTGGTCCCAGGGGTTGTACTTGGGGCTGAAGTGCTTGTCGACGTCATAGCCCGCCGGCAGCGAGTTGATCACCCCTTTGCGGACGAGCTTTTTCACCAGGCCCGGCCGCTTGCGCGAGAGCCGGTAGGTGAACATCTGCAACAGCACGTTCTTCCAGCGCACGATCGGGTAGACGGCGCGGTCGGGCAGGAAGCGGCGCAGACCCTTGGCGACGGGGTCTTCGCCGGGGACGGAGACGATGTAGGTCGGCGAGCGCTGCAGCATCGTCACCTTCGCCGCGTCCCTGGCCATCGCCGGCACCAGCGTCACCGCGGTCGCGCCGGAGCCGACGACGACGACGCGCTTGCCGGCGTAGTCGGCGTCCTCGGGCCAGTGCTGGGGATGGATCACGGTGCCGCCGAATTGCTCGACGCCCGGGAAGTCGGGCGAGTAGCCCTCGTCGTAGCGGTAGTAGCCGCTGTTGACGAAGAGGAAGTCGCAGGTGACGGTGACCGTCTCCCCCGTGTCGACCCGTTCGGCCTCGACCGTCCAGAGCGCCTGCTCGCTCGACCAGGAGGCGGCGAGGACGCGGTGGTGGAAGCGGATCTTCGGCTCGATCCCCTCCTCGCGGGCGGTATCGCGCAGGTATTCGAGGATCGACTCGCCGTCGGCGATCGACTTCGCCGCGGTCCAGGGCCGGAAGCGGTAGCCGAGCGTGTGCATGTCGGAGTCCGAGCGGATGCCGGGGTAGCGGAACAGGTCCCAGGTGCCGCCGAGGTCGGCGCGCGCCTCGAAGATCGCGTAGGTCTTGCCCGGCAGGCTGCGCTGCAGGTGATGGGCGGCGCCGATGCCGGACAGGCCGGCGCCGACGATCAGCACGTCGAGGTGTTCCTGGCTCAATTTCTCGCTCCCTTGCTCAGGCATCCGCAGGCTCCAGAACCTTGAACGCTATGCCGGCGCGCTGCAGCCTTGTGAGAAGAACGTCACCCATCGCCGTCGCGGTCGTCAGCTGCCCGGCGCGCGGCTCGAGCTGGTCGAAGGCGAGGCAGAGCGCCGACTCGGCCAGCATCTTCGAGGTTTCGCCGTAGCCCGGGTCGCCGCCGGAGACCTCGGTCACGACCCGCTTGCCGCCGCCCTCGCCGACGAAGCGGACGCGGAACCAGCCCGCCTCGCGCTCGGCCTCGCTCGGCCCCTCGCCGGGCGCTTTCAGCTTCAGCAGCAGCTTGCGGGTCGGCCCCAGCTGCGCCAGCAGGGCGGCGCTGCCGACGCCGCCGTAGATCGCGGCGATCGAGGCCAGGTGGCGGGCGAAGATGTTGTGGCCGTAGGTGAAGTCGGGCCCGTAGCGCTCCAGCGCCGCGGCGGAGCGGCGGACGACGGGGCCGTCGATCGTCGGCAGCGGCGCCGCCCAGCCGCCGAGCTCCTCCTCGCGGCGCACGCGGCTCGGCGCCGCGTGGACCTTGCGCCCGAGGGGCCGCTGCTCGACCCGGCGGCGCTCCTTGGCCGCCGCGCTGGCCTCGCGGAAGTGGGCGGCGGCGTTGATCGCCGAGTGGAAGGTGCCGCCGGAGAAGACGCCGCCGATGCGGACGTAGCCGTCGACGGTCAGCGGCACGCCCTCGGGCAGGTGCTGGACCGTGAAGTAGGCGCCGAGGTCGTGCGGGATCGAGTCGAAGCCGCAGCAGTGGACGAGGCGGGCGCCGGTGCGCTCGGCCTCGGCATGGTGGGCCAGCCACATCCGGTCGACGAATTCGGGCTCGCCGGTGAGGTCGCAGTAGTCGGTGCCGGCGGCGGCGCAGGCGGCGACCAGGGGCTCGCCGTAGAGGGCGTAGGGACCGACGGTGGTGGCGAGGACGCGGGTGGCAGCGGCGACCTCGGCCAGCGCGATGTCGTCTTCGGCGTCGGCCTCGAGCAGGTCGGGCGCCGGCGCCGTTCCGCCCAGCCCAGCCAGCTCGGCGGCGACCGCCTCGAGCTTGGCCCGGTTGCGGCCGACCAGCGCCCAGCGCAGGCTCTCCGGCCCGTTGGCCGCGAGGTAGCGGGCGGTCAGCCCGCCGGTGAAGCCGGTGGCGCCGAACAGCGCCAGGTCGTATTGCCGCGAGCCCTCCACCGCGGCCAACCTTACAAGCGAGCGCCCAGAAATCGCCGGATTCGGGCGCCAGATCGATTTCAGACGCAAATGACACCGGCGCCGGCCTCTGACCTTCCTATCCTCTGCTGAGTGATGTACGACGACCGCACGCTCGAGATGCCGCCGGCGCCCGAGGAGGAGAAGCGGCCGCGCCGGGGTTTGCGGGTGGCGCTGGTCGTCTGCGGGGTGCTGGTCCTGGCACTCGCCGGGTTTGGGGTGGCGGCCTTCGCGATGTCGGGATCGAGCCTCGGCACCGACCGCGCCGCGCTGGCCCGCGTCCGCACCGACACCTTCGGCGGCAGCGTCGAGAGCGTCGAAGCGACCGGACCGAACGGCGAAGAGATCCCGATCGCGATCCACGACGGCCGCCTGGTGCCAAAGCGCAAGCTGGCCCCGGGCGAGCAGGTCTCGGTCACCGTCGTCGTCAAGCGCCCGGCCGCGATCGGCTGGCTGGCGGGCTCGACCAGCGAAGCCCACCTCACCCTGCGCACCCCGGTCGCCAAGGTGAAGAAGCGCTACCTGACCGTCAAGCCCGGCTCCAACCCGCACGTCGCCTTCGACACTCCGGTGCGGACCGTCGCCTACGGCCAGCCGGGCGAACTGAAGCAGCGCAGCTTCTCCCACCCCCACCACTCGGTCAGCCTCGGCGAGCAACCGACCGCCGGCAGCCTCGAAGTCGCCGCGGCGGCCCGCTCCTGGGAGAGCCTCGGCAAGCCGCAGATCGTCAGCTGGTTCCCCAAGGGCGAGGCCCCCGCCCTCGCCACCAGCCCCGCCCCGGGCTCGCAGATCTCGCCGGCGACCGAACTGCGCCTCACCTTCTCCAAGCCCGTCCACGAGGTGCTCGGCGATGCCGAGCCGCAGCTCTCGCCCGACACCGAAGGCGAATGGCACCAGGTCGACAAGCACACGCTCGCCTTCCAGCCCTCCGGCTGGGGCGCCGGCCTCAGCACGACGGTGGAAGCGAAGCTGCCGAAGAAGGTCGACGTGGTCGAGGGCGACGGCTCGGTCAAGGAGACGAAGAAGGTCGAATGGGAGATCCCCGGCGGCTCGGAGCTGCGCCTGCAGCAGCTGCTGGCGCAGGCCGGCTACCTGCCGGTCGAATGGAAGCCGAGCGGCGCGGCGGTGCAGAAGACGCCGGCCGGCGAGCTCGCCGCGGCCGTTGACCCGCCCCCCGGCAAGTTCGAATGGCGCTACCACAACGTCCCCGATGGACTGAAGGAAGCCTGGTCGGCGGGCGAAGAAAACCTCGCCACCAAGGGCGCGCTGATGGCCTTCGAGAGCCAGCACGAAATGGAAACCGACGGCGAAGCCGGGCCCGAAGTCTGGGACGCGCTGATGGAAGCGGCGATCGCCGGCGAACGCAACCCCGAAAAGGGCTACAGCTACGTCCACGTCACCGAGTCGCTGCCGGAGACCGTCTACCTCTGGCACAACGGCAAGACGATCTTCACCACCCCCGCCAACACCGGCATCCCCGGCGCCGAAACCGAACTCGGCACCTTCCCCGTCTACCTGCGCTACGAAGAAACGACGATGAGCGGCGAAAACCCCGACGGCTCGCACTACTCGGACCCGGGGATCATGTGGGTCAGCTACTTCAACGGCGGCGACGCCCTGCACGCCTTCGACCGGCCCTCCTACGGCTCGCCGCAGAGCCTCGGCTGCGTCGAGATGCAGCTCGAAGCGGCGCACACGATCTGGCCTTACACGCCGATCGGCACCCTGGTCACGATCGAATCCTGAGCCGGCCTTGGCGCTCGACACGCATGGACGCTGGCCCTGGGCCGCAGCGGCTCTGACCGCACCGACCTGGGCGGCGGCTCTGGCCGGGCGTGAGCAGCTGCGCCGCGACGACGCCTGGGTCGCGCTGCTGGGGCTGCCGATCCTCGTCAGCCACCAGACCGAGGAGTGGGTGCGGCCCGGCGGCTTCCTGCCCTTCTGCAACGAACGACTGCTGGGCAGCGACCGACCGACCTGGCCGCTGACCGAGCGCGACGGCTTCCACGTCAACGTCACCCTCGGCTGGGGAACGGCGATCGCCGGCGCGTTGCTCTGGCGGCGCAGCGCCGCACCCGCCGCCTTCGTCCTCGCGATCGAGGCCGGCAACACGGCGATGCACGCCGGCATGGCGCTGCGCGAGCGGCGCTACAACCCGGGTCTCCTCACCGCCGTGGCGCTGATGGGGGCGCACGCCGCCCTGGGTGCCCGCAGCCTCGCCCGCTCGGGCCGGCTCTCGCGCCGCGACGCCGCGCTCGCGACCGCCGCCGGCGTCGCCTTCAGCGTCGGCCTGCCGGCGGCGATGAAAGCGCGCATGCGCCGCAGCTAGGCTTGGTCGATGGGACGAATTCGCGGCGACGCCGCAACCGAGGTGACCGCCTCGATCGAGACCGTGTACGCGATCGCCGCCGACGCCGAGGGCGCGCCGCGCTGGCAGCCGGAGATCGAGGTCGCCGAATGCCTGCAGCGCGACGCCGACGGCAACCAGCTGCGGGTCCGGATCGAGACCGAGACGCCGGTCAAGCGGCTGACCTCGATCCTCGTCTACTCCTACCGCTCCCCGACGCTGATCACCTGGCAGCAGGAGGAGGGCGACCTGAAGGCGGTCGAGGGTAGCTGGGAGCTCGAGTCACTGGGCGACGGCCGCACCGTCGCCACCTACCGGCTCGAGGTCGACCCCGGCCGCATCCTCGGCATGGCGCTGCGCGGCCCGGTGGTCGGCGTCCTGCGCGGCAAGATGGTCGAGACGATGCCGGGCAAGCTCAAGGCCTTCGTCGAGTCCGCCGAATAGAGCGGCGCCCTTACGGGCATTCGTTGACGACGCGGGTTTCTCCCCCGGGGTAGCCGAAGGTCGAGCGCCAGAACCAGGGCGCCAGGAAGCCGAGTCCCTTGCCGCTTTCGGTCACCGGTTCGAAGAGGTGTTCGAGCAGGCCCTTGGTCGGCGAGCGCGGCGTCTCCTTGTTGCCGTCGTGGTTGGGCAGCTTCGAGCCCTTGATCACCAGCACGCCCAGCGATTCGCTCGGTGCCGAGCTACGCAGCTGAGCGTCTTCCGGCGCCTTTTCGAACGGCTTGTACTGCGGGAAGTACTTCTCTCCGGCGTAGTAGTTGCAGACGTATTCGCTCGCGTTCTTCGGCAGCGGGTTGTTGTCGATTTCACCCTTCTGCAGCGAGATCGCTTCGTAGGCGGCGGGCAGCAGCTCCTGGTAGCTCCACTGCTTGCTGCCCGGGCCGAGCGCGACCTTGAGCTTGCCGAGCGCCTTCGAGTCGATGCCGAGCAGGCCGCTGGTGCGCAGCGCTTCCAGCTTGCCGTAATCGCTGACCAGCAGTTCGCCGGTCAGGCCCAGGCCGTTGGAAGCCGCGAGGTACTTTTCCGCCAGTTCGATCGCGACGTCGTCGCTCTTCAGCTTGAATTCTTCGGCGACGGGAGAGCCTTCGGGGCCGAAGATCATCTGGGCGGCGATGAAGAGGCCACCGGAGAGGGTGCCGGTCGATTTCTGGACTATTTCCTCCTCGATCCCGAAGTTGTAATAGGAGACGATCGAGGCGACGTTGGCGAGCAGTTCCAGCCACCAGCCCGCGGTTTCGCTCTTCGCGGGGGGCGCGATCGCTTCTTCGATTTCAAGCGCGATCTTCTTCAGGTTGACCTCGGCGGAGACGCCGCTGGCGCCGAAGGCGCCCTGCAGCAGTTCGACCAGCTTCCAGGTGCGCTGGACGGTCGGGAACTCGGCGATCAGCTCGCCGCGGACGTGCTTCCACGTTTCCCTGCCGAAGCCTTCGCCCTTCCTCCACGGCACCTTTTCCAGGGTGCCGACGAAGCCCTGCCAGCTGCCCTCGTAGGTGAGGTTGCAGAACTCGGAGCGGACGTCCGGCTGCGGCGGCACGTAGCAGGAGGAGCCCACCTTCGGCGCTTCCAGGTCGAGCTTGCGCGCCGCGTAGGCGAGCGCCGCCTTCTCTTCCTTGCTCTGCGAGTAGGGCCAGGGCTGCGGCGGCTGGTAGGCGATCGCGCTCAGCTCGTAGGGCGTGCCGCCGCTCGGCGAGGAGAGCATCGGCAGGTAGAGGTTGAGGCGGTTGGGCTCGAGCATGCCGGTGATCCGCGCCGGTTTGCCGGAGAGGGTCTGACTCGCCTCGGTCAGCTGTAGCCCTTCGAGGCCGAGGCCGCCGACGAAGGCGTAGCTTTCCCGCGCTTCGCCGAAGACCGAGCCGGTCGCGCCGAGCTTTTCGAGCTGGGCGGCGAGTTCGTTCCAGGCCCCGTTGCCGGCGTCATACGGCGAGCCGATGCTCTGCACGAGGACCAGCTTCGGCCCTTCGGTGATGCCGCCCGCCAGGGTCAGTTCGCCGAGCAGCTTGGCCATCTGCTTCTGCGCTTCGCCGTCCTCGGCGGCGCCGCAGCCGTTGGTCGTGTAGGTCTTGGCGAGCACCGGGGTCAGCGTTTCGGCCAGCAGCACCTCGAGCTGGAGGCCGCCGGCCGGCTGCTTGCCCGCTTCGCCGCAACCGGGCAGCGCCCCGGAGGCGTAGCTGGCTTCGCCGACGCGGATGATGTTCTGCCCCGGCGCGCTGCCGAAGGCGTCGGTGTCGAAGGTGACGCGGCTGGCCGGCACGTAGGCGAAGCCGTTGCTGCCGCCGAGCCCTTCCTGCAGGTAGCCGGTCAGGTTGCCGCGCAGGTCGCCGGCGCCGTGGTCGTTGTAGCTGAGGCCGGAGCCGAGATAAGCGCCCCCCTTCGAGCCGGGAATGCCAACCACCGACCAGCCGGCGCGGCCGTTTTCGATCGACTTGACCGGCGCCCCGAGCGACTTGACGATCGGGACGAAGGCCGGATTGACGACCGAGTTGGGCTCGAGGTCGGGATTGGAGATCGCGACCAGGGCGCGGTTGCCGTACTTCTTCACTTCTTCCCCCAGCTTTTCGGCGTTCGCCTGGGTGCCGGGGTAGCTGGCGCTGTAGAGCGGTTCGAGCGTTTCGCGGTCGAGGATCACCGCCTGGATCGAGTTGCCCTGCGTCATCCCCATCCAGTAAGTCTTGGCGCCGATCGTGATCCCGGTGTCGGCGGTTTCTTCGGTGTTGCCGCCGTTGTAGTCGATCGTTTCGATCGGCAGCCCGACCGGCGGCACGTCGGCGACGGAGGTCACGGTCGCGACGTCGGTTCCGGACCGCCGCGCGGGGCGCCCGTCGGCGAAGCGCCCGCTTTCGGTCACGGTCAGGCGCACGCGATAGGTCCCCGGCTTGTCGGGTCGCAGCAGCGGCAGGGCCGAGCCCGCCCGCCGCAGCTTCGCCTTCGAGCCGGCCGGCTTGCGGACGATCTGCCAGCGGTAGCCCAGCGTCGCGCTCGGCCCGAGCGCCGCCCTGCTGCTGCGCCCGTCGAGCCGGACCCGGACGCCGGGCACCGCGCGGCGGTCGCGGCCGGCGCCGACCAGCGGCCCCTTGCGGGTGACGAGAAGCCTGCGGCGTTCGACGTCGAAGACGCCGTCGCTGCGCGCCGCGAACACGGTCAGGCGGTTGGCGCCGAAGCGGAGGCCGTCGTTGGCGGCGAGGCGCAGCATCTGGTGGCGGCCGGAGACGATCCCGAGCGGCCAGCGCAGGCGCCTGCCGTTGAGGGTGGCGCTGAGCCGGCGCGGCGTCGCGCCGCCGATCGACACCTGGGCGATGAGCGCGGTGCCGCCCCCCTGCGGCAGCGAGAGCGAGAGGTAGCCCCGGTGGCGCTTGCCGACGAGGAAGCGGACCGCGTCGTAGTCGCGACCGCCACCTCCAGCCGTGGAGACGACGAGGTGATTGGCGCCGCTGCGCAGCCGCTTCGGTGGCAGCTTCGCCCGCCAGCGCCCCGGCGCGACGCGCTTGAAGGCGCTGCCGACCTGCTTGCCCTCGAGCTTCGCCGCGACCGACTTGACCGAGCGCGCAGTGCGCAGCTTCACCCAGACCGGGCCGCTGCCGAAGAAGCGGTCGTTGTGGGGGCTGAGGATCCGCAGCCCCTCCGCCCCGGCCGCCGGCGCGAGCGCGAGCGCCGCGGCAAGCGCCGTCGCGAGAACCAGAGGCAGGAGGAAACGATTGCGGCGCAAGAGCGCTGGCATTCTGGCAGCGGCCCCGGGCGAACGCAACGGGATCCCTTCGCAATCGGTAGTTCCACGACTGACCACGCCGGGGGAGGGTGCTCGCCACCCTCCATGGGCAGGTAGGGCGGCGAGCACCCTCCCCTCCCTGATCTCAGCTGCGGGACGCGCGGATCGTGTGGTTGAGCTTTTGCGCAAAGAGTCCGGGAAAGATCAACCACACCCGCTCTCCCCCCCACGCTCGC
>JBEHWY010000003.1:0-53057 GCA_048498975.1 Actinomycetota bacterium | reverse complement strand
TGAGCGACAAAGGAACCGCGACTTTGGGGGCGGGCGGGCCGGCGCACCTACCTGCCCTGTGGGTGCGCCGGGCCGCCCGCCGCACCAGCCGGCCCTGCCATATGGAATCGCTCATCCAGCCGCTAAGGCACCGGCGCACCGAGCAACGCGAGGGCGACGCCGGCGATGCCGGCGCCGAGCAGGGTGACGACCACGCCGTAGCGCAGGATCAGCAGCGCGATCGCCGCGGCGGCGAGGACGCCGAGCTGCCAGGCCTCTGAGAGCGCCGTGGTCAGCGGGATCGCGGCGCCGAAGATGGCGCCGATCGCGGCCGGGCCGGCGCCGTCGAGGAAGGCCCGCGCGGTGGCGTTGCCGCGCAGCCGCTCGAAGCGGCCGCCGCCGAGCAGGATGAAGGAGAAGGAGGGGAGAAAGGCGACGAACGCCGCCAGCAGGCCGCCGCCGATCCCGTAGGCCCCGTAGCCGACGGCGGCGACCGTGGCGACGACCGGGCCCGGCGTCACCTGGCCGAGGGCGACGGCGTTGAGGAATTCGGAGTCGCTCATCCAGTGGTAGACGTGGACGGCGTCCCCCTGCATCAGCGGGATGATCACGAAGCCGCCGCCGAAGGAGAGGGCGCCGACCTTGAACGCGGTCCAGGCCAGGGCGCCGAGGCCGCCGCTGGCGGCGACCACGACGACGGCCACGAGCGGCCAGGCGTGAGCGCTCAGCGCCGTCGGGCGCCGACGCCGCAAGCCCAGCTCGACCGCGCCGCAGCCGAGCAGGACGAGGACGAGGTAGGGCCCGACGAGCGCCGCGGCGAGCGCGCCGACCAGGACGTAGAGGAACCAGAGCCGCTCCTCGCGGCCGTCCTCGCGGGCGCGGGCGAAGCTCGGCTTGACCAGGTCGATGGCGGCGCGCACGGCGACCGCCGCCACCGCCGCGCCCGCCCCGGCGCCGGCTCCCCGGACCCAGAGCGGCGGCGCCTGGGCGAGGAAGACGACCGAGAGGGCGAGGATCAGGACGACGGCGGGGACGACGAAGCCAAGCCCGCCGACGATCGCCCCCGGCCAGCCCCCGACCCGGTAGGCGCAGAAGATCGCCAGCTGGGTCGAGGCCGGCCCCGGCAGCAGCGAGCAGGCGGCGTTGGCGTCCTCGAAGGAGCGCGCGTCCATCCACCCCATCCGGTGGACGACGAGCTGGCGCAGCAGCGCGATGTGGGCGGGCGGCCCGCCGAAGCCGGTGACGCCGATCCGCGTCCACTCGCGCGCAACCGTGCCCAGGCCCGCCCGCTTGTCCCCGACGCCCTCGATGCCGCCCAGTATCGCCCGCCGCGGCCCGCGTTTTGTTTACATCGCGCCCGCTTCGCTCTGGCGACGGGCCGATCGTGGATGCTCCGCCCTGATGCCCAAGCTGCCGCCGCTGCCGTCCGCCCCCCGCTACCACCGCCGCGCCCGCCACGCGCCTGGGCGCCACCTGCACGGGCACATCACCCGCCGCCGGCGGGCGCTGATCCAGCTCGGCGGCCTGGCGGCGCTGCTGGCGGTGGTCGGGCCGGGGATCCTCGCCGGCCTCTCCGACGACGACCCCGCCGGCATCACCACGTACTCGATCCTCGGCGCCCGTTACGGCTACGAGCTGATCTGGGTCCTGGTCGTCTCGACCGCGGCGCTGATCGTCTTCCACGAGCTCGGCGTCCGGCTCGGCGTCGTCACCGGCAAGGGGCTGCTGACCCTGGTCCGCGAGCGCTACGGCATCCACGCCGCCCGCACCGTCCTCGCCGCCCTCGTCCTCGCCAACACCGGCACCCTCTGCGCCGAGTTCGCCGGCGTCGTCGCCGGCTCCGAACTGCTCTTCGGCGTCAGCCGCTACGTCAGCGTGCCGCTGGCGGCGATCGGCGTCTCGATCCTCGTCCTGCGCGAGAACTTCCACCGCGTCGAGCACTTCCTGCTGGCGCTGAGCTCGGTCTTCGTCGCCTACGTCATCTCCGGCTTCCTCGCCCACCCCGACTGGGGCGCGGCGGCGCGCGGCGCCGTCGTTCCCGGCATCCCCCTCAACCGCGACGCGGTGCTGGTCGCGGTGGCGACGGTGGGGACGACGCTGGCGCCCTGGGGGCTCGCCTTCATCCAGTCCTACGCGGTCGACAAGCGGCTCAAGGTCGAGGACCTGAGGTTCGAGCGGGTCGACGTGATCGTCGGCGCCGTCCTCACCGGCGTCATCGGCTTCTTCGTGATCGTCGCCTGCGCGGCGACGCTGCACGCCCAGGGCATCGACGTCAACGACGCCCGCGACGCCGCCCTCGCCCTCGAACCGCTCGCCGGCGACGCCGCGGCGACCCTGTTCGGGCTCGGCTTCCTCGGCGCGGCGCTGCTGGCGGCGGCGATCGTGCCGCTCTCGACCGCGTACTCGATCTCGGAGACGTTCGGTCGCAAAGCCGACCTCGACGACAGCTTCACCGAGGCCCGCGTCTTCTACCTCAGCTTCGGCGGCGTCGTCGCCGTCGCCGCCGGCATCGTCCTCATCCCCGGCGCGCCGCTGATCGAGCTGCTCTTCCTCTCGCAGGCGCTGAACGCGGTGCTGCTGCTCGTCCTGCTGCCCTTCGTCCGCCGCCTCGGCCGCGACCGCGAGCTGATGGGAGAGCACGCGCTGGGCCGCTGGGGCAGGCTGACGACCGGGCTGGCGCTGGGCCTGATCATCGTCTCGGTGCTGGCCCTGGCGGTGCTGAGCGTCGCCTGAGCGGCGCCCGTTTCACCGCCGCCGGCGCGGGTAGCTGAAGGGTCCACGAGGCGTTGACCCAGAGGACCGGCGAGCGGCCTTTGGGCGCGCCTCGTGGTTACTCGAGGACGACCGCTGGCTTCTCGCCCGGCAGCTGATCGCCGGCCGGCGCCTTCCACCTGCCGAGCGCCATCCACAGCGCCGGGATGAAGGCGAGCGCCAGCAGCGCCAGCCCCCAGACGAAGGTCTGGGCGAAGGCTTCGGCCAGCGGTTCGGCGGCTTTCGCCTGCGCCGCCGGCGGCAGCGCGTGCAGCGCTTCGAAGCCGCCGCCGCCGGAGGGGTGGTTGCCGAGCAGCAGCTTGTCGCTGATCGCCGCGGCGAGCAGGACGGAGAGGATCGCGGTCCCGATCGAGGCGCCCGACTGGCGGATGATGTTCATCGCCGTGCTGGTGCGGGCGATCGCCGCCGCCGGCACCGCCTGCATCGCCGCGGTCATCGTCGGCATCATCGACAGCCCCATGCCGAGGCCGAGGACGAAGCTGAAGCCGCAGAGCAGGACGTAGGAGGTGTGCGCGGTGACGAAGGCAAACGGCGCGATCCCGACCACCAGCAGCGGGATGCCGCAGGCGGGCCAGCGGGTCGGCCCGTAGCGGTCGGTGAGCCGGCCCGCGATCGGCATCGTGATCATCGCCCCCAGCCCCTGTGGCACCAGCAGCAGGCCCGCTTCCAGCGCCGAGGCGCCGCGCACCGTCTGGTAGTAGAGCGGGATCAGCAGCATCGAGCCGAAGAAGGCGATCGCGAACAGCATGAAGACCCCGGCCGCGGCGCCCGCCCGGGTGTGGGTGAAGGTGCGGATGTCGATCAGCGGCGCCTCCGAGCGCCAGCTGTGCCAGAAGAAGGTGGCGATCAGCGTCACCCCGACGAGGATCGGCAGCCACGACTTGGCCGCGGCGAAGCCGTCGGCGCCGTTGGACTCGGCGAGGCCGAAGATCGCCAGGGTGAGGCCCGGCGAGAGCAGCGCCATCCCCAGCCAGTCGAGCTTGTGCGCAGGCTGCGGGCGGTCGGGCTCGAGTTTGAGCTGGGCGAGGATGATCGCGACGACGCCGATCGGGATGTTGATCAGGAAGATCCAACGCCAGGAGACGTCGTCGACCAGCCAGCCGCCGAGGATCGGCCCGAGGATCGGCGCGATCAGCATCGGCACGCCGAGGATCCCCATCACCCGGCCCATCCGGTGGGGACCGGCCTTCTTGGTCATGATCGTCATAACCGCGGGCATGATCATGCCGCCGCCGACGCCCTGCAGGACGCGGAAGGCGATCAGCGAGCCGGCGCTCCAGGCGACCGCGCAGAGCGCCGAGCCGAGCATGAACAGGACCAGCGACCAGAGGTAGATGCGCTTGGTGCCGAAGCGGTCGGCAGCCCAGCCGGTCAGCGGGATCACCGCTGCCAGCGCCAGCGTGTAGCCGGTCACCACCCACTGGATCGTCGTCAGCGAGGCGTCGAAGTCGATCGCGAGGCGGTCGATCGCGACGTTGATCACCGTCGTGTCGAGGATCGACATGATCGCCCCGAGCAGGACGACCGCGGCGACAACCATCGTCTCGCGGTCGAGGGCGTTGGGATCGTGGGCGTCGGCCACCTGGGCTTGCGCGGGCATCGGGCGATCGTAGCTAAGCGGAGTCGTCGGCTCCGTTTATTCGTCACACAGGCACCCCCGGTTGGGGGGTCAGTCCGCGGGGGGGCCGACCCACTCCGGGTCGGCGCGCCGCGCCCGCACATGCGACGCCAGCGCGGCGAGGACGGCGGCGACCGCCTCGCGCACGGCCGGGTCGGCGACGGTCCCGTCCTCCCCGGCGGAGCCGTGCGCGACCGGGATCCGCACCGTCGCCTCCTCGCAGACGTCGGCGCCGACGTAGCCCAGCACCTTGCGCAGCGACTCGTCGGCGTTGACGCCGCGACCGGGGGCGGCGGCGTTGACCCAGGCCGCCGGCAGGCGGTAGATCTCGTGGCCGCCGACCGTCCACTCGAGCAGGTTCTTGAACGAGCCCGGCAGCGCCCCCGCGTACTCCGGGGTGCAGAAGAGGACGGCGTCGGCGGCGCCCAGGCACGCCCGCAGAGCCGCAACCGGCGCCGGCGGCTCGAGCCCCTCGGCGTCGTCGTCGGGGTTGAAGTGCGGCAGCGTCGCCAGCCCGTCGTAGAGCTCGGTCTGCACGCCATCGACGTCGACCGCCGCCGCGGTCCGCAGCAGGGCCGAGTTGGTCGAGGCGCCGCGCAGGCTGCCGCAGACGAGCAGGATCCTCACAAGGTCCACGCGGCGGAAGCTAGATGATGCGATCCGCGAGCGGGTAGCGTGGACCTATGCGGATCTTCCTCGCCGGCGCCAGCGGCGCGATCGGGATACGGCTGGTGCCGCTGCTGATCGCCGCCGGCCACGAGGTGGCGGGCACGACGCGCAGCGAGCGCAAGGCGGCGACCCTGCGCGAGCTCGGCGCCGAGCCGGTGATCGTCGACGTCTACGACGCCGAGGCGCTGCGCGAGGCGGTCGTCGGCTTCCGCCCCGACCTGGTCATCCACCAGCTCACCGACCTGCCCGACGCGGTCGAGGAAATCGCCGCCGCCCGCGCCGCCAACTCACGGATGCGGCTGGAGGGGACCGACAACCTGCTGGCCGCCGCCCGCGCGGCGGGCTGCGAGCGGGTGCTCGCCCAGAGCGTCGCCTGGGAAATCCCCGGCGAGGGCGGCAAGGCGGTCGCCCACCTCGAGCAGGCGGTGCTCGACTGCGGCGGCGTCGTCCTCCGCTATGGCCAGTTCCACGGCCCCGGCACCTTCCACGAGGCCGAGCCGCCCGAGCAGCCGCGGATCCAGATCGACGCCGCGGCCGCGCGCACGCTCGACTACCTCGACGCCCCCAGCGGCGTCGTCACCGTCGTCGACCCCGAGTGAGAG
Source organism: Actinomycetota bacterium (assembly GCA_048498975.1). Lineage (GTDB taxonomy): Bacteria > Actinomycetota > Thermoleophilia > Solirubrobacterales > 70-9 > VAYN01. Next base: position 47,417 of record JBEHWY010000003.1, on the reverse strand, counting down.
GCGCGTTTTGCCCCCTTATGGACGCATAACGCGCCTACCAGCCGGCTAGATCGAGCCGTAGCCGCGCGGCTTGCCGCGCGCGTACAGCCACTGGTCGAAGAGGCGGCGCAGGTCGCGGCCGGAGAGTTCCTCGGCGAGGTCGATGAATTCGCCGATGTCGGCGCTGCCGTGGCGGTGCAGCGTCGCCCAGCGCCGCAGCAGGTGGAGGAAGGGCCCGCTGCCGATCCGCACCCGCAGCGCCTCCAGCGCCATCGCCCCGCGCACGTAGGTGGAGGTGCCGAAGAGGTTCTTCGCCACGCCCGGATGGCCCGACGGCGGTTCCCAGAATTCCTTGTTCGAGGCCGGGACGCGGTAGAGGCTGCGGAAGATCTGGCGAGCGCTGCGGCCGTGGTGGCGCTCGGCGTAGTACCACTGGGTCCAGGTCGCGAAGCCCTCGTTGAGCCAGATGTTGGGCCAGCGCCTGAGCCCGACCGAGTCGCCGAACCACTGGTGCGCGGTCTCGTGGACGACGGTCGAGAGGTCGGGGGCGAAGGCGTAGATCGGCCGCGTCTGCGTCTCCAGCGCGTAGCCGAGGCTCGGTTCGACGTCGACGACCGAGCCGGCGGCGCCGAACGGGTAGGCGCCGAAGACGCTGCTCTCGAAGCTGATGATCTCCGGCAGCCGCGCCAGCACCGGCGCCGATTCGGCCGCCTGGCGGGGGTCGACCAGCGTCCAGTAGGGCAGGCCGCCGGCGTCGCTCTCGACCAGCCTGCCGCGGCCGATGTCGACCAGGGCGAGGTAGGTGCTCATCGGCGCGTCTTCGCGCCAGATGTAGCTGTGGCGAGCGCCGTGGCGCTGGCGGCCGACCAGCCGCCCGTTGGAGATCGCGCTGAGCCGGTTCGGGACGTTGACGGCGATCGTGAAGGTCGCCTTGTCGGCGGGGACGTTGTTGCAGGGAATCCAGGCCATCGTCCCCTGCGGCTCGCCGACCGCGAGGGCGCCGTCGCCGGTGCGGATCCAGCCCTCGGAGCTGCCGTCGGGGTCGACCACCCGCCGCGGGCGGCCGTGATAGCCGACCCAGACGGTGAATTCGGCGCCGCGCTCGATCGCCTGCTCGGGGGCGATCTTCAGCTTGTCGCGGCCGCGATTGAACTCGGCGCGTTCGCCGTCGACCCAGACCGCGCTCACGGTCAGGCCGTGGAGGTCGAGGGAGAAGCGGCTCAGCCGCTGCCGCGCACGGGCGGTGAGCAACGTCCGCCCGTGGACGACGCCGGTCCCCGCTCCGTAGCTGAAGGAGACGTTGTAGTCCAAGGCGTCGTAGCCCTTGTTGCCGGCGCGGGGGAAGAACGGTTCGCGCTGTTCGGCGGCGCCAGCCGTTGCGGTGAGCAGGAGGCCGGCAAGGGCGGTGAGCACGAGAGCGAGGCGGAAGCGAGAACGCGTCAAGGTGGAAATCCTAGGCACCGGCGCGGGCGGGCTCGCCGGTGCGAGACTGCCGCCATGCGCGTGCTCGCGATCGTCCAGCAGGCCGACGCCGGCCCCGGCGTCTTCGCCGAGGCGATCCGCGAGGCCGGCGGCGCCCTCGACGAATGGGCGCTGCCGAGCGGCGCCGAGCCGCCGGCCGACCCGCTCGGCTACGACGCCGTCCTCACCCTCGGCGGCGCGATGAACGTCGACCAGGAGGACGAGCACCCGTGGCTGGCGGCGCAGAAGTCGCTGCTGCGCGAGCTGCTGGCGGCGGAGGTGCCGCTGCTCGGGCTCTGCCTCGGCGGCCAGCTCGTCGCCGAGGCAGCGGGTGCGCAGCCGCGGCGCGCGGCGCGGCCGGAGATCGGCTGGCACCGGGTCGAGCTGACCGAGGCCGGCAGCGAGGACCCGCTGCTGGCGCCCCTCGCCCCGGGCTTCGAGGCCTTCCAGTGGCACAGCTACGAGTTCCCGCTGCCGCCCGGCGCCGTCGCCCTCGCCCGCAGCCAGACCTGCCTGCAGGGTGCCCGCATCGGCGCGCGGGCCTGGGCGATCCAGTTCCATCCCGAGGTCAGCCGCGCCGACGCCCTCGCCTGGATCGACGACTACCGCTCCGACCCCGACGCCGTCCGCATCGGCATCGACCCCGCCGCGCTCCGAGCCGAGACCGAGGCCAGGATCGACGCCTTCAACCAGCTAGGCCGCGACCTCTGCCGCCGCTGGCTCACGGTCGCCGCTGCCTGAAGGATTCGCGCCCTCATAGGGGCGTCAATGCATCAGTCAGGTTCGGAGATGAGGAGGCGGAGGGCGCCTTGGTACTCGGGGAGGGTGCGGAGGTGGCCGTGGGCGCGGTCCCACTTGCCTGATTCGAGCTGCTCGCGGAGGCGGGCGACGGTCGCGGCTTCGGTCTCGTCGTCGAGCATCGCCCAGAGCGATTGGGAGGCGCGGACCGCCGGGTCGAGCAGCGCCTCGGGCCGGTTCCAGTAGGCCTCGAAGAAGCCGTCGGTGCAGTCGGCCGGGGTCGGGATCGTCTCGACCCGGGTGCGGCCGCCGAGCTCGGCGGCGACCTCCTCGATCGTCCCGAACCGCGGCCGCTCCAACTCGATCCCGGCGGCGAGCAGATCGAGCTGCCACGGCGGCAGCGCATCGAGCTCGAAGGTGAAGACGACGACCGGCCCGCGCGCGACCCGCCGCAGCTCCGCCAGCCCCGCCGCGCGCGGCTGCCAGTGGTGGACGGTGACGCAGGCCATCGCCGCGTCGACCGCGTCGTCGTCCAGCGGCAGCGCCTCGGCCCGCGCGTCGATCGCCGGCGCCGCGCCGCGCGGCCGCTGCGCCCGCATCGTCGCGCTCGGCTCGACCGCCAGCACCCAGCGGTCGGTCGGCTCGTAGGACCCCGTCCCCGCCCCGACGTTCACCACCGTCTTCGCCTCGCCCAGCGCCGCCTGGATCCGCGCCGCGATCCGCGGGTCCGGACGGCGAAAGCGCGAGTACGTGCCGCCGATCTCTTCGTAGTCGACGCCCGCCGCCATCAGCCCGCGAGGACCGCGGCGACCGCCGCGGCGGCGCGTTCGACGCCGGCGCGGTCGACGTCGAGGTGGGTGACGGCGCGGACGAAGGGGCCGACCTCGCTCATCTCGACGCCCTGCTCGGCGAGACCGGCGATCAGTCCGGGGCCATCCTCGACCCAGAAGAGGACGATGTTGGATTCGACGGTGGTCGGGTCGATCGCCACCCCCTCGATCTGCGCCAGCGCCTCGGCGAGCACGCGGGCGTTGGCGTGGTCCTCGGCGAGGCGCTCGACGTTGTGGTCGAGGGCGTAAAGGGCGCCGGCGGCGATGATCCCCGCCTGGCGCATCGCGCCGCCGAACATCTGCTTGTAGCGCCAGGCCTCCTCGATCGTCTCCTCCGAGCCGACCAGGCAGGCGCCGACCGGGGCGCCGAGGCCCTTGCTGAAGTCGATCCAGGCGGTGTCGAAGCCGGCGGCGAAGGTGGCGGGCGATTCGCCCGAGGCGACCGCGGCATTGAGCAGGCGGGCGCCGTCGAGGTGGGCGCGCAGCCCGTGCTCGGCGGCGACCGCCAGCACCTCCTCGATCTTCGCCCGCGGCCAGACGCGGCCGCCGACGACGTTGGTCGTCTGCTCGACCGAGACCAGGCGCGAGCGCGGCTGGTGGCGATCGCTGGGGTCGCGCAGCGCCGCCTCCAGCGCCGCCCCGTCGAAGATGCCGCCGTCGCCGTCGAGGTAGGAGACCAGCGCCCCGGCCAGCGCCGCCGCGCCGGCAGCCTCGGCGATCACCGGGTGCGCGTAGCGGTGGCAGTAGAGCTCATCGCCCCCGGGCCGCGTGTGCAGCCGGATCGCGATCTGGTTGCACATCGTCCCCGAGGGCAGGAACAGCCCCGCCTCGTGCCCGAGCAGGTCAGCCACCCGCTCCTGCAGCGCGTTCACGGTCGGGTCGAGGCCGCGCTGCTCGTCGCCGACCTCGGCCGCCGCCATCGCCGCCCGCATCCCCTCGCTGGGCAGCGTCTGCGTGTCCGAGTAGAGGTTGACCGTCCCGCCGCTCACCCGCAGCAGGCTACCCACCGCTCAAGTTCCGGGAGAGGCGGCCGATCAAGGGAGCGATGACCCACGAGGACTACGTCGCCGAAGCGCAAGCGCTGATCGGACCGCAGGAGACGGTCGAGGCCGCCGGCGTCTTCGGCCTCCAGGACGACTACAAGCAGATCGCCCTCGGCGGTCTCGCCACCGCAGTCGCCACCCCGGAGGACGCCGGACCGGCGCTGAACGGGATCGGCGCCGGCGGCGCGGTCGCGATCTCCCGCGAGCGCAACGCCGAGGCCCAGGGCGTCACCGTCCGCATGCTGCTCGCCGTCACCGCGAGCTCGATCCACGTCTTCTCGATGCACCAGATGAGCGGCGGCCCCCAGCAGCTGCTGATGAGCTTCGACCGCGCCCACACCCAGGTCGAGGTCAAGCACTTCGGCCTCTCCCGCAAAGTCAAGTTGACCGACCCCGAGAGCGGCCAGCACCTCGGCCTGACCGGCAACACCGCCCACTTCACCTACGGCGCCAAGGGCGACAAGGCAGTGCTCGAGGCGCTCGGCGCGCTCGACTAGTCAACCTGGACCGGCGTCAGGTAGGCGCCGGAGAGACCGCCGTCGACGAGGAAGGTCGAGGCGGTGACGAAGCTCGAGTCGTCGCTGGCGAGGAACAGCGCCGCCTTGGCGATCTCCTCCGGCTCGCCGAAGCGGCCCATCGGGATGTGGACGAGGCGCTTCGCGGCGCGGTCGGGGTCCTTGGCGAAGAGCTCCTTCAGCAGCGGCGTGTTGACCGGCCCCGGGCAAAGCGCGTTGACGCGGACGCCGCGGTCGGCGAACTCGACCCCGAGCTCGCGCGAGAGCGAGAGCACGCCGCCCTTCGAGGCGGTGTAGGAGATCTGCGAGACCGCCGCCCCCATCGTCGCGACGAAGGAGGCGACGTTGATCACCGAGCCGCCGCCGGCGTCGAGCAGGTGCGGGATGCCGTGCTTGCAGCAGAGGAAGACGCCGCGCAGGTTGACGTCCTGGACCCGCTGCCAGGCGTCGAGCTCGGTGTCCAGCACCGAGCTGTCGTCGGTCGGGTTGATGCCGGCGTTGTTCATCAGCACGTCGATGCGGCCGAACGCCTCGCGCGCCTGCGTCATCGCCGCCCGCACCTCCTCCTCCTCGGCGACGTTGGCGGCGATCGTCAGCGCCCCCACCGCCTGCTCGGCGTCGAGGTCGATCCCGACCACCGTCGCCCCCTCGGCCGCGAACAGCCGCGCCGACTCGGCGCCGATCCCGCTCGCGGTGCCGGTGAGGACGCAGACCTTGCCATCGAGTCGTCCAGCCATCAGCGAATCAGCCCTCCGTGGTCGAGTAGTAGACGTTCTTGACGTCGGTGTAGTGGTCGAGCGCGTCGGGGCCGAGCTCGCGCCCGACGCCCGACTGCTTGAAGCCCCCGAACGGGGTCGAGACCCGCACCGAGGTGTTCGAGTTGATCGAGATCACGCCGGTGTCGATCGCCCGCGCGACGCGCAGGGCGCGGCCGCCGTCGCCGGTCCAGACCGAGCCCGAGAGGCCGTAGATCGTGTCGTTGGCGAGCCGGATCGCCTCCGCCTCGTCGGCGAACGGGATCACGCAGGCGACCGGGCCGAAGATCTCCTCCCGCGCCGGCCGCTCCTCGTTGGTGACCGGCGCCAGCACCGTCGGTGCGAACCAGTAGCCGGGCCCCTCGGGGGCGCTGCCGCGGATCGCGACGCGGGCGTCGTCGGGGACGAAGCCGGCGACGGTCTCGCGCTGGCCGGCGGAGATCAGCGGCCCCATCTGGGTCGACTCGTCGAGCGGGTCGCCGACCGCCAGCCCTTCGACGTGCGGCGCCAGCGCCGCCAGGAAGTCGTCGACGGCGCTGGCCTCGACCAGGATCCGCGAGCGCGCGCAGCAGTCCTGGCCGGCGTTGCCGAAGACGGCGCCCGGCGCCGCCGCAGCGGCGGCCTCGATGTCGGCGTCGGCGAAGACGACGTTGGCCGACTTGCCGCCGAGCTCGAGCGTCACCCGCTTGATCGTCTGCGCCGCCCCGGCGGCGATCCCGCGGCCGACCTCGGTCGAGCCGGTGAAGGCGATCTTGGCGACGTCGGGGTGCTCGACCAGCCGCTGCCCGCAGACGCTGCCGGGGCCGGCGACGACGTTCAGCACGCCCTCGGGCAGGCCGGCGGCGAGCGCGATCCGCTCCAGCTCCAGGGCGCTCAGCGGCGTCAGCTCGGCCGGCTTCAGCACGATGCAGTTGCCGGCGGCGAGCGCCGGCGCCACCTTCCAGGCGGCGATCGTCAGCGGGAAGTTCCAGGGCACGATCAGGCCGACGACGCCGAGCGGCTCGCGGAAGGTCATGTCGACGCCGCCGGCGACCGGGATCGTCTGCCCCAGCAGCCGCTCGGGCGCGCCGGCGTAGAAGCGGACGGTTTCGACCACCATCCCCATCTCGCCCCGCGCGTCGCCGATCGGCTTGCCGGCGTTGCGCGCCTCCAGCACCGCCAGCTCCTCGGCCCGCTCCTCGATCGCGTCGGCCAGCCGCCGCAGCAGCGCCGCCCGCTCGGCGGGCGCCACCGCGCGCCAGGCCGGAAAGGCGGCCTTGGCCGCCGCCACCGCCGCATCCACCTCCGCCACCCCCGCCCGCGGCACCTCAGCCATCACCTGCTCGGTCGCCGGCTCGATCACCTCGATCACTGCTTCACCTCCACGCGCGCGGCGTCCACCAGGGCCGCGATCAGCTTGCTTTCGGGGTCCTCCTCGGGGTGCCAGACGACGCCGAGGGCGAAGCGCCGGTCGGGCAGCTCGATCGCCTCGACCAGGTCGTCGTCGACCGAGTAGCCGCTGATCCGCAGCCCCTCGCCGATCCGCTCGACACCCTGGTGGTGGTGGGAGAAGACGGCGAAGCCTTCGCGGCCGGCGGCGCTGCAGGCGAGCGTGCCCGGCGCCAGCCGCACGTGGTGCTCGCTGAAGGTGCCGGCGACGCTGCGGTGCGCCTGGCTGCCGGTCGACTCCGGCAGGTGCTGGTCGAGCGTCCCGCCCAGCGCCACGTTCAGCAGCTGCATGCCGCGGCAGATGCCGAGCAGCGGGATGTCGCGCTCCAGCGCCCGCCGCGTCAGCGCCAGCTCGAAGGCGTCGCGCTCGGGCCAGGTGCCGCGCGTCTCCGCGTGCGGCTCGGCGCCGTAGCTGGCGGGGTCGATGTCGGCGCCGCCGGCGAGGATCAGCCCGTCGATGCGGTCGAGCAGGACGTCGGGATCCTCGACCGCGACCTGGTCGGGCGGCAGCACCAGCGCCAGGCCGCCGGCGCGCTGCACCGCGCTGACGTAGGCGCGTGGCGCCAGCGTTACCTCGTAGCCGTCCCAGACTCCCCAGGAGACGCGCTCGATCGCGGCGCAGATGCCGATCGCCGGCGCGCTCACAGCCGCTCGAAGCCCCGGAAGCGCTCCCAGTCGGTGACGGCCGCCTCGAAGGCGTCGATCTCGACACTCGCTCGGTTCAGGTAGTGGTCGACGACTTCCTGCCCGAAGGCGGCGGCGACCATCTCGCTGGAGCCGAACGCCGCGCGCGCTTCGTAGATGTTGTGGGGGACGCGCGGCTTGTCCGATTTGTAGGCGTCGCCCTCGAAGACCGGCTCCAGCGGCAGCTCGTTGTCGATCCCGTGCAGGCCGGCGGCGATCAGCGCGCTCAGCGCCAGGTAGGGGTTGACGTCGGCGCCCGGCAGCCGGTTCTCGACCCGCAGCCCTTCGCCGTGGCCGACCACCCGCAGCGAGCAGGTGCGGTTGTCCCTGCCCCAGGCAATCGCCGTCGGCGCGAAGGAGCCGAGTGCGAACCGTTTGTAGGAGTTGACGTGCGGGGCGAAGAACAGCGTCAGCTCCCGCATGCAGGCGAGCTGGCCGGCGATGAAATGGTCGAACAGCGCCTGGTCGGCGGCGAAGGCGTTGGACCCGTCCGCGTTCGCCAGCGAGCAGTGGATGTGGCACGAGTTGCCCTCGCGCTGGTTGAACTTGGCCATGAAAGTGATCGCGTGCTCCTCCTGGGCGGCGATCTCCTTGGCCCCGTTCTTGTAGATCGCGTGGTCGTCGGCGCAGCGCAGCGCGTCGGCGTAGCGGAAGTTGATCTCGTGCTGGCCGAGGTTGCACTCGCCCTTGGAGTTCTCCACCTTCATCCCCGCCGCCGCCATCTCGTTGCGGATCCGCCGCAGCAGCGGCTCGACCCGCGCGGTGCCGAGCAGCGAGTAGTCGATGTTGTAGAGGTTGGCCGGCTCGAGGTCCTGGAAGCCCTGCTTCCAGGCCTGCTCGTAGCTGTTGCGAAAGACGATGAACTCGAGCTCGGTGGCGGCGTTGGCGCTGAGGCCCCGCTCCTCCAACCGCGACAGCTGGCGGCGCAGGATCTGCCGCGGCGAGGCGACGACTTCGCGCCCGTCCTCCCACTGCAGGTCGGCCATCAGCATCGCCGTCGCCGGCTGCCACGGCACCGGCCGCAACGTCGCCAGGTCCGGCTTCATCTGGAAGTCGCCGTAGCCGGTGTCCCAGGAGGACATCGCGTAGCCGCCAACCGTTTCCATGTCGACGTCGACCGCCAGCAGGTAGTTGCAGCCCTCGGCCCCGTGCTCGAGCACGTCGTCGAGGAAGTGGCTCGCGGTCAGCCGCTTGCCCTGCAGCCGTCCCTCCATGTCGGCGATCGCCAACAGCACGGTGTCGACCGTGCCATCGGCGACCGCCTTCCTCAGTTCCTCGACCGTCACGCGGTGAACGTTACGGGGCCGCGGGCCCGACCTCGGGGGGCGCGCCGATCTCTTTCTCGATCTCGATCTCGCGCACCTGTCCGGTGAAGTGCTTGCGGGCGGTGGTCATCCAGGCGATCCAGGCCAACAGGATCACCACCCCGACCGTCAGCGGCGCGTAGTTGAACGACTCCCAGCTGAATTCGTCGTTCCACGGCACCGCCGCCGGAGTGAACGGGAGGCAGAAGATGATCGTGATGATCCCGACCCAGATCGTGCCGAAGAGGTTCATCCACTTGTACTTCTTGCCGTTGGTCCATGGGCCGGGCTGGAATTCGTCACCTTTTCGCCAGCGCAGGAAGACCGGGATCACGTAGGCGATGTAGAGGCCGATGACGGTGATCGAGACGACCGCGAAGAAGGCGAACGGGACGTTTTCGCCATTCCCCTTCAGGGCCGGCAGGGTGATGATCAGCGCCGCCGCCGCCATCGCCAGCACCGCGTAGATCGGCACCCGCTCCTCGTTGACCCGCGAGATGAAGGCCGAGGGCCGGCGTCCGAAGCCGCGGTCGCGGGAGAACGCGTAACACATGCGCGAGGCGCTGGTCAGGCAGGCGGCGCCGCAGAAGAGCTGGCCGACGACGGAGATGATGAGGACGAACTTGCCCCAGCCGCTGCCCAGCGCTTCGACCAGGAGCGTCGGCGCGAACCCGAACGCTTCGTTGGCCCCGTCGACGTTGGTGACCGAGAAGGTGATCGCCAGCAGCACGATCCAGCCGATCAACGCCGAGTAGAAGATCGACCGCCAGACGCCCTTGGCGGCCGATTCCGCCGCCCCGTGCGTCTCCTCGGAGATGTGCGCCGAGGCGTCGAAGCCGGTGATCGTGTACTGGGTCAGCAGGAACCCGAGCGGCAGGACGTAGAACCAGTACATGCTGCCGCTGAAGCCGCTCTGGTTGATCCGGTGGCCGAAGACGAAGCTGAAGCTCTGGTGCGTGTCGGGGACGACGATCAGGACGATGACGATCGCCGCTACCCCGACCACGTGCCACCAGACCGAGACGCTGTTGACCAGCGAAAGCATGTGCGTACGGCGCACGTTGACGGCGGTGTGGACCAGCAGGATCAGCACGAAGAGGAGGAAAACCTCGCCGAGGATGTGCGCTTCGTCGCCGAAGTTGATCCCGAAGACGTTCACTTCGTAGAGGCCGAGGACGACGTTGAGGAAGGTTGCGCAGGCGTAGTCGACCGAGGCGACGACGGCGACCAGGCCGATCAGGTTGAACCAGCCGGTGAACCAGGCCCAGACCGGACCGCCGAGGCGGCCGGCCCACCAGTAGATCCCGCCCGCCGTCGGATAGGCGGAGACGAGCTCGGACATGCAGAAGCCGATGATCAGGATCGGGATCGAGATCAGCGGCCAGCCGATCGAGATCGCGATCGGGCCGCCGTTGTTCCAGGCCTGACCGTAGGTCGTGAAGCAGCCGGCGAGGATCGAGATGATCGTGAACGAGATCGCGAAGTTGGAGAACCCGCTCCAGGCTCGGTTCAGGGTCTGCTTGTAACCGAGTTCCGCGAGGCGTTGTTCGTCGCGGTCCGGGGTCGGGGTCGAAACGCTGCTCTCCATGCCGCCTCTCTTCCTATGTATCGAACGTTGCGATAAAAGGTGTGCCGAACCGACCTATCGGGGTTCTGGGCGAGCCTAAGCCGAGCATGGAACCCCTGTCAATGCCGTTCGGGAGAAATTTCGCGGTAAACACTTGGCCCCGCTGTCCGACAGCCTCGATCGTCTCGCCTCCGTCCTCGGGGAGCCGGACGGGACGCCGGTCGCGCTCGACGCCGGCATCACCAACCGCAATTACCGGGCGCGCTTCGCCGGCCGCGAGCTGGTCGTCCGCCTGCCCGGCAAGGACACCGAGCTGCTCGGGATCGACCGCCGCGCCGAGCGCGCCGCCAACGAGTGCGCCGCCCGGGCCGGGGTCGCGCCGGAGGTGGCGGCGCTGCTCGAGGACCCGCCCTGCCTGGTCACCGTCTTCGTCGAGGGCGAGGCGATGGAGCCGGCGCAACTGCGCGAGCCGCAGGCGCTCGCCGCGGTGGCCGCGGCGCTGCGCGCGGTGCACGGCTGCGAGCCGATCGGGGCGACCTTCTCCCCCTTCGCGATCGTCGCCGAGTACGCCGAGCGCGCCCGCGCCCGCGGCGGCCACGTGCCCGCCGAGTTCGAGCGCTCGCAGGTGAGCGCCGACCGCGTGCAGGCTGCGCTGCGGCGGCGCCCGCACCAGCCGGTCCTCTGCCACAACGACCTGCTCGCCGCCAACTTCATCGCCTCGACGGCGGGGCTGCGGATCGTCGACTGGGAGTACGCCGGGATGGGCGACCGCTACTTCGACCTCGGCAACTTCGCCGTCAACAACGAGCTCGACGGCGCGCAGGAGGAGGCCTTCCTCGCCGCCTACCTGGGCCAGCCGCCGACCGCCGGCGAGCTCGCCGCGCTGCGGCTGATGCGCTTCATGTCCGACTTCCGCGAGGCGATGTGGGCGGTCCTGCAGGGGACGATCTCCGACCTCGACTTCGACTTCGACGCCTACGCCGAGAAGCACTTCGAGCGGCTGGCGGCCGCCGAATCAGACCCCCATTTCAACGTCCTAATCGAGGAGGCTGGCAGTGCCCCGAGCTGATCTACCGGAGTCCACTCGCTGCGTCATCATCGGCGGCGGCGTCGGCGGCACCTCGCTCGCCTACCACCTGGCGAAGCTCGGCTGGAGCGACGTCGTCCTGCTCGACCGCTCGCAGCTCACCTCGGGCTCGACCTTCCACTCCGCCGGCCTCGTCGGCCAGCTGCGCGGCTCGGTCTCGCTGACGAAGATGATGATGCACTCGGTCGACCTCTACCGGCGGCTGGGGGACGAGTCCGAGTTCGACCCCGGCTGGGTCGAATGCGGCGGCATCCGCCTCGCCTCCAGCGAGGAGCGGATGGAGGAGCTGCGCCGCCAGGCGGGGTGGGCGAAGACCTTCGGCCTGCCGCTGGAGCTGATCTCGGCCGCGGAGGCGCAGGCGTTGTTCCCGCTGATGTCCACCGAGGGCGTGCTCGGCGCCGCCTGGCTGCCGACCGACGGCTACATCGACCCCTCGCAGCTGACCTACGCGCTCGCCGACGGCGCCCGCCAGGGCGGCTGCCAGATCTTCACCAACACCCGCGTCACCGGGATCGAGGTCAGCGAAGGCCGCGTCCGCGGCGTCGAGGTCGAGCGCGGCGGCGAACGCTGCCGGATCGAGTCCGAGGTGGTGGTCGACGCCGGCGGCATGTACGCAGCCGAGATCGGCCGCATGGCCGGCGTCCGCGTCCCCATGCTCCCCATGTCCCACCAGTACCTGGTGACCCAGCCCCTGGACGCCGTCCGCGAAGCCCGCGCCGCCGCGCGGCAGTCCTTTTCCGGGAATAGTCCGGAAAAGGACAACCACACTCGGGGGCACCTGCCGACGCTGCGCGATCCGGACCTCCTCGTCTACTGGCGGGAGGATGGGGACGGGTTGGTGATGGGGGGGTATGAGCGGCAGAGCGCGCCGGCGTTCATGCCCCAAGGGACGGGACGGTTCGAGGCGATCCCCGCCGACTTCAACGGGCGCCTGTTGGAAGAGGACTGGGACCGCTTCGAGGAGATCACCGAGAACTCCAAGCGGCGCGTCCCGGCGATGAACGAAATCACGGTGACGAAGCTGATCAACGGCCCCGAGGCGTTCACGCCCGACAACGAGTTCTGCCTCGGCGAGAGCGAGGTCGCCGGCTTCTTCGTCTGCGCCGGCTTCTGCGCCCACGGCCTCGCCGGCGCCGGCGGCATCGGCAAAGTCGTCGCCGAGTGGATCGCCGAGGGCGAACCGAGCCTCGACCTCTGGCACATGGACGTGCGCCGCTTCGGCAGCCAGTACCGCTCCCCCGCCTACACCCACGCGCGGATCGAGGAGAACTACGAGACCTACTACGACATCCGCTACCCCAACCACGAGCGCAGCGCCGGGCGGCCGCTGCGGCTCTCGCCGGTCAACGCCTGGCACCGCGAGCACGATGCCGCCTTCGGCGAGAAATCGGGCTGGGAGCGGGTCAACTGGTTCGAGTCCAACGCCGCCGCCGGCGATGAGTCGCTGCGGCCGGCGGGCTGGTCGGCGCGCCACTGGTCGCCGGCGATCGGCGCCGAGCACCGCGCCACCCGCGAGGCGGCGGCGCTGTTCGACGAGACCTCCTTCGCCAAGCTCGAGATCGAGGGCCCCGGCGCCGCCGACTACCTGGAAGGGATGTGCGACAACCGCGTCGCCCGCGGCGTCGGCCAAGTCACCTACACGCAGATGCTCAACCACCGCGGCGGGATCGAGTGCGACTTCACCGTCGCCCGCCTCGGCGAGGGGCGCTTCGGCATCGTCACCGGCACCGCCTTCGGCAACCACGACCGCGAATGGATGCGGCGCCACCTGCCGGGCGGCGGTGGCGTGCGGGTCGCCGACGTCACCTCGCAGTGGGCCTGCTTCGGCATCTGGGGACCGCTGGCGCGCGAGGTCCTGCAGCCGCTCACTCCGACCGACCTCGGCAACGAGTCCTTCCCCTACATGAGCCTGCGCGAGACGACGGTCGGCAACGTGCCGGTGCGGATGCTGCGGGTGACCTACGTCGGCGAGCTCGGCTGGGAGATCTACTGCCCGACCGAGTACGGGCTGGGGCTGTGGCGAGCGCTGTGGGAGGCGGGCCGGCCGCACGGGGTGCTGGCCGGCGGCTACCGGGCGATCGACAGCCTGCGCCTGGAGAAGGGCTACCGCGTCTGGGGCGCCGACATCACCCCGGACGAGACTCCCTACGAGGGCGGGGTCGGCTTCTGCGTCAAGCTCGACAAGGACAGCCCGTTCATCGGCCGCGACGCGCTCCTCGCGGCGAAGGAGGCGGGCCCGCGCACGCGGCTGCGCTGCCTCACCCTCGAGGACCCGCGCCGGGTCGCGCTCGGCAACGAGCCGGTCCGCATCGGCGGCGACGTCGTCGGCCGCGTCACCACCGGCGGCTACGGCTACACGGTCGAGCGCTCGATCGCCTACGCCTACCTGCCGCCACAGGGGACCGAGCCAGGCACCCCGGTCGAGGTCGAGATCTTCGGCAGCTGGGTCCCCGGCGAGGTTGCCGCCGAGCCACTCTTCGACCCCAGCGGCGAGCGGGTCCGCGCCTAACCGGCGGCCGAAACCGTCGCCAGCCGCACCGGCGCCGGCAGCAGCCCGGCGAGGATGTGCTCGGTGCCCTCGGCGTGCTCGCGCATCGCCCGCACCGCGCGCGGCCCGTCGCCCTTGCGCAGCGCCTTGACGATGCGGCCGTGCTGCTCGTTGGAGCGGGTCAGCACCTCGGGCGGGTGGGCGATCAACGCGATCAGGTCCGACATCTGCCCCTGCACGTCGGTCATCGCGCTGACCAGCCGCGCCGAGGCGGCCGCCTCGGCGATCGCGATGTGGAAGCGCACGTCGGTGCGGCGGTATTCCTCGAAGTCCTCGACCTCGCTCCCCATCTTCTCGACCAGCCCCTCGAGCCGGTCCAGGCTCTCGGCCTCGGCCCGCTCGCTGGCCAGGAGCACCGCCCCGGTCTCGATCGCGACCCGGTAGTCGAGCGTCGCCCAGGCATCGTGCCCGAGCGGGTCGTCGTCCATGCGGTCGGTCAACGGCGGCTCCTCGGCGACGAAGGTGCCGCCCTTGCGCCCCCGCAGCGAAACCAGGTGCCCGCTCTGGACCAGAGTCGTCAGCGCCTGGCGCAGCGTCGAGCGCGAGATCTTCAGCCGCCGCGCCAGTTCCCGCTCGGAGGGCAGTTTGCTCCCCGGCGTGAGAAGCCCGAGCCGGATCGCCGTCCCCAGCCGCTCGACCGTCTCCTCGAACGTGCTCGGCGGCTGAACCGGCAGGAAGACAGCGTCCAGCGCCGCGTCGCTTTCCATGGACGGAACGGTACCGCCTAGGAATCGAGATACCGCTGCAGCGCCTCGCGGGCGAGGTCGCTGAGCGAGCGCCCTTCCTCGTCAGCGCGCCGCTGGGCGGCGGCTAGCAGGTCGGGCGGAACCCGGAATCGCATCTGGGGCGAGATGCCGCTCGGGCCGAGCGAGGGACGGCCGACGACGATCTCCATCTTCAGATTCGCGGGATCGAAACCCCGCTCAGCCCCCTCGACCCACTTGTCGATCTGCTCCTGCGTCAGCCCAAGCTTCTCCAACTCCGCCGGCGTCACATACCCAGCGTCTACTTCCTTCGCCATCTTCGTCCCCTTTCGTAGAGCGCCCGGTACTTCTGCCTCAGCTCCATCGCGTGGATCACGAGAAAGGCTTCTCTTCCCGTCTCGACCGCGACGACCTCGAGGGCAACGCCCCCCGCGTCGTCGCCGAGGAAGAGAACGCGAGGGTCCCGATGCCCATCGTCGGATTTCCCCGCCCTGAAGCGACCGCCGCAGTGCTCGATGACGTGCCTGGAGCGGGGGCGGGAGATCCGATGCCTGGTCGCCGACCGCGCCCACTTGAGCTGTATTGCCTGAGGGTCATTCTGTGGTACAAAATAGTAGCCGAATTCCGCTACTTCGTCTTCGAACAGCTCGAGCAGAGCCGCGTCGCCCCCCACCTCTCTGTACCGCCCGTCCACGATCTCGACGAACGCCCTCTTCCCCGACGCAAGCAGGAGGTGGCTGCTGGACCAGCGGTGCTTGTAAGCCTGCACCTCCGTGCCGTCCTCCAGCTCGATCGCGTGCATCCACGTGAAGTCATCCACGTGCGCGGCGGCGAGGTCGATCAGCGGTTCCCATTCGGGCGCCTCGATCGCGAGCTTCCTCCCCTGGATCCCTCTCGTCTCTGACACTGGGCGAGCGTGCCGAGCAAGGTGTGACCGAACAAGACTCGCGCGTGCCAATTCGCGCGCCGAGCTGCGTCGATTTCCGCGCGGCCTGGAGCCTCAGACCAGCAGGCCGGCGACCAGCAGGACGACGCCCGCGCTCGCCGCGGCGCCGGCCGTCACCAGCAACCAGCGGCGGCGGACGATGATCGAGACCGAGGCGAGGACGATGCCGACCTCGAGCCCGACCTCGGCCAGCTCGTAGTCGACGTGCTGGGTGTTGGCGTGGTCGACTTCGTGCTCGCGCGAGGCCATCTCGTGCCGCAGCTGCACGTCCTGCGGCTCGAGTTCGTCGACGATCTTCGCCTCGTGGGCGCGGGCCTGGGCGGCAGCCTTTTCTTCCGCCGGCGTGCCGGTGCCCAGCACCTTCAGCAGCGCCGAGTTGCCTTCGTTCACCTCGATCTTGACCGTGTTGTTCTCGAGCCGCGCCGAGGCATCGGCGCGATGCGTCTCCCCGGTCACCACCTCTTTCACCGCCTCGTTGGAGAGGAAGGTCGCGACCGCGAGCAGCGCCGCCATCACCGCCACCGCCAGCGCCGCGTGGCGGGCGTGGTGCGGATCGGGGTGCCAGCCATCGCCGGCCTCGCGTCCCTGCTCGAAGCGCTCGTATGCCCGGTGGGCCTCCATCGGCCAGCCTTTCTAACGACCGGACCGGCGGAGTCGGGTCAGCTGAGGGCCGGGAGCTGCCCGAGTACAGTCGAGGGACCACGAGCGAAGGAGCGGCGATGGCCGAATGCACGCATCTCGATCAGGTCCAAGTCACCGAGCTTCCCGAGTCGGTGGCCGGCTGCGAGGACTGCCTCCTCACCGGCGACCCCTGGCTGCACCTGCGGATCTGCCTCACCTGCGGCCACGTCGGCTGTTGCGACGACTCGCCCAACCGCCACGCCACCGCCCACGCCGCCGCCACCGGCCACCCGATCATCCGCTCGATCGAGCCGCGCGAAGACTGGTCCTGGTGCTTCGTCGACCAGATCGGCATGGTCATCCCCGAGGTCAAAGGCGAACCCCAGATCCCCCCCTCGCCGCTGGGCGGGTGACCGGCCGGTAAGCGTCCCACGGCCATGCGGGGCAGGTGGCCGCGATCAGGCACGGGTGCCGGCGATGAATACCTCCACCGCAAAGCACGCCCCGATAACCACGAGATACGCATAAGACCAGTAAGTCATCCGCCTGTCCCTGCCTTCGCGAATCTGATCTCTGAACTGGCCTTCGACGGCGGCGATCTTCTCGCCGCACCCCTTGATCGCCCCCTGCAGTTCGCGGGTTGCCTCGCGAAGCGCCGCTTCGCTCTCGCGCCGCTCGTCCCGCAACCTCTCCCCGATGCCCCTGTCGATCTCACCCAGCTGATCGTGCAGGGTCGCGATCCCTTCGTTCGCCTCCGCCACCCCCCGTTCGACGTTGGCTACTTCGTTCTGACTCACGGCGACCTCCCCTATCGGTTTTTCGAACGGCCGCCGGACCGCAGACAATACATTACGCCGGTGCCCCGGATCGATCTCCGCCCCCGCGAACTTGCTGCCTGTCCGCCAGAGGATGCAACGTTGTAAACTGCCACGTTTTAGCCAGCCTGGTATCCTCCTAATGGATGTAACGTTGCGAAATGCATCGTTACAGCCAAACACCGCCATGCCAGGAGCCATCTACAACCAACTTGCCGAGCTGGCGGGCGAGAACTACGGCTACCTCACGACCGAGCAAGTCGAGGACGCGGGCATCGACCCGCACCGCCTGCTCGAGCTCGCCCGTCGTGGCCAGCTCGAGCGCCGTGCCCACGCCCTCTACCGCCTGCCGCTGATACCGCCGACCCCGCTCGACGCCTATCGCGAGGCGACGCTCTGGCCCAGGGGAATCGAAGGGGTGATCTCCCACGCGTCGGCGCTCGACCTCTACGAGCTCGGCGGCGCCAACCCGGCGAGGATCCACCTGACCCTGCCGCGCTCCCATCGACCGCGCCGCAAGGTTCCCCGCCAGTACGTCCTGCACCACGAAGACCTGGCCCCCGCGGAGATGCGCGCCTACGAGGGGATCCCGGCCGTGACGCCGGCGAAGGCGATCCGCCAGTCCCGGAAGCTGGGGCCCGAGCTCGTGCGCGGGGCGATCGAGGATGGCCTGAAACGGGGGTTGCTGCGCCGGGCCGAGGGGGAGGACCTGTGCCAGGAACTCGGCCTCGGTAGCGTCGGGTAATGAACGAGCGGAAACTTCCCGAGAAGGGGCCCAACCGCCGACCCGACCAGACGCCGAAGCAGAAAGCCCACCTCGAACGGCTTGTCACCCACTACGCCGAGCTGAGAGGCCTCGCGCCGGCCCGCGTCCGTCGCTGGATCTCAATGATGGTCCTGCTAGGGGCGCTGGATCGCTCACGCGAATCGGATCCGCTCTTCCTGCTGAAGGGCGGCGTCGCGATCGAGCTGCGGGTGGGTGGCGGGGCTCGCGCGACCAAAGACGTCGACCTCGTCTTCCTCGGCGATCCCGGGCAACTCGGTGAGATTCTGGACGAGGACCTCGCCGAGCCTTACTCGGTATTCAGTTTCGAGCGCCAGGAGGTGGAACCCCGTGGGGAAGGGCTCTTCCGGCGGGTCGACGTGAAATTGCTCTTCCGCGAGCGGAGCTGGGGAACGCTGCGGCTCGAGGTTGGGCAGCCGGACACCCGGGCGACCGACGGAGAAGCGGTCGAGGCGATCCCGATCGACGAATTCGGGATCGAGGGTCCGCGGATGATTCGCTGCCTCTCTCTGCGCTACCAGATCGCCCAGAAGCTCCACGCGGTCACTCAACGCTTCCAGGAGAGCGAGAACGAGCGATTCCGCGATCTGATCGACCTGATCATCTGCTGCGAGCTCGTGACCGACCTCGGCGCGGTACGGGAGGCCTGCATCGACACCTTCGAGGCGCGCGAACTCCACCCCTGGCCACCCACCCTCCAAGTGCCCGATAGCTGGGCTGAGCCCTACACGGCCCTGGCCGAGGAGATGGACTTCCCAGTCACCGACGTCAGCGTCGCAGCGGCCCAGGTACGCGAGCTCATCGGCGAGATCGACGCGGGCGCTCCCGCCCCCTAAGACGCGCAGACCCGCCAGGTCCGGCCGGGGCCGAAGACGAGCGTCGAGGAGTCGGGGGCGATCAGTTCCCAGTTGGGGGGATCGTCCGGGTCCGCCTGCGGCGCGGGGAGAACTTCGAACACCGCGCCACCAGACAGGCGGCAGCGCAAAGCACTGGTGTCCGGATCGATCACCGCCTCGCGCACCTCCTGGCCGACCAGCTGATCGATCTCGAACGGCACCCAGTCGGCGTCCTGGGTCGCGAAACACCAGACGCGGTCCTCCCGGTCGCGGAGTTCGACGTGCAGCACCTCCGGGTACGCGATCCGCGCATCGATGATCTCCCCGCGAAGCGATTGCAGGCCCCCCGCGGGCGAGGTGATCAGTGAGTGGGTCGTCGCCATTCGCTCCTCCATTCTTGCAGCCAGGCCAGCAGCTCTCGATAGGGCATATCGGCCGGAATCTCACCGGCAGACTTCTCCGCATGCAAATCATCGCTTGCGCGGAACTTCTGCTCTCCGGTCAACCCGGCCTCGTCACAGGCGTGCTCAAACTGCTTGATGTCCCGCTTCCTCCCCACGCTACGCGCAAAGGAGCAGGCGACCTCATTCTCTCCCCCCCTAGGGCCCGGATTTCGGCCTCGCTGCGCCAGGTTGGACAGAGTCCACGCTGAGCGGTGCAGAAGGGTGCATCTGAGTCGCAGACTGGCCCGATGCCCGGGCAACCCGCACTTTCGGCGCTCGGGTGTACCAATAGAAGTAACCCGACTATACGCGGTAGTCCTTGCTGTAGTACGGTCTTCTTAATGCAATTGCCCAAGGCGGGGGCCATTGGGAGGGCTGTTGACGCGGAGGGGCCGACGGAAGGGAGGTGCCGAGCTTGGCGCAGAGACCGCGGCGGGGGAAGTACACGGAGGCCGAAGCGCGGCAGATTCTGGCGTGCCGACTTGAGGACGATCGCACCGATATCGAGTGCAGCATTCGTCAGAGAATCGACTTGTCACTCAGTGATGAAGACTCATCCGTCCCGGAGTACGTAGTCGGCCTTCAAGCTTCCGTACCGGCAGCGGCCAGCTTTGGCATTGCCGCTATACGGGACGGCGCCAGTCCGCCTCCCCCTGTGCCAGTCGAGCTGCTCACACAGGCCCGCCTTGCCGCGCAGTACCAGCTCTCTATAGACGGTGTGCTTCGGCGATACATCGCGGGTCGATCCCTCCTGGATCGAGCTCTAGTGTCACAGCATCGGCGAGACCACAGGTTTGGCCAAGACGTCCTCGACGAGGTGATCAACTCCGTAGCCGTCGCATTCGAGTACCTGGCAACAGTCATAAGTGAGGAGTTCTCGCGCGCCATCTCTTCTCAGCAGGACTGGGCAGTCGACGGAAAGCTCTGCCGCGTCCAGCGACTATTGGCCGGAGAGGCAGTCTCCCCGTCAGGCCTCGGGTACGACCTCCGCCTCACTCATATAGCCGTGGCCGGAGAAGGACCGGAAATTGCCGCAGCGCTCCGGCCGCTCGCTGAGCGCCTCGGTGCCCAATTGCTGGCAGTCAACCCATTCCCTGAAGTTGTCTGGGGATGGCTGGGGATCGAGGATGCGCCGGACCCTCGGACCCTCACAAGGGCCGCATCGACGGCCTTCGATCGGCACGAACCGGTGGGAATAGGCGGAGGCGAGCGCGGGCTCGCCGGCTGGAAGCGAACAAACGACCAAGCGCGCATCGCCCTGGTCCATGCTGTTGAGCGCTGCAGGCCGACCTTCTACGCGGAAATCGCAGTCGCACACGCGATCAAGTCAGAACCTCTGCTCTACGCCTCGCTTCGGCGCCGATACCTTGCCCCACTTGAATCGGCCCGCGACGGAGGGACCGACATCAAGGCTGCGCTTCGTGCCTTCTACGACGCCGAGTGCAACCGCACTGCCGCCGGAGCAGCCCTCGAAATCAGCCGCCGTACGCTCAGTAGCCGACTTGCCCAGGCGGAGGTGCTCCTAGGCCAGCCGATTCTCGGCCCTTCCCTTGAGCTTCAGTTGGCCCTCTCTATTTCCGACTGAACCGAACGGCAGGGCGCCGCGGCCTTCCCACAGTGGTCATCTCCTCGCACTGGTTGTTCCCGCATTGGCCCTTGTAGCGCCACGCTATCGCTGGTCATCTCTCCAAAGCCCGAAAGGCTATTCACCAACCACGTCACTGGAGGATGCTTATGCACGCAGTCTCAGTCAGACCGTCAACCAGGTCGCTTCGTGCGGCGGTGCTGGCGCTCTGCATTGGAGTCCTAGCTCTACTCGGTGCGGCCGGGTCGGCCAAGGCCTCAACCGAACATCAGTTTTGTTGGGGCGCAAACATCCCGGCTGGCTCGTCGTGCCAGTCCGCATACTGGAACCTGCAAGCAGTCTATGCAAGTGGTTGGGAACAACCTGTCTGCGCCTGGCTAATTAACTACAGCATCGCATGTGAGTCCAACGCCAACGAAGGCGCCTACGTCTACGTTCCGGGTGGCGGCTCCGTGTACACCCAAGCGGCAATCTTCAACAGAGGCTACAAAACGAAAGCCTACGGCATCTTCTGGACCCCGTAGACCGGGAGGGCAGCTGATGCCGGCGTCAGCCCCGGCCTGGGGCATTCGGGTCTGGCATGTTCTGCTCTTGCTACTTGTCGTTGCGCTGGGCGGCCTTGGGACCTGGATCATTCAAGGTCGCGGCGGCTCCAGCGCACCACCCCACGCCCAGGCCAGAGCCAGCGCGCTGGCCTGGGCTTCTCTGACAAATCAAGGTGCAGAGCTGCCCGGAATGGGCCGAGACGCTGGCACGATCGATCCATTCTCGGGTGCAGTCGCCGTCCCTGGAGGACTTCCTCGGCGCCTTCGTACGCGTGCGCTGGCAACCTTGCAGATCCCCAGGGCAGCACACTTCTACTTTTCCTACGCGCGTCGCGTTGTCACGCCGACTAACGGTGTGTTGTGGCTGGTGCCAGGCCCTGGAATACTCTGCCTCGTCCGGGTAGTGCACATGGCTGCTAGTTGCGCCCCACTCCAAGCTGCATACCAACACGGCATCGTCGTTGAGACCTTCCGCCTGTCGTCGGGGCCTCATCCTAGGCCGACAAGGTTCAGGATGGTTGGTGTCGCACCCAATGGGGCCTATGCTGCACTGGCGACCGTAGCCGGTCGGCCAGAGTTGATCCCGATCACGAAGAACGCCTTTGAGATGCGGGCGTCCGGACCCATCAACGTCTTGCGCCTGTTGCGTCGGGCTGATTGACTCCCTTGCCTCTGCGGTCCGCCAATTCCCCGCCACTGGCGCGGTCAAACCCTACTTCTTCGCCGGCTGCTCGAACGTGTGCTGGTAGAGGGTGCTTTCGCCGGTGCCGTAGATCGACTTGATCGGCGACTGCTGGGTGCAGGCGGGTGCGGGGACCGAGCTGGTGCTCGTAAGGGTCTCGCCGCCGAGGGCGAACTGCTTCAAGCGCCTGAAAAGGTCTTCGGCTAGTTCCTGCTTTTTCGCGCTATCGAACGGAACCTTTTCACTTTCTTGCTTGACGCGTTCCTGGAACGCGAGGGATTCTGGGGTTTTGGAATCAAGTTCTACCGTCAATCCGGTAGAGCACTGCCGTATGTCGAACGAGGGAAGCCCATCCGCCAAGCCTTCCGCCCATCTGGGCGGCCTGTAAGCGCTGTTTCGATTGACCTTCAACCGGTTTTCGAGGGTCGCAATGCCTTCGGGATTCAGCGGACCAAGCGCTCGCACGTAGTGGGGGTGGATTTCGCTGTCGCCAAGTTCTTCTGGGAGGAACGCGTTCGTCGCGGCAGCGATATTCGCAAAGAAAGCGGCGAACTCGCGCTTGTAAAGCTTGAGTCCAGTCAAGATCGGATTGAGGTTACGGACGAAGGGTTCCAGCGCTCGCAGCAGCGGCGGGAAATCGTCGCGCAGCAGCCTGCGTGCCGCGGGGAAGCCCGTGGTCGACCGGTTGATCACCGGGATCAGTCCTTCGAAGAAGCCCTTGGCTTCCGGCGCCAACCGGCCGAAGGCGATTAGCGTCGGCGACAGTTCTTCCGCCACCGGCACCAGCTGCTTCATCAAGGGGTCGGTGTTGACCGAGAACGTCTTGAGGCGGTTCAGCGTCAGCTTGGACTCGTCGAGGAAGGTCGGGAAAGCCTTGAAGAGCGCTTCGATGTCGCGGTTGCGGCGGGCCGTGGTCTGGAAGACGGCGTTGGAGCTCTGGATCAGGCTGGCCAGCTGGCCTTCGCGGCCGCGCAGCGCGCGGAAGGTGGTCGCGCCGTTCTTGAACAGCTGGCCGACGGCGGCTTCCTGCGTGCTGAGGACGCGGAAGAGCTTGTCCAGTTCGGAGAAGGTCGGTTCGAACTCGCCGATCGCGTAGGAGAGCGACTGGCCTTGGCCGTTGATCGCCACCGCCCCTTCCTGCATCCAGGTCTGGAACGCCTTGCGCGTCTTCGGGTCGAAGGTGCGGAAGATCTCGTCGAGCTGGACCGACTGGGCGACGTTGGCCGCGGGCAGGGTGGCACCGTCGCCGAGCTGCGGGGCGTCGCGGTTGCCCGGCGTGAGTTCGATGTAGGTCTCGCCGAGCAGCGTCTTGGTGCGCAGGATCGCCCGCGTCGACTCGGGCAGCGGCGCGTACTTGTCGTCGATGTCCACCGTCGCCAGCGCCTGCTTGCCGTCGGGGGCGAGGACGATGTTCTGGACTTTGCCGACGTTGACGCCTGAAATACGGACGTCGGACTGTTCGGCCAGCTGCGTCGCCTCGCTGAACGGAACCTTGATCTGGTAGGGCTTCGCCTTGAACGGGGTCGGGCCGCCGAAGGTGACCCAGAGGAAGAGCAAGATCCCGAAACACGACAGCGCAAAGCCGGCGATGACGAGGAGCTGCGTGGTGCTGGGGGCGCGCTTGCTCACTTGCTTGGGTTCGGATTGGCGGTCGACCGGCAGCGCCCGCTTGGCGTGTAGTTGACCTTGATTTCTTCGTATTCCGGAATACCGGCGGCCTGCAGGAGGGTCAGGAGGTAGGGGCTGGTTTCTGCGACCAAGCCATATCCAAGGTTGGAGCCCGAGCACGAAATGCCGACCAGGCCTCTCAGCATGGGCCCTCCGGCATCCTGCAGATTGAAGGCGGCGTTGAAGTCATGGTTCAACCAAGGCAGATAGAACAAGAAGCTCTGGTTCCGACTGCCACCTTTCGGCTTGTAAGCCAACTCGTTGAGGAAGGCGTTGAACGAGTTGAGCGAGTTGCCAAAGTTTCGAACGGTCTTGGCAAATGCCGGCGACGCTTCACTGGTGTGGGTGAGCACCGGTCGAATTTCGCGCGTGAAGGGCCGGATCTGGGTCTTGATCGGACCAGTGGTCTGGCGAAATAGCGTCTGAAGCGCGCGGAACGCCGGGGTCGACGCCTGGGCCTGGGGGATCAGCTTGGTCAACGCCGGGTAGGCCGCCTGCGAGAAGCGGTTGGAGCTGGCCAGCGCGCTTTTGGCGACGGTCAGGGTCGAGGGGAATTCGCGCAGCGCTTCCTGGATCGCCTGCTGCTGGTTGGCGAAGTTGCCGAGGGCGTGGTTGGAGGAGGTGACGAAGCGTTCGATGTCGGCGTCATGGCGGGCGAGTTCTTCGGTCAGCAGCCCGAAGTCGTGGACGACGCGGGCGAGGGCGACGTGGCGGGCGGCAACAGCCTTGTTCAGCTTCGCGGTGTAGCGGACGAAGGGCGCGAAGCGGCGCAGCGCGTTGCCGAGCTGCTTGCCGCGACCGCCGATGCCCTGGGCGCCGCCGGCGAGCAGCAGCTGCAGGTACTGGCGGGTGTCGGCGTCGAGGCTGCCGAGGAAGGCGTCGAGGTTGGTGTTCGGTTCGGTCTGGGCGAGGGTGAATTCGTGCCCGTCTTCGATGCTCTTGGCGCCGGAGCCGGGCGAGATCTCGACGATCATGTCGTTGAGCCCGGTTTTCGGCCGCAGCAGCAGCGTCGCGTTGGGATGGATCAGTTCCATGTACTTGGGTTCGATCTCCATGCCGACCACGGCGTGACCGTCTTCGAGATTGACCGAGGAGACCTTGCCGATCTGGACGCCGGCGACGTCGACCGCCTGACCCTGCCCCGGCGTGACCGCCTGCGCGGTCGAGAACTGGGCGGTGACGTGCTCGAATTCTTCGCCGACGAAGGGCAGCCAGGAGGGCAACGAAGCCTTCTGCTGGGTGAAGATCCCGAGCATCATCACGACACCAGCGATGGCGAGGACGACGATCGCAATCGTGTCCTTGCGGTGACCGCGCGCCTGGCGGGTGATCCAGGCTTTGAAGTGGCGCCAGCGGCTGGTCTTGGGGGTCGGCTCGCTCATGGCTGGGCCCCTGCGACGGTTGGGGTGGGCGCGCCGACTTCGCCGAGATCGGCGTTCAGGTCAGGGACGGGATTCGTGTAGCAGCGGACCTTCTGGTTGTAGGGCGGACGCTTGCCAAGTTGTGGCTGGTTCCCGACCGGTTCGACGGCCACCTTCGCATAGTTGACTTGGTCGCTCAGGGTGTCCGGGTTGCCAGATGGGTTCGGTTCCCCGACGAGAATGTTCCCGCCGGCGATCTGAGACCGAACGTACGGACCGTTTCCGTCGAAATTCTGCGCCGCGCCTCCAAAGTTCGCGAGAGTGAAGAAGAACTCCCGGTAGTTGGGTCCACCGGTGCTGAAGCGGTCGTTGATCACTTGGTTCCCGGTCGGCACCATCACCTTGGTCGTGCAGAGGCTGAGCCGGTTGATCTGCGGCAACGTGTTCGACTTGCCCTGGTGGGCGGCTTCGGCTAGACCGGGCGTCGCTTCGGCGAGCAGCTTGGCGACGCCGCCGCCCTCCTTGCCCGAGAGCAGCGGGCGAACCTGGGCCAGCCACGGTTCGGAGGTGCGGATCAGTTCCGGCAGCTCGGCGACCGCGGGGGTGAGCTCGATCGCCCAGGTGCGCAACGGCGGCAGCGTGCGGTTGAGGCTGACCAGCGAGGTGTGGGCGACCTTCAGCGTCGGCGCCAGCAGGCGCACCGTGTCTTCGAGGTTCTGCGATTGCGCGGCAAGGGCGCCGGTGAAGGTGTCGAAGTTGACGATCAGCCCCTGCAGGTCGGCCTCGCGGCGGGCGAAGGCGCCGAAGCTGCTGCCAGCGCTGGCAACGAGCCGCGAGAGGTCGCGATCCTGGGTGCCGAGGAAGGCGTTGGTGACCTGGGCGCTGTAGCGGCCGGCGTCGCCGCCATATTTGAAGGCGAGGTTGAGCGCTTCGGCGCCGCTCAAGCCGCGGACTTCGGGCAGCTGGGTGAGGTCTTCTTCGGGCGTCGGCTTGCGGTTGAGCGCCTTGCCGTAGCTCTCGAGGAAGCGGCTGAGGTCGGCGCGGACCGGCGCCTGCAGCGCGGTCAGGACTTCGTCGAGCTGGACCGCGGTCGAGGTGCGGCTGACCGGGATCGTGCCGCCGCTGCTCATCTCCGGGGCGCTGGGGCTGCCGGGGTCGAGTTCGACGAAGAAGTTGCCCTCGAGGAAGATCCGCGGCCGGATCGCGGCGAAGGCGTCTTCGTGGATCGGCCGGCCGGAGCCGTCGACGGTGAAGGTGACCTTGGTCGCGTCGCCGTCGCGTTCGCTGGAGATGACCTTGCCGACCTCGACGCCGGCGATCCGCACCGGCGAGTTGATCGCGATGTTGGCCGAGTTGGCGAAGGTCGCGTTGACCGTGTACCCGTAGCTGGTGAACGGCACGTGGCCGGTGAAGGCGAGGTAGGGCCCGACCGTGAAGATGACGATGAAGACGATCGCGATCAGCGAGTTGCTGGGTCGCCACTTGATCCGGCGGTTGGTTTTGGCGCGCTGATCGCGCTCGGGCAGGCGGCTCACTAGCTATTCACCTTCCCGATTCGTCGTCGTGCCCCAGAGTTCCGGAGCGGGGCCGATCACCGTCTGTTTCTTCACGTACTTCTCATTGCCCGCTTCACAGATCCCTCCCTGCCCCGGCGCAGCAGTCTTCGGGAATGGATTGGTGTGGACGTAATTCCCGTCCGCAAGGCGTCCGACCCCGCCACCACTTGCCGGTGCAGAAGATGGGGTGACCTCTGCGTTTGGTCCTTCTGGAGCGGAGAAGCTAATGAAGTTGAGCCACTTGCCCTTGCTATTCCCCTGCGAATTCGAGCGGGAAAGATTCTGGAACATGAGGCTGATGTAGTTGCAGGTCGTCTGCGCTGGAGTGATGAACCTCAGCGACGGCTTCAGCAGCTTGTTGGTGTCGGTCAGCAGTTCGAGGCCGCCCATCACGCCGGGAGATTCCTGGAAGGCGAGCAGCGCTTCCGCCGTCGGCAGCAACTGGTTGTTGAGGACCGGGCTCGAGTTGAGCGCGGGAATGCCGGCGTGCAGCGATTCGGCGACGACCGGCGAGGTTTCACGCAGCGCCTTGGCGCCGGGCTGGAAAGCGGCGAAGAAGCGTTCGGAATCGTGCAGGAAGGGCCGGATCACCGGCAGATCTTCGATCGCAGCGTCCTCCGTCGAGGGACTCTTTTCGATCGTCTCCTGGATGTAGGGGCGGGAGACGTTGGCGAAGGCGCCGAAGGTGGTGTCGAGGGCGACGAAGAGGTTGGCCTGGGTCTCGGCGACCGGCGCGACCGTCGCCGAGAGGTCCTCGAGCGCGCGCCAGAATCCGGCGAAGTCGGTGCTCGGTGCGACCAGGGTGCCGAGCACCGGCTCGGCGTTTTCCGCGGCCCGCGTCAGCGCCCCGATCCCTTCGTTCAGCTGCGGCCCGCGGCCGGCGAGCGCGTTACCGAAGCCGGCGAGGCTCTGGCGGATCGCCAGCCGCGTCTTCTTGTCGAACATGTCGAAGAACTGGTCGATGTCGACCGGTTCCGGCTTCGCCGCCGAGAGCGGGATCGTTTCGCCGGCTTCGAAGCCCTGCGACGAATCGCCGGGCGTGATCTGCAGGAACTTGAGCCCGAGCGCCGACTTCGGCCGCACCGTGACGGTCGAGTTGACCGGCAGCGGTTCGACGTTCTGGTCGAGGCTGAGCGACAGCTCGGCGGCGACGTTGCCGTCTTCGAGCTGGACCGGGACGACCGACTTGACGACGCCGACACGGACGCCCCCGATCCGCACCTCGTTGCCCTTGACCAGCGCGTCTGCGTTGGGCACCCGCGCCTTCAGGTTGTAGGTGGAGACGAAGGGCAGGCCGTTGTTGGCGTTGTAGGCGAGGAAGACGGCGACGATCACGACCAGCACCGTCACCGCACCGACGAGCACCGGGCTGCTGGCGATTCCCTGTAGGCCGCGACGACTTCTCATTGGCCCAGGAGGTAGTCGAGGAGCGGGCCGGTGCCTTCGGCTGCGGAAGCTTCGCCAAGGCCCGCTTCGCCGCCGACGGCGCTGGACGCCCCGAGGCCAGTCGAGGGACGGGAGAGGACGCCGGTTCCGCCGGTCTTTCCTTCGTTGGCGAGGGCAGCGAGCCGCTTGATCACATGGGGATTGAATTCGGATGGTTCGCCCGTGCTGGGGCCATGGAAGCGCGGACTGCAACCCGAGTAACCACCTGGGGAGGCGATGTAGTCAAGGCAGGTCGAAAGCGTTACCCGCGTGCGACCGAAGTGGCCGTACTGATCGAAACCGTTAAGCGCCCCCGCCGTGTTGTAGATCAGGCTGGTCAGCCCCTCCCAGCCGTGCGTCTGCCTGATGTTGACCAGCAGCTTCGCCAATTCGTTCGTCGGCACCACCCCTGACGTCGCGAGGTCTCGCGTCTTCTTCACCACCGGATCGGTCTTGGCAAAGACAGGGCCAGAGGCCTCGCCGGCCGCACCGAGACTCTTCAGCGCCACCGTCGCCGCCTGCGAGAACGGAGTCAGGGTGCGGGTCGCGTCGGTCAGCGACGGCGCCGCGACGTTGAGGTCTTCGGCGACCGGCGCGCCGGCGTCGGAGAAGCCCTTGAGACTGGCCATCGTCTGGCGGAACTCACTCAGGAAACGGGGGAGCTTCGCGAACGATTCTTCGAGCTGGGTGCCCTTTTCGGCGCTGGCCTGCGCGGCGGCGCCGGAGTTCGCGAAGAACCCGGCGACGTGGGCGCGCTCGCGCGAGAGCGGGCGCAGGATCGTCTCCGAGTCGGCGGCGAGCTGGGCCAACTGCTTGCGCTGCGCGGCGAGGATCCCGAACAGCGTGTCGACGTCGCGCAGGACCGGGTTGGCGCGCTTGACCAGGACTTCGAGGTCTTCGCCGCGGCCGGCGAGGCCGGCGCCGAGTTCGTTGAGGATCAGCCGGAAGCGCTGCGAGTAGGGCAGGGTCTGGATGTCGTTGATCAGGTCCGGGTCGACGCTGGTGCCGTTGTTGCCCAGCGGCAGCAGGTACTGGCCCTTGCCCGGGCCCGATTCGATCTGCTGCAGCGGCGGCGCCGGCTGGGCGCCCGGCGCCCGCGGCAGCGTCGGGCGGCAGTCGACGAACTTCTCGCCGATCAGTGACTGCGGCCGGATCAGGCAGGTCGCGTCCTGGCGGAAGTCCTGGAAGGAGGGGTCGCTGATCGACATCACGATGATCGCTTTGCCCGGCACCGAGACCGGCTTGCCGTCCTCGTAGGCGACGGTTTCCCCCGGGCGCGAGACGCTGACCGATTCGATTTCGCCGACGTTGGCGCCGGCGACCCGCACCTGCTCGCCGCTGACCATGAAGGCGCCGTTGTCGAAGATCGCGCGGATGACGTATCCGTTGCTCGAGCCGCCGCCGCCGCTGACCAGCAGCACGATGACGACGACGGCCGCCACGACCAATGCTCCCGCGATCAGTCCCCGCCTGCTCATGGTCCCGGTGGTTCGTCGGAGGGATTGCATTCGGACGTGCTGACACTGCTGCCCGCATAGGGCGGATTCGTGAACGGGTTTGAGCCGTCAGTCGCCTTTTGCGTGGCGCCGCCAGGACAAGGCCGGCGTACATTGGCTTCCGACCCGTACGGGCTCAAGACTTCGCTCTTGTGGATCGGCGTCAGCGTGCCACCTTCGTTCCGGAAGATGTTCAGGCCCGACGCCGATACGCGCACGTAATGGCCGTTTCCGTCGTAGTAGCCACTTGCGGCGCCCAGGCCTCCGATCGCGTTGAACAGGTCCGGCGTGTACGACCGGGCGAAGTTGAGGTTCGGCTGGAAGGCCGCGACCGCCGCTTCCGCGTGCGGGAAGGTGGTCGACGTCTGCTGCTGGACCTTCGGCAGCAGGGCCAGCAGTTCGGCCGCGTCGTTGTTGGCACCCGGCCGGGCGACGGTCAGCCGCAGATTGCGGGTGACGGGGATGAACTTGGAGACGACCGGCCGCAGTTCCGCCAGCCACGGGGCCAGGTTCTTCGTCGCCGGCTTCGCCGTTTCGACCAGCGGATCGAGGTCGTCGAGCGCGGCGCGGAGGTTGACGAAAGTCGTGTTCGACTGCCGCATCACCGGCGGCAGCTCGCGCAGCGTCTGGTCGAAGGCTTCGTTCTGGTTGGCGATCGCCGTAAACGCGGTGTCGGCGTTGCCGATCGCGCTCGAGAGCTGTTCGCCGCGGCCGGCGACGGCGGTCGTCAGCTTCGCCGAGCTGACGAGGAAGCGTTCGAGCAGGCGCTGGTCGGCGTTGAGTTCGCCGAGGAAGGCGCTGGTCCGGTTCAGCGCCGGGCCGAAGTACTTATAGGACTCGTTGGCGGCTTCGCCGTAGTTTTCGAACGTCTTCGCGTTGCCCTGGATGAAGTCGGCGAGGCCCTTGCGCACCGACGGCGGGAAGGTGTTGAAGAACTGGTCGATGTCGACCGGCGTCGTCGTTTCGGCGAGGCCGAGTTCGGCGCCTTCGTCCAGCGCCGGGTTGCTGTTGGGCCCGGGGCTGATCGAGACGTAATGGTTGGCGACGCCGGAGAGCGAGGTGGCGCGAATCACCGCGGTCGAGCCCTCGTGCAGTTGCTGGCTGATCTCGACGTGGACCTCGGCCAGGTTTTCGTCGCTGAGGTCGATGCTTTCGACCGAGCCCACCGGCGAGCCGCCGATCAACACCTGGTTGTCGGCGACCAGCTGCCCGGCGTTCTGGAATACGAGCGTGTACTTGTGTCCGCCACCGCTGCTGAAGAAGATGTAGGCCAGCACGACGACGACCGCGGCAAGCGCCGCGATCACGGCCACGCGGACAGGGGTCACCCCCCGGCCCGGAACCGAGCTTTTCTCCTCGCCTAAGGGTTTAGCAGCCACGGATCGTCGCTTTTTGTTCCCCGGCCCCTCCGACCCGGTGGAACGGCTGGCGAATCGTATCCGAGCCCCTCCCGGCCAAACGACGCCTGAGCGATGACTTAACTGGAATTCAACGCGCTACTCTGGTGTGGGTTTGCGGTTAAGGGGAATGGGAGAGCGCCTCGCCAAATTTCAACTGGAGGAGCGACTCAATGCGCAAACGTTCAATTCTGATCGTGGGGCTCGCGATTGCCGCGACGGCTGCGATCGTGGCCTCGGCGGCATTCGCCGGACCCGTCGGCGCGCCGGTGACGGCCAGCGACGGCAACGCGCAGGCGTTCGGCGCGATCATCAAGCCGTCCAAGCTCTACAAGAAGACCTGGACGCCGGGGGCCCTCGAAGTCACCACCGCACTCAGCAACTCGACCAAGGCGAACCACGTCCCGGTGCCGACCACTCGCGTCGTGCTCGACTTCGACAAGAACACAAAGGTCGTCAGCAAGGGCTACCCGACCTGCGACTCGTCGAAGATCCAGAACGTCTCGACCGAAATCGCCGAACGCGAATGCAAGAAGGCGATCATCGGCAAGGGCAGCGCCGTCGCCCTGCTGCCGGTCGGCAGCCAGGTCTTCGAAGTCCAGCAGAAAGTGGTCGCCTTCAACGGCGTGCCCAAGGGCGGCAAGACGGTGATCCTGCTGCACAGCTACGGCACCACTCCGGTGCAGACCGCGCTGGTCCTGACCGGCGTCGTCAGCAACTACAACAAGGAAGGTTACGGCCCGCGCCTCGACGTCGAAGTGCCGCTGATCGCCGGCGGCGCCGGCGCGTTGACCTACTTCAACGTCACGGTCAACAAAACGTTCAACTACAAGGGCAAGAAAGTCAGCTTCATCCAGGCCAAATGCCCGAACTCGAAGAAGCTGAAGACCCGCTCGGTCTTCACCTTCCTCGACGGCCAGACGTCGAACCCGACGTACAAGGCCAAGTGCGCGCAGAAGCCGGAAAAGAAATAGCGGCCGGCCCCAGCACCTGAAGCCCCAAACGCCCGCGCCGCCCCAAGCGGCGCGGGCGCTTTTTCAGTTTCGGTCCTGGCTGACCTCTGGCAGGTTTACTCATCTACTCGAATCAGCCTGCCGCAGGCGATCCGTCAGCGCTTCGGCTGATGAACCACCACAGGGGGTCCAGCTTCGGACTCGAGCGGAACCAGGTGCCATTGGATCCGGTAGCCGAGAACCTCGGCGAAGCGATCAATGGTGGAGAGGCGCGCGTCCGAAGCCGAGCCCTCCAGGCGTGCGACGGACGACTGCGAGCTGTGCATCCCCGCCGCCACGTCGGTCTGCGAGCGCTCTTGGTCCTCGCGCACTTCAGCAAGGGCCTTCAGCAGAACGCGTCGCCTGGCTGCAGCGTCGACGAGAGCGGGAAAGTCAGGGTTGCCAGCGGTCCGCTCCGCAATGACCTCGTCGAGGAAATCTGGCTGGTCCATATAGCTAATTTAGCATCTCATTAGTGAGATCGCCTTGCTCCCCGGCCCCGAGCCTCCCGGTCGCTGAGGCGCTTCTTCGCCAATCTAAGGGTCTGGGGAGGAGTCCGGCGGGTCTTCTTCTTCAGTCCGACTAGCGCGAGCAGGACCTGGCTGAATCGGCCCTGTGGTGCGAAAAGAATCCTGTAGATGACGCGGTCGCCTTCGGCCCGCACCTCGTAGATGGGACCGTCGAGGTGGCGGGCTGCCCTCAGTCCTTCCGCTCTGACCTCGCGCATCGCGGCGGCGATGGCGGCGGCGTCCCGATCGGTCAGGCCCTTGATGAACTCCGCGACCGGGCGGCTGCCCGCGGGGGTTCTGTAGTCCCTCCATTGCCTGCGTCCGTGCAATTCGGCGTCAAGGGTCCGACGCCAAGGACTCTCCCCACCACCACCCCCGCAGCTGCCCGCTCGCGCCTACACGTTCAGCTTCGGCAGCACCCGTGCCAGCGGCTTGGGGAGCCACCAGACGCGGTCGCCTAGCAGCAGCATCAGGGCCGGGAGGAGGACGATGCGGACGACGGTGGCGTCGAGGATGACGGCGACGGTGAGGCCGACGCCGAGCTGGCTGACGGTGGCGATCGGGGCGCCGGCGAAGGCGATGAAGACGGCCATCATGATCGCCGCGGCGCCGGTGATGACGGCGGCGGTCTTGGCGAGGCCGAAGCGGATCGCGGCCTCGTGGTCGCCGTGGCGGTCGTAGTGCTCGCGCATCCGGCTGAGGAGGAAGACCGCGTAGTCGATCGAGAGGCCGAAGACGACGCCGAAGATCATCACCGCCCCGACCGCTTCGACCGAGTTGTGGCCGCCCAGCGGCCAGTCTTCGGGGATGTGGAAGAGGATCGTGAGGACGCCGAAGGCGACCGCGACGGTGAGCAGGTTGAGGGCGACCGCGAGGGCTGCCAGCAGCGCCGCCCGCAGCACCACGACCAGGACCAGGAAGGTGACGATGGTGATCGCCGCCACCACCCAGGGGATCCGTTCTTCGGTCACCGAGCCGTAGTCGTTGAGCTGGGCGGCGCCGCCGGCGACGCCGGTCTGCAGGTCGGCCTTCTCGCCCAGCGCGCTCGCTTCTTCGTCGAGCGTCGCGTTCAGCGCCTTCGAGCCCTTCGAGTTGAACGGGTAGCGCGAGATGACCAGGACCGAGGCCGCCTGGCCGCCGTTCAGGTCGATCGTTTCGCCGGCCGCGCGCCGCTCTTCCGATGGCGCGCCGTCGACCGCGGAGAGGACGAAGTACCCCGAGTTGAACAGCCCCGGCGAGGCTTCGCTGACCCGGCGCGCCTGGCGCCGGATCCGGTGTTTGCCGGCGAGCACGCGGACGCTGGCTTCCCGCAGGCCGCTCTGCAGCGGCGCCGTTTCCTCGGCCCCCAGCGCAAGGGCCGATTCCAGCGCTTCGGCGCCGCCGCCGAGTTCGTCGATCCCGGTGACGAGCCGCAGCGAGCCGGCGGCGAGCTGCGTCACCCCGCCCTCGAGGCGCTTGGCTTCGCTGGCGAGGAGTTCGGCGCCCTTGGTGAGTTCGTTGCTGCCGCCGTGCAGCTTCCGCAGGCCTTCCTTCAGTTCATGGGCGCCGTCGGCGAGCCGTTCGAGGTATTCGAGGGTCTGTTCGAGCAAGACCACGACGCGGTGGGCTTCTTCTTCGGTTTCGCCCAGTCGCCCGTTCAGCGCTTCGAGTTCGGCCGGCAGGCCAGCGTAGCCCTCGGCGTAGGGCTGGCCGGTGGCCGGATCGGTGCCGCTGGTGGCGGCCAGCGCTTTGCGCACCGCTTCCAGCGCCGCCGTGTATTCCGGGTCGCCTTTCCCGACCGTCATCGCTTCCAGCCGAGCCAGGGCGCTCTTCAGCTCTTCTTCGCTCACCTTCGCCGGCGCGACCAGCTTGGGCAGCGTTTCCGAGGTCTCCGCGTGCAGCTCGCTTTCGACCTTCTTCGCCCGGCGGAGCGCGTTCGGGCCCAGCAGGGCGGGGATTTCCGTGCGCAGCGGGGCATTGACCTGCAGCGCCGCGTATTCCGCCTTCGCCAGCGCTTCGGTCAGCCGCGCCGAGCCCTTCGCGAACTTTTCCAGCGCCCCGATCGCCTGCTCGCTGCCACCGGCCGCGCGGGCCAGCCCGGCGGCGATCTGCTGCGCCCCTTCGCCCGCCCGGTCGGAGCCGAGCGCGAGCAGGCCGGCGCCGGCGCTCGCTTCCGAGATCCCGTCGCGCAGTTCGCCGACGCCGGCGGCCGCCACCCCGAGGCTGCGGCCGAGTTTGCCGAGCTGCTTGACCGGGCCGATGTTCCCTTCCTGAGTGAAGACCGCGTTGCCGAGTTCCTGCAGCGGCTGCACCTGCTTGGCAACCTGGGTCGGACCGACCACCGCCTGCACCCCGGGCAGCGCCGCAACTCGCTTCTGGAAGTGTTCGAGCGCCGCCAGCGGCTTGGCGTCGGTGATCGCGCCTTCTTCGGTGACGGCGACGACCTGGAACGGGGCGTCCCAGCCGGGTCCGATCGCGCGGTCGATCAGTTCCGCGTTCTGCCGCGCGGCCGAGTCCTTGGCCAGCTCTTCGGGGCTCGGCGGCCCGGTCTTCAGCCCCAGCGCCGGTGCCGCCAGCACCAACAGCAGCCCACCGATCAGCGCCGCCACGGGCGCCGGGCGCTTCAGCGCCCCGTTGACGAAGACCATCAGCCGCGAGCGGCCGTCAGCCGGCTTGCCGATCCGCCAGCGGTCGACGTTGGGGCCGAGCAGCGTCAGCAGCGCCGGGCCGACGACGGTGGCGACGGTGACGCTGAGCGCGACGACCATGATCAACGTCCCCGCCAGCGAGGCCAGCAGTGAGCCGGGCAGGATGAACAGCGAGACCGCCATCGAGAGGACGAGGGTGCTGCCGGCGAAGACCGTCGTCCGCCCCGCCGTGCGCCTGGTGCGCCGCGCCGCCAGCGCCGGCTCGGTCCCCGCCTTCAGCTCCTCGCGGAAGCGCGAGACCATCAGCAGCGCGTAGTCGACCCCCAGCGCCAGCCCCATCATCGTGCAGACGGTGAGCGCGAAGGCGTCGACCTTGAACCACCCCGTCGCCAGGTAGAGCAGCCCGCGCGAGGCGATCACCGTGGCGGCACCGAAGCCGAGCGGGATCGCCGCCGCCACCGGCGAGCGGAAGACGAGCAGGAGGATGATCAGCAGGAAGGGCAGCGCGATCAGCTCGCCGCGCTCGGAGGCCGAGATCGATTCGTCCTGGATCGCGCGCGACAGGGTGGCGAAGCCCGACTGGGTCGCCCGCACCGGCGCGTGGACCTCTTCCGCGAGGATTTCGTTCAGCCGCGGCACGGTCTCGTCGACCGCGGTTTTGATGTCGACATGGAAGTCGGTGAGGATCAGCGCCTTGCGCGGGCTCGGCCGCAATCGCGAGACCGAGCCGCGGTCCCAGGGCGAGAGCGTCGTCACCCCCGGTTCGTCGCGCAGCGCTTCGACCAGTTCCGGCCCCTGCCTGTCGATCGCCGCCGCCGGGCCCTGCAGCAGGATCGCGAACGGCGCCGTTTCGCCGAAGTGCTCGCGCAGCAGTTCGTTGGCGTGCGAGGAGGGGGTGCCGGGAACGCTCAGCGTCGTCGGGTCCAGCCGCCCCTCGACCCCGGTCCCGATCAGACCCAGGGCAGCGAGCAGCACCACCGCGATACCGAGCACGGCGCGTGGATGTCCCCTGCTCGAACTCCTTCCCACCCGTGGTAGTTTGGCGTGCGGGGGAACGGGAGGAGCGAACCTATGCGGAAGACTGTGTTAAGGGCGACCGCCGTGGCGGCGGCGCTGCTGCTCGTCGGCGCCGTCTCGGCCGGGGCCTTGCGGCTGCACCTCGGCCCGCTGGTCGTCGACACCGACGGCGGTTTCACGCCGACGACGCTGCCCAAGCACCACTACGCGCCGATCAAGCTGCACGGCTACGGGAAGATCTCGACCGAAGACGGCTCGATCCCGCCGGCGCTGCGGCAGATCGTCATCTGGTTCGACAAGCACGGCGAAGTGGAGACCCGCGGCCTGCCCGTCTGCACCAAGGCGAAGCTGACCGCGACCGACGTCAGGCAGGCGCGGCGCAACTGCCGCGGCGCGATCGTCGGCAAGGGCTTCGGCAAGGCGATCGTCTACTTCGCCGAATCGCGGCCGATCGTCGCCACCTCGCCGATCACGATCTTCAACGGCCCCCGGGTGCACGGCAACCCGACCGTCTTCGCCCACGCCTACCTCGCGGTCCCCGCCCCCGCCACCTACGTCGTGCCGATCGAGATCCAGAAAGTCCACAACGGCCGTTACGGGTTCAAGACCGTCGCCGAAATCCCGGAAATCGCCCACGGCAGCGGGGTCCCGGTCTACGGTCGCCTCGAGATCGGCCGCGAATGGGTCTTCAAGGGTCAGCGGCTCAGCTACGCCAACGCCAGTTGCCCCGACGGTCGCCTGCAGGCGAAAGGCTTCTTTAAGTTCGACGACGGCACCTCTCTGCAGGGAGAAGTGTTGAAGAAGTGCAAGGGGACTGGATGAGAACGAAGCTGCCAAAGCTGCTTGCCGTAACCGCGGTCGTCGGCCTGCTCGCCGCCGCCGCGGCCTACGCGGTCACGATCAAGGGCCAGTACGGCGAATTCTTCGTCAGCGCCACCGCCGACGTGACCCCGCACGAGCTCCCCGCGAAGGGCACGGCTCCGGTCACGCTGACCAGCATCATCCGCATGCGACAGGCGGGAGGTTCGCAGCCCGCCTCACTGAAGACGGCGGTCTTCCAGGTCGACAAACACGGCCTGATCGACCGCAAGGGCGTGCCGGTCTGCACCGCGGACACGCTGGCCGAAGCGACCCCGGCGCAGGCGCGCCAGCGCTGCCGGGGGGCGCTCGTCGGCACCGGCACCGGCAAAGCGATGGTGACCTTGCCCGGCCAGTCGCCCGTCCAGATCAAGTCGCCGCTCTCCCTCTTCAACGGCCCGCTCGACCACGGCCGCCCGACCCTGCTGGCCCACGCCTACGAGACGTTGCCGAAACCGCAGGCACTGGTGGTGCCGATCGTGATCGAACGCGTGCACCACGGCCGCTACGGCTACCGGGCCAAGGTCCAGTTGCCGCCGATCGCCGAAGGCTACGGCGCCGCCACCCTGGCGGAAGCGAAGGTCGGGATGGGTGGCTACTTCCGCGCCGCCTGCAGCGGCGGGCGACTGCAGGTCCACGGCACGCTCTCCTTCACCAACGGTGACTTCGCCCCCACGACCCTGGTCACCCCATGCCAGGTCGCGGGCTGAAGCTCCTCGCCGCCTGCCTGCTCGCCGCGGCGCTGCTCGCCGCCGGCGCCCACGCCGCGCTGATCGAATACGGCAACCTCGTCTTCCACGCCAACGGCGGCTTCCAGCCCCGCACCCTGCCGGCCCACCGCTATGCGCCAATCGAGTTCAAGGGCCACTTCGACATCGCCGCCAAAGACGGCGCCCGCCCCTCGCCGCTGCAGCAGGCGGTGATCGAATTCGACCGCGACGGGCGCCTCGCCACCGCCGGCCTGCCGACCTGCCCGCCAGAACGGGTCGCCGCCGCCGGCACCGCCGAAGCGCGCGAGCTCTGCCGCGGGGCGATCGTCGGCACCGGCCACCTGGAAGCGCTGGTCGCGGTGGGCTCGATGCTGGTCCCCGCCAAGGCTTCGCTGACGATCTTCAACGCGCCGAGGGTCGAAGGCAACTCCGCGGTCCTGCTCCATGCGCGGACGACGACGCCCGCGATCCAGACCTACGCCATCGTCGCTCCGATCGAACGCCGCCGGGGCGAATATCGCTACCGGGTCACGATCGACGTCCCGCCCTTCTTCGGCGGCAACGGCTCCCTCACCCACCTCGACGCCACCGTCGGCCGCCGCTACGAGGCCGGCGGCAAGCGCCGCTCCTACGTCGCCGCCCGCTGCTCGGACAACATCCTCCACACCCGCGGCTTCTTCTTCTTCGCAGACGGGCTCTCGATCGAAGGCAGCGTCGAAAAGTTCTGCCGCCAGCAGTAGGACGCGGAAGCGCGCCGCTTCCTATACTTGCCCGTCCCGGGCCGTTAGCTCAGTTGGTAGAGCAGGAGACTCTTAATCTCAAGGTCGTTGGTTCGAGCCCAACACGGCCCACTCGCTATTCGCCGAGGCTGCTGCCGCCAAGGCCGCCGAGCGGGTTTTCGAGGCTTTCCTTGCCCCCCGCGTTGCCGGCGCTCTTTTGGGCTTTTTCGATTTCCGCGAGCTGTTTTTCGACTTCTTTGGCGCGTTTTTCGTACTGCTGCATCTGGTTTTCGATGTTCTGCCGTTCGAACTTGTCTTTGCTCAGCGCCAGAGCTTCTTTTTCAGCTTCGTGGGCGCCCGCGAAGTCGCCGTTGAAATACCGGTAGATCGCCAGCGTCGTCAGCGAGTTGATCGAGGGCTGGGCTTCGGCGTAGACCTGCTGCGCATCCGCCGCCGCTTCGACGTTGGGGCGGAATTCGGTGATCGAGGAGCCTTCGGCGAGCGTGACCATGACCGGAGCAATGACCTGGGCCAGCGCCGGCCGCGGTTCGTTCGTCGCCTTCAGATACTTCGACCAGTCGTTGCTCGCCTGCTGGAACTGCTGGATCGTCTGCGTCGTGTAGACGGTCTGTCCTTCGGAGTTTTCTTCGACCGAGGCGTTCCCGGCGTTGATCCGCGCCCGGGTCAGCTGCGCCAGCAGTTCGGCGTCTTCGGGGGATTTCTTCAGTTTGAGTTCGAGCCGTTCGGCCTGTTCTTCGTAGGGCTTGGCGGCGCTCGAGCTGCTCGAGCCGTTGTTGCCGAGCAGGCTGCCGATGTTGACCGGGCCGACGACGAGGAAGAGGCTGAGGCCCATCAGCAGCGCCAGGATCGCGTAGACGACTTTGACGACATGGCGGCGTTTGCCGCGAATGTCGAAGACCATCTTGTTTTCCTTGCCGCCCGACGCCATTTTCTCGCTCTCTACTCCTGCGGCGTGGGCTCCGCCACGCCCGCCGACTCCCCCGTCCTGCCGAGGACCTTGGCGATCAAGATACTTAACTCAAAGAGAACTAGCAGCGGGACCATCTCGATCACCATCGAGACCGGGTCGACGCCGGGCAGCGCCGCGGCGATGACCGCGATCACCAGGTAGGCGTAGCGGCGGTTCTTCGTCAGCTGCTCGACCTTGACGATTCCCAGCCGCGTGATCGCCAGGATCACCAGCGGCAGCTGGAAGACCAGCGCCCCGGCCAGCATCGTCATCGAGAAGAAGCTGTAGTAGTCGCGGGCGCGGACCTGGGTGTTGAACTGGGTGTCGTTGAAGTTGAGCAGGAACTTGAGGGCGGCCGGCATCACGACCCAGTAGGAGAAGGCCAGCCCGGCGAGGAAGAGGGCCGGGAAGAGGAGCAGGATCGGCAGCACCATCCGCTT
This sequence comes from Actinomycetota bacterium, assembly GCA_048498975.1. Lineage (GTDB taxonomy): Bacteria > Actinomycetota > Thermoleophilia > Solirubrobacterales > 70-9 > VAYN01. Next base: position 7,772 of record JBEHWY010000003.1, on the reverse strand, counting down.
CTCCTGCGGGCTGAAGGCGGGCAGGACGTAGGCGTAGAGCTGCCAGAGGAAGATCGGCAGCGAGAGCACGATCGCGCCGTAGGCGGCAACCGTCACCGTGGTCGTGAACGGCTCGGTGACGCCGAAGGTGATCAGCTGCTTGTGGCCCGAAGGCAACGGTCCGTTGGCGATTTCGAGCAGCAGCTCGTTCTGCCAGAAGCAGAGCGCGAGCGCGACGCCGAAGACGACGACGCAGACGATCAGACGGGCGCGAAGCTCGTCGAGGTGCTCTACGAGGCTGAGGCGATCTTCATGGGAGACCGCCTTGACGCGGCGGGGCATCCCGGTCGCGCCTCAACCGCGCTTGTCGTGAGCGACCTCGGACTCGGCGGGCTCGGCGGGCGTGGCGGTCGTCTGAGTGGCGCTGATCGCTTTCACATCGACGTCGTCGTCCTTCTTCTCCCCGGTCACGGTCTCTTTGAACTCGCGGAGACCGCGGCCGAGACTGGAACCGAGCTCCGGCAGCCGTTTCGGGCCGAAGACGATCAGGGCGATGATGAGGACGATGGCGATCTCTAGGGGGCCAATGTTTCCAAGCATCTTCAAGCATGGTAACGGGGTTGGAGTGCGGCCGGATCAGAGTTCCCCGTCGTTTAGATACTCGGTAGTGGGGTTTTGTGCCCTTCGCGTCGAATACTGCGGATCAAGTCTGCCTTTTCCGGGTTCGATAAGCAGAGGGATGAGAGACACCGGCCAAAACCGCACCCAGCAGAGCAAGGCGCTGCATGTCTGCCCGCAGTGCGGCTCCGGCCTGGTCCAGCCGACCTGCTGGGAGCAGGCCGGCGATCGCACCCACTGGCGCGTCTGGCGTCGCTGCCCCGAGTGCGAGTGGTTCTGCCAGGGCGTGCACGACGAGGCCGAGATCGACGCCTACGACGAGCAGCTCGACCTCGGCGCCCACGAGCTCGCCGACGAGCTGCACGCCCTCGAGCAGGCGAACATGACCGACATGGCGGAGGCCTTCATCACCGCCCTCGACGCCGATCTGATCAGCGCCGACGACTTCGGCTGAGCGGCTACCCGATCAGGTACGGGAGGTCGCTGCCGGTTTGCCGGACCGTGAGCGCCGGGTAGGTTTGGCGGGTGAGCTTGGACGGGACCGTGGCACTGGTGACCGGCGCCTCGAGCGGGATTGGCGAGGCGACGGCTCGACGGCTGGCCGAGGGCGGCGCGGCGGTGGCGGCGGTGGCGCGGCGCGGCGATCGGCTCGGGCAGCTGGTCGCCGCGATCGAGTCGGGCGGCGGCCGGGCGGTCGCGATCGAGGCCGACGTCGGCGAGCGCGCTCAGGCCGAGGACGCCGTCTCCCGCGCCGTCTCCGAACTCGGCCGCCTCGACATCGTCGTCAACAACGCCGGCGTGATGCTGCTCGGACCGATCCTCGACTCACCGGTATCCGAATGGGAGCGAATGGTCGAGGTCAACCTGCTCGGCCTCCTCTACGTCTCCAAGGCGGCGCTGCCGCACCTGCTCGAGGCAGCCGCCGGAGAGCCCCGCAGGGTCGCCGACCTGGTCAACGTCTCCTCCGTCGCCGGTCGCGTCGCGCGGCTCGGCAGCGGCGTCTACAACGCCACCAAGCACGGCGTCGGCGCCTTCTCGGAGTCGCTGCGCCAGGAGGTCACCGGCCGCCACGTCCGCGTCTCCCTGGTCGAGCCGGGCGCCGTCGCGACCGAGCTGGTCAGCCACAACCGGCCTGAGATCCAGGAACAGCTGCGCACCCGCTTCGGCGACCTCGAGCGGCTCGAGTCCGTCGACATCGCGGACGCGATCTCCTACGTCGTCACCCGCCCGCGCCACGTCGCGATCAACGAGGTGCTGGTGCGGCCGACCGAACAGACCGGCTGAGCGGCTCGCGAGCCGGGTTCAGGCACCCAGGGCGGCGCGCAGATCCGCAGCCACGGCGCTGGGTTCGACGCTGAGCTGAGTCCCGGTATACCTGCGCACCGCATAGCCCAGCCGCCGCAGTCCGAGGTCACGTTGATGGTCGTCCTCGAAGGCCACCGAACCACGGTGGTAGTCGTAGAAGTCGGTCTCCACCGCGACTCGCTGGGGCCGCCAGAGGAAGTCGACCTCCCATCGTCCGACCTTCACGTTGACCTCGGGTCGTGGCAAGCCGTGATCTCGGAGGAAGGCGAGGAAGTCATCCTCGAGGTCGCTTCGGGTGCGTCGGCGCGGCGTCGGCAGGGCGAACTTGCGAAGCTCGGCTTGTCGCGTGGCGCGGCGCAGCAGTTGCTCTGGGCACTTTCCTCGCCGTAGGTCGGCGAGGGTGCGCGGGACGGAAGTCACCGGTATCACCCGGCGCCTCGTCACCGCCGGTCCAAGGCGATCGTGCCGCTCCCCTGCGGCGAGCGAGGCACAGCGGTGAATCCTGATGCCGTCGCGGCGGCGGCGGCCGGATTGGCTGGGTAGGGATACGTCCACAGGGCCATCCATCGGGTTCAACAGCCCCCAGAGAGCCGCGGCACTCAGGTGACTCAACGCCGCCCGGTCTCCGCAGGCGAGCACAGCGGCCATCCACCTCTGGGCGGGGTCGCTGCTTATGTGTCCCACTGCGTAAACCCCCTGGTGGAGGCGGTGAAAGCGGCCTCGCTTCACCCAGCCGCCGATGGCTTTGTCGCTGAGGCCGACCTCACGCAGCTGCCTTCGGGTCACTGCTCCGTGCTGCGTCGCCGCGATTGCGGCGAGGAGCTCCGAGGGCGAGGCGCGTTTTGGGTCCATTGCGACGCATAAGGCGCCTGGGCCGGGTTCTCTCCCCCTTTACGCTCAGCTGTAGCGCTGGACGACGCCGTCGGCGACGAGCGCGAGGAGCTGGCGCTGTTCGGCGGCGAAGCTGGAGGCCTCGAGCGCCCGTTTGCCCTCGGCGACCATGGCGAAGGCGCGGCGGCGCACCTCTTCCAGCGCCCCGGTGGCCGCGATCCGGTCGCAGATGGCGGCGGCGCCGTCGGGGTCGAGGCCCTGCAGGTCGAGCTCGGCAAGCGAGGGGTCGACCTCGATCGCCGCGATCAGCGGCAACGTCACGGTGCCGTCGAGCAGGTCGGTGCCGCGCGCCTTGCCCGTCCGCTCGGGCGGGCCGCTGACGTCGAGGACGTCGTCGAGCAGCTGGAAGGCGAGGCCGACCTCGGAGCCGAAGCGGCGCAGCTGCTCGTCGTCGTGGCCGAGGGAGCAGGCGCACTCGAACAGCGTCGCCGTCTTCAGCCGGCAGCGGTCGAGGTAGCGCTGCTCGGAAAGCGAGAGGTTGAAGGCGTCCTGGCGCTGCGCCAGCTCGCCCCGCGCCAGCGCCACCGAGGCGGCCGCCAGCAGCCGCACCGAGCGCTCGTCACCGGCCTCGGCCAGCAGGGCGAAGGCACGCGAGAGCAGCAGATCGCCGGTGGCCACGGCGCGCTCGCGGCCCGAGGTCGCCGCCACGGTCGGGAGCCCACGGCGCAGCGGCGCGGCGTCGAGGACGTCGTCGTGGACCAGGGTCGCCATATGCACGAGCTCGATCGCCGTCGCCGCCCGCAACGCGCCCGCGCCTCCCTCCTCACCGGCGCAGAGCAGGACCAGCATCGGGCGCAGGCGCTTGCCTCCCGCCGCCAGCGTCGCCTCGGCGTCAGCGCTGAGCAGCTCGCCGTGGCCGCGGACCTGCGCCCGCAGCGCCTCCTCCACCTCGCCCATCCGCGCCGGCAGCCAGCGGCTGGAGGCGTCGAGGACCGCCGTTACCGGCGGTGGCACCGCCGAGGGCCGCGTCACCCGCTCACTCGGCGCCCGGCTTGCGGGCGCCGCTGTGGATCGCGATGATGCCCCCGGCGAGCACCGTGTACCGGATCCGCTCGAAGCCGGCCCGGTCCATCCGTTCGGCGAGGCCCAGCGGGCTGGGGAAGCTGCGCACCGATTCGGGCAGGTAGGAGTAGGCCTCGGGCTCGTCGGAGAAGGCTCCGAGCCGCGGCACGATCCGGTCGAACCAGAGCGAGAAGAACCAGGAGAGCGGCGGCCGCACCGGCTGCGTGATCTCGAGGATGACCAGCCGCCCGCCCGGCTTCAGCACTCGCCCCATCTCGCGCAGGCCGCGATCGAGGTCGGCCAGGTTGCGAACGCCGAAACCGACCGTGACCGCGTCGAAGCGCTGGCCGTCGTAGGGCAGGGTGAGCGCGTCGGCCCACTCGAAGCGGACGCCGTCGGCGCCGTTCGTGGCGGCCTTCTCCCGCGCCAGGTCGAGCATCGGCTCCGAGAAGTCGCAGCCGACGACGCGGCCGCCCGGCGCAACCCGGCGCGCCAGCTCCAGGGCCAGGTCGCCGGTCCCGCAGCAGACATCCAGCGCCGAGTCACCCGGAGCGAGCTCGGCACGGTCGGCGGCGCGCTCGCGCCAGCGATGGTGCAGCCCGGCCGTCATCACCGAGTTGAGCGCGTCGTAATGACCCGCGACGCGGTCGAACATGCGGTTGACCTGCCCGGCGAAATCCGGCGATTGGCGGTTGTCGTTGATGGTGTCCATCGAGGTTGGACTCCGTAGTGTTGCGCCTCCGGGGCGCGGGCGCTAATGCAGCGACGACAGGAAGTTGGCGAGCTCTTCGAGCTTCTGCGGCGGCAGTTCGCGGAAGGAAGGCATGATTCCAGGCCCGATTTCGACCGAGCGGAGGATCGCCGCGCGCGGGATCCGGGCGCCGATGTGGGTCAGTTCGGGACCGGGGCCGTTGTTGCCGTTCTCGCCGATCTTGTGGCAGGCGAGGCAGCCGGCGCCGGCGACGACCTCCTTGCCGGCCTCGTACTGGGGCGCGACCTTCATGTCAATCTCCGTCGGCGGCCCGGCGACGGCGCCGGCGTAGGTCAGGTAGCCCATCGCCAGGATCGTCAGGCAGCCGGCGGCGGTCGCCAGCGGGCGACGCTCGGGGCGACGCTCGGGGTTGCGGTCGTAGAACGGCAGCAGCAGGAGCAGCACCATGCAGATGGTGGGGATCCCGATCGTCGCGATCGGGACGAGCTCCGGCGGCTTGATCACGCGCAGGACCTCGAAGAGGAAGAAGAAGTACCACTCGGGGCGCGGCGTGTAGGTGGTCGAGGTCGGGTCCGCCTTCGGCCCCTGCTCGGCACCGAGGATCAGCGCCATCGCGATGATCACGCCGACGACGATCAGCGCCATCATCGAGTCCTTCAGCACGGCGTAGGGGAAGAACGGCTTCCCCTTCTTCTTCAGGAGCTCGTATTCCTCGAGGTAGGCCTGCTTGTCCTGCGGCTTCATGCGCGCGAGCCTCCGTTGCCGGACGGGCCGGCGCCGTTGCCGCCGACGCCGGCGTCGAGCGCCGCGGTCGGCTCGGCGACTTTCGGCTTGTCGGCCTTGACCCAGGGCGGCGCGGTCGTGCCGAGCTTGACCACCAGGTACATGTGGGCGCCGATCAGGGCGATGATCGCCCCGGGCACGAGCAGCATGTGGATCGCGTAGAAGCGCGCCAGGGTCGTCGCCCCGAGCTCGGGCCCGGCGCGGAGGAAGTCACTCAGGTACGGGCCGACGATCGGGCCGGTGCCGTTGATGTTGATGCCGACGATCGACGCCCAGTAGGAGCGCTGGTCGAACGGCAGCAGGTAGCCGGTGAAGGCCATCGTCATCGTCAGGATCAGCAGCACGACGCCGATCACCCAGTTCAGCTCGCGCGGGTACTTGTAGGCGCCGAAGAAGAAGGTGCGGCCCATGTGGAGGAAGATCAGGATCACCATCACGCTGGCGCCCCACTTGTGCATCCCGTGCACGAGCTGACCGAGCGGCACGTCGTTGTTGATGTGCGAGATCGAGGCGTAGGCCTGGGTCGCCGACGGCGTGTAGAACATCGCCAGGAAGACGCCGGTGACGGCCTGGGCGATGAAGGCGAAGAGCGTCGCGGAACCGAGCGTGTAGAACCAGTTGGTCCCCTTCGGCACCTTGCGGAACAGCATCCCGGTGAGGATCCCGCTGGCGCCGACGCGCGTATCGACCCAGGCGAGGACGTGGTGCGGCGCTTCTTTGGCCTGAGCTTCGAAGCGCTCGCCGTGCGTCTTCGTCGCCGGCGGCGACGTCTTCAGATCGGCTGGGGCCGCCTCTTTGGACACGCCGCTCGCCCCTGGCTTGGGCAGTTTGCGCAGCGGCGGCGGGACGACGAAGTCCGGCACTTTCGGGGGGCGTAGTTTCGGCATCAGGGCGCTGGGAAGGTAGAGGGCCGCGGCGGGTAGAGGTATTCCCAGATCCCGCCGGTGAACTCCCCGGGATCGCGGGCGCGCACCGGTTCCATCTGGTTGGTGACGCTGAAGCGGGGGCCGACCTCGACCTGGCCGTTGCGCACCCGGGTCTGGAACTGGTCGAGCGGGCGCACCGGCGGGCCGCCGATGCGCTTGCCCTGGAAGTCGTAGACGCCGCCGTGGCAGGGGCAGATGAAGTTGCCCGCGGCCTCGACGAAGCGGACCGGGCAGCCGAGGTGGGCGCAGCGGTTGGAGACGGCGACGAACTTGCCGGCTTCTTCTTCGAGGTCGGTCGAGCTGCGCCGTACGTAGGCGATCGTCTTGCCGGCGTCGCCGATCCCCTCGGTTTCGGTGAAGACGACCTGGCGGTAGGTGTCTTCGACGAAGTCGCTGGTCGGGCCGACCGCCTCCCAGCGCTCCTTGCCGCGGTGGAAGATCGGGGCGATGGCGAAGCCGGCCGCGGGCAGGATGATCGCCGCGCCGGCGAGGCCGCCCAGGCCCTGGGCGGCGATCGTGAAGGCACGCCGGCGAGTCATCGACTCCCCCTCGAAGTAGCCGGGGGGGTCGGGCTTCACCCGCTCCTGGGGGGCCTCCTCGGCCCCGTTCAACTTGTCCGCTTTATCTGCTGCCACGGTCGGATCGCGTTCGACCGCGGAGTCTATTGACTCAGCGGGAGGACGGGCTCACCGCCCCGCGATCGCGTAGGCGGCCTCGGTCCACAACGGCGCCACCTCGGCCTCCCGACCCTCGGCGTGGAGCCGCGCGCAGCTGCCGATCAGCTGCGCCAGGATCGCCACCGCGGCGGTGTCGCCGAGCGCCGCGAGGCGGTCGAGGCCGAGCGCGTAGAGGTAGTCGCCGGCGAGCAGGCCGAGGTCGTCGTCGTGGCCGGCGAGCAGCCGCGCCTCCCCGTAATGGAGCAGGTAGCCCTCGCGGACCGCCTCGATCACCAGCGCGTACTCGCCCGGGGCCGCGGCGGCCCGGGGGCCGGCGGCGACGATCGCGCCCAGCTTCGGCGGGGCCGCCGGTTCGACCACGTGGGCCGAGATCGGCGTCTCCTCGCCGCGTAGCTGCGCGGCGAGCTCGCGCAGCGCGTCGTCCGGGCTCACGGCAGCGCCTCGACCAGCGCCTCGCTCGCGGCCTGCAGGGTGCGGTCGACGCTGGCCTCGTCGTGGGCGAGCGAGACGAACCAGGCCTCGAACTGGGACGGCGGCGGGTAGATGCCGCGACCCAGCAGCGCGTTGCAGAAGCGGGCGTGGGCGGCGGTGTCGCAGGCGCCGGCACCGGCGAAGTCGCGCACCGGCTCGGCGCTGAAGAAGAGCGTGACGAGGCCCGGCGCCTGCGCCACCTGCAGCGGCCGCTCGGCGGCGAGCTCGGCGAAGCCGGCGGCGAGGCGGTCGGTGAGGGCTCCGAGCCGCTCGTAGGCGGCGGCGTCGAGCTGGGCCAGGGTCGCGCGGCCGGCGGCGACCGCGAGCGGGTTCCCCGACAGCGTCCCCGCCTGGTAGACGTCGCCGGCGGGCGCGATCCGCTCCATCGCCGCGCGCGGACCGCCGAAC
>JBEHWY010000002.1:0-54204 GCA_048498975.1 Actinomycetota bacterium | reverse complement strand
AAACATTCACCCCCTCCCCACCCCTACCTCCTTCCCCCCCCCGCGCCAGCTTTTTCGCTCAGCGTGAGAGCCAGCCGCCGTCGACCGGGAGGATGACGCCGTGAAGGTAGTCGGCGGCCGGCGAGCAGAGGAAGACGGTCGGCCCCTTCATGTCCTCGGGCTCGCCCCAGCGGCCGGCGGGCAGGCGGGCGAGGATCTCGGCGGTGCGCTTGGGGTCCTCGCGCCAGATGTGCTGGTTGAGCTGGGTCTTGATGTAGCCGGGGGCGATCGAGTTGACGTTGATCCCGTGCGGCGCCCACTCGTTGGCGAGCGCCTTGGTCAGCTGCGCGACGCCGCCCTTGCTGGCGGCGTAGGCGGCGGCATTGAGGCCCCCGGAAAAGCTCAGCATCGAGGCGACGGTGACGATCTTGCCGCCGCCGGTCTCGACCATCCGCCGGGCGGCCATCTGCGCCAGCTCGAAGACCGAGGTGACGTTGGTCTCCAGGGTCGCGTCCCAGGCCTCGAGGCTGTGCTCGAGCGCCGGCGAGGGCAGCGTCAGGCCCTGGGCGGTGACGAGGACGTCGATCCCGCCGAGTTGCTCGACCGCCTGCTCGAAGCCCGCGGCGAGCTGCTCGCGATCGGTGACGTCGGCCTGGACCGCGAACGCCGGCCGCTCGGGCGTCGCCAGCGCCGCCGCGGCCTCCTCGGCGGCGCCCGAGCGGCTCATGATCGCCAGCGAGGCGCCGGCCTCGTGCAGGGCGCTCGCCATCGCTCGTCCCAGCCCACCGCCACCGCCGACGACGAGGGCTTTGCGGCCGCTGAGAGTATGGGAGGCGTTGGTATCGATTCCGGTAACGTTACCAACCGATGCGAATCGGCATCGACACCTACTCCTACCACCGGCTGCTGGGGGAGCTGCGTCCAGGGGAGGAGACCCCGGGCACGAGCTGGAATGGCGACCCCAGCGAGCAGACGGCTCAGGCGCGCGAGCTCGGCTGCGACGTGGTCTCGTTGCAGACCTGCTTCCTCGGCAGGCCCCAAGCCCTCGACCCCAAGCAGCTACAGATAGGCGCCGGCTTACCGCAGCCGCTGCTTGCCTGGGGCCACCCCGAGGGCCTCGCCTTCGGCCGCGCCCCGGCGCGGGCGGTCGACGACCTCCTGCGCTGGATCGAGCTCAGCGCTGCGCTGGGCGGCTCGCCGCTGCGGCTGGTCGTCGGCGGCCCCCGGCTGCGCGGCCGCGAGCCCTTCGCCGACCAGCTCGCCCGCACCGCTCCGCAGCTGCGCCGGGTCGCCGCCGACGCCGCCGCCCTCGGCGTCCAGTTGGCGATCGAGAACCACGGCGACCTGGCCAGCGATCAGCTGCTCGAGTTGATCGAGGCGGCCGGGGCCCCCGGCCTCGGCGTCTGCTTCGACACCGCCAACGCCGCCCGCGTCGGCGAGGACGTGGTCGCCGCCGCCACGCGCCTCGCCCCGCTCGTACGCATGGTCCACCTCAAGGACGTCGAGGCGCCAGCCACGGCCCGCGACCCGGTCGCCGGCCCGTCCTGCGTGCCGTTCGGAACCGGGGTCGTCGCGCTCGAGGAGGTGCTGGCGGCGCTCGCCGAGCCGATCGCCGCCGGCGCCCCGGTCTGCGTCGAGATCAGCCAGGTCCGACCGGGCGACGACGAGCTGGAGCTGGTCGCCCGGTCGGTCCGCTGGCTGCAGGCGCGTCGCTAGGCGGGCGGCTGATCGATCCGGATCAGGTTGCCCGACGGGTCGCGCACGGCGCAGTCGCGCGTGCCCCACGGCTGGTCGGTCGGCTCCTGGACGATCTCGGCGCTGGCGGCCTGGAGCTTCGCGAAGGTGGCGTCGAGGTCGTCGCTGTGGAAGTGGACGCCGTTGAGCGCGCCCTTGGCGATCAGCCCGGCGAGCGCGTCCTGGTCGGCGGGGCTGCCGTTCAGGTAGTTGGTGAGGACGATCGCGACGCCGGGCTGCGAGCCGGCGCCGACGGTGATCCAGCGGAACTCGCCTTTGGCGACGTCGTTGCGCTGCTCGAGGCCAAGCACGTCGCGGTAGAAGCCGAGCGCCCGGTCGGGATCATGGACTAGTACGAAGCATTGAGAGAGAGTCAGGTTCATGGCGCCCACGTTAGGCAGCCATCGACTCCCTCGCTTCTCCGATCCTGCTCGGTTTGCGGCTGGGGCGGGTGGCGTCCCTGGCGATGCAGCCCGGCACCCCGGCCAGCGCTCCGTGGTCGCGCGCCCGGTAGGCCGTCGGCGTCTCCCCCACCATCTCGGTGAAGCGAGCGCTGAACGAGCCCAGCGAGGTGCAGCCCACCTCCAGGCAGACCTCGGTGACCGAGAGGTCGCCGCGCCGCAGCAGCGCCTTCGCCCGCTCGATCCTCCGCGTCATCAGGTAGCTGTACGGCGTCTCCCCGTAGGCCGCGCGGAACTGCCGCGCGAAGTGCGCCGTCGACATCAGCGCCACCTGCGCCAGCTCCGCAACCTCCAGCGGCCGCGCGTACTCGCGGTCGATCAGGTCGCGGGCCCGGCGCAGGTGGGCGAGGTTGGCGAGCTCCTCTGCGGTCACGCAGCGAGGGTAGCGACGACCGTGGCTAGCGCCCACCCCTTTCGAACGGATCGGCGAAGCGCGGGTCCTTGGAGAAATCGCGTTCGGTCAGCGTCGTCAGGAAGGCGACGATGTCTTCGCGGTCTTCCTCGCTGAGGTCGATCCCGGCGATCCGCGGATCCTTGTGCGGGTTCTTACGGCCGTCGCCGGCGAGCGGGCCTTCGGTGATCACGCGGCCGCCGGCGGCGTAGTTGTCGACGACTTCCTTCAGGGTCGCGACCGAGCCGTCGTGCATATAGGGGGCGGTGCGAGCGACGTTGCGCAGCGAAGGCGCCCGGAAGGCGCCCATGTCCCTCGCCTTGCCGGTGAGTTCGAAGACGCCGCGGTTGGGATAGGGGTAGGCGCCCGTTTCGCCGAGGTTGTAGAGGCCGGTGTTGTGGAACGTCGGCCGTTCGGACGGCGAGCCGACGAAGCTGGTCTGATCGTCGAAGAGGAAGCTGCCGTGGCAGTGGTGGCACTCGGCTTCCTCGCCCATGAACAGGTCCATGCCACGGCGCTCGGCGGCGGAGAGCCTGGCTTTGCCGCGCAGGTAGCGGTCGTATTTGGAGCTGGCCGAGATGATGCTGCGCTGGAAGGAGGCGATCGAGCGGACGACGTTCGCCCAGCTGATCGGCTGCCTGGACCTGCGGAAGACGCGCGGGAAGCGCTTCGCGTACCAGCGGTCCTGGCGCAGGCGGCGCAGGATCGTGCCTTTGTTGGCGTCGTTGACGCCCATCTCGACCGGCTTGGTCGCGAACAGCGGCACCGCCATCTGCTGCTCGAGCGTGACCAGCGCCGGGTTGGCCCAGGTCAGGGTCGAGTGGTAGGCGACGTTGACCAGCGACGGCGCGTTGCGGGGCAGGGCTTCGCCGGTCGAGCCGACCGGCGTCGTCTTGCCGTCGGTGAAGGCCAGCTCCGGGCGATGGCAGCTCCCGCACGACTGCGTTTCGTTGCCGGAGAGGCGGACGTCGTAGAAGAGCCGGTGGCCGATCGCGACCTTTCCCCGACTCATCGGGTTGCCGGCCGGGACCCGGGGCTGCGGCATGCCTGCGGGCAGCAACCAGGTCCAGGTCTTGTGGTGTGGAGCGAGGGCGCCGGCCGCCTCGAGGCCGTAGAGCGCCGCGCCGGCGGCGAGGACCGCCGCCAGCGCCAGCACCCTGGGTAGGAGGCGGCGCGGGACCGCTCGCCGGCCCCGGCCGCGATCCCGCGCCATCGCTACTTCCTGACGACGCGGAATGCTGTCTGCGTCGTCTTCTTGGTCGTGCCGAGCTTCATCCCCAGCGCCTGGAAGATCGGCTTGCAATCGGGGGACGTGGTGGAGGACATGCAGCCCCCCATGGGCATTTCCATTTCGCCCATCCGCGCCACGGCGTTCATCGAGTCGCCGAGACCGGCCACGTCGACGCCGGCGAGCAGCCGCTTCAGGTCGATCGCGATCCTCTGCTTCGCCGGGTCGAACTTCTTCAGCGTCACCTCGTCGCGGTTGGGCAGGGCGCACCTGGCCTTCTCGCCGGCTGCCGGGTTGCCCTTGCAGTCGGTGCTGCCGACGTGGACGTAGAACGTCTTCGATTCCCAGGCCGGGCCGCCACCGTCTTCGCTGACCTCGACCTTCATGAACTTGCGACCGAACTGCCAGGACCAGGCCAGCGCCGTGATGTTGAGGGGCGCCGGCGTCGTCGTCACGTCGGTGTGGTTGAGCGAGTCGGGCACGCTGACGCTGTAGCGGACGCCGGTGTAGCTGCCCTTGGGCACGGTGCCGCGGACGGAGGCGTTGATGCCCCTGGTCCCTTCGGCTGCGCAGCCGCCGGTCCCGTTCTCGAGGTCGATCAGCGTCACCGCCGCCTTGCCCTTCGTGTAGCTCCACTTCGAGTTGGCCGGCAGCGTGACGTCGACCGCGCCGCCGCCCTTGCGCAGCAGCTGCACGCCGGAGACGTAGAAGCGCAGGTCGGTCAGCTTGGCGCTGCGGGAGCTGGTCCCGAGGCCGGTGATCGGCTTGCCGCAGGAGACCGGCTTGTTGCCGGCGAGGGCGGCGAAGTCGATCGCCACCTGCTGGGTCTTGCTGTTGCTCGCCCGGCCCGCGTGGGCGGAGGCGAGGGCCGGCAGCGCGATGAGCGCGACCAGTCCGAGCGCGACGCTGAGCGCGAGCGCGCGGGAACGAATCTTCGAATGCATGGGTATCTCCCATTCGTCGTTGGTGTGGGCGCGCCGGCTCCGCAGGGGAGCGCGGCGCGGCAAACGAGGCCGCGCGCAGCCCAGCACCGGGCATCACCCGAAGGTGCCCGAGTCAGCGGGGAGACGCGTCAGCCGAGGGAGACGACGGGGGGCGGCCGCACGCCACGGTGGAACGCCAGCAGGGTCGAGCCGCGGGGGACCAGCGCCCGCGGCGCGCGAAACCGGCCGCCGGCGGGAGCGACCTTGCGCGGCGAGCGGGGCCGCCTGGCGCGGTAGCGCCGCTCGCCGCGGGCCGCGACCTCGAGCACGACCCGTTCGCCGGGATAGAAGCCCAGCAGCAGAACCGCACCCAGCAGCAGCGCCGGTGAAAGCCAGAGAAGGCCGAGGATCGGGCTGCCCAGCCCCGCGACCAGCAGGACCAACGCCAGCAGCTTCCGCCAACGGCCGAACACAGACGCGGCAGTTTACGAGGATCCAACGAAGTTCGCGACGCCGAGATCGTCGGCACTCAGGCGGCTATCGAGACCTCGCGGACGAGCTCCGCCAGCTCGGCGCCGATCCGCAACCAGGAGTAGCGCTCGACGGCGTCGGCGCGTGCCCGCCGGCCGCGTGCTCGCCGCTCCTCCGGGTCGGCGACGGCGGCGACGATCGCCGCGGCGAGGGCGTCGGGGTCGTCGGGGTCGACGAGCCAGCCGCAGTCGGGGTCGGTGACGATCGCCGCCGGGCCGCCGCGGTCGACGGCGACCACGGGCAGGCCGCAGCCCATCGCCTCGACCAGGACCTGGCCGAACTGCTCGTTGGCGGCGGCGTGGACGAGCAGGTCGGCGGCCCGCATGAAGGCCGGCAACTCCTCGTGGGCGTGCCAGCCGGCGAGGAAGACGCCGCGGGCGCCGCTGCGGCGGATCGTCTCCACCGGGTGCTCCCCCTCCCACTCCCCGGGATAGCCGCCGACGAGGACCAGCGCCGCCGGCTCGGCGAAGCGCGGCTGGGCCTGCGCGAAGGCCTCGATCAGCAGCGGCAGCCGCTTGACCTCAGTGAAACGGCCGACGCTCAGCATCACCACGCCGTCGAGTTGGTCGAGGTCGCGCTCCTCGTAGGCGAGGCTGCCGGGAGCGGCGCCGGGGAGCCAGCCGCGCGGGCTCTCGACCAGCGCCCGGCGCCAGTGGGCGCGGCGGTCGATCGGCGCCGGCGAGAAGATCGGGTCGAAGCCGTTGGGCGCGCAGACGAAGCGCTCCTCCGCCAGCCCCAGCAGGGTGGCCGCCCGCTCGAGGCCGCGGCGGTCGCTGACGACGATCCGCTGGCAATGCGCGGCCCAGCGCCGCATGCACTCGGCCCATGCCGCGGCGTGCGGCCAGCCCGGCGGCGGGCCCTGCTCGATCGCCTCCAGCATCAGCAGCTCGGTCCCGTGCACGTGGCCGATCACCGGCACCTCCGGCAGCACCCGCGCCGCCGCCTCGTTCAGCGGCGTCAGGTGGTGGAGGAGGAGGACGTCGACGCCGGGGGCGGCCGCTCGCTCGAGGGCGTCGGCCCAAGCATCCACCTGCAGCTCGAGCTCGCCGTCGTCGAGGCTGGCGAGGACCGGGTCCTCGGCACCCGGACGCTGCTCGAAGGAGCCGTGGATCGGCGCCGTGCCGGGGCCGCCGCGGTAGTGGAGCGGATCGCCGGAGCGGAGCGCCGGCGTGAAGTCGACGGTGCGCAGGTCGAGCCCGGCGTAGAAGGTCGCGGCCAGCGCCGCCTCGCCGAGGTCCGAGCGCGAGCCGGAGAGGACGGTGACGGCGAGGTCGTGGCGGCCGAGCTCGCGGGCGCTCGAGCGGCAGACGTGCGCCGAGCCGCCACGCGGGTAGAAGTAGATGCCGATCAAAACCCGGGGAGCTCGCACGGGAGGAGGCTACCCCCGGCCCGGGCGAGGCAAGCGGCGCGCGGCTCAGCGCCGCGGCGCGAAATGCAGCGCGGTCGCCACCTCGCGACCGCCGACGACCTCCACCCCGTGTTCGGAGCGGGGCGTGTTGACGAGGGTGCCGCCGACGACGAGCGAGGCCGAGCCGCCGCCGTCGAGGTTCATCGCCGCCTCGGCCCCGAGCTCGAGCATCGCCACGGCGAGCTCGGCCATGGTCAGGCCGGCCTCGTCGTCGGCCCGGCCTTCGCAGGCGACCGCGATCAGCTCCTCGCCGCCGACCCCGAGCGCCGCCCGCGGGTAGCGCCCCTCGGTGATGTCGGAGTCGAACTGGCGGGCGCCGGCGGAGAAGCCCTCCGGGTCGACCCCCGGCTGCGCCAGCGCCCGCCCCTCGCCGACCAGCATCGGCCCCGCCTGCAGCAGGTCGCCGCGCGGCTCCTCGCCCAACTCGCGGCGCCCCGCCAGCCTGACCTCCACGTCGACGGCGTGGACGCAGGCCCGCTCCGGGTGCCAGGGCGAATCGAACGGCTCCGTCGGCAGCGCCCGCCCGTCGATCCAGACGTCGCCCAGCGCCGGCCCCCCGGGCCGCATGTAGAAGCCGCCGACGATCGCGTGCTCGGCCCCGCTCCGCTCACACCAGTCCCGCACCGTCGAGCACGGCTCGAGCGCCACCACCCGCACGGTGAAGTCCCGCCGCCCGAAGCGAGCGACGTGCAGCGTCGTCTCGGCGCCGTCGCCCAGCCGCAGCCGCCGCCGCTCCAGCGTCGGCCTGGGCGACTCGATTCCCGCGCGCGAAAGAGATTCGAGCAGTTCGGACATAGAGGCAGATAACCCCCGCGGTCACGAATGGAACAGCACGGAGGGGACGGGAATGTTGCCGAACTGAGAAGGCCGCCGAGCGGGGACTTGACCGATCCCCGATTTACTGGTACTTTCATAATAGTTATTGATTCATAACTATCTTCAACCCGACGAAAGGATCGCGATGAACCCCGACGAGCTGAGCAGCAGGCGGAAGGTCGGCATCCTGCTGATCTGCTGCCTCAGCCTCTTCATCGTCGGGCTCGACATCACGGTGGTGAACGTCGCCCTGCCGACGATCGGGGAGGACCTGGACGCGGGGATCGCCGGGCTGCAGTGGACGGTGGACGCCTACACGGTGGTGATGGCGAGCCTGCTGATGCTGTCCGGCTCGATGGCGGACCGGTTCGGGCGCAAGCGCACCTTCGTCGCCGGGCTGTCGGTGTTCTCGGCCGCCTCGCTGCTCTGCAGCGTCGCGCCGAGCGTCGAGCTGCTGGTGGCGTTCCGGGTGCTGCAGGGCGTCGGCGCCTCGATGCTCAACCCGGTCGCGATGTCGATCATCACCAACACCTTCACCGAGCCGCGCGAGCGGGCGCAGGCGGTCGGCGTCTGGGGCGCGGTGTTCGGCGCCTCGATGGCGCTGGGCCCGATCGTCGGCGGCCTGCTGGTCTCCGGCTTCGGCTGGCCGGCGATCTTCCTGGTCAACATCCCGTTCGGGCTGGCGGCGATCGGGTTGACGCTGCGCTTCGTCCCCGAATCGCGGGCGCCGCATCCGCGCCGCTTCGACCCGGTCGGGCAGGCGGCGGTTCTGGCGCTGCTGGGGTCGCTGACCTTCGGGATCATCGAAGCGCCGCACCGCGGGTGGACCTCCGCGGTCGTCATGGGCTCATTCGCGGTCGCGGTCCTCGCCCTGGCCACCCTGCTGGCCTACGAGCCGCGGCGCCGCGAGCCGCTGATCGAGCTGCGCTTCTTCCGCTCGACGCCCTTCAGCGCCTCGGTCGCGATCGCGGTGGCGGCGTTCGCCGCGTTCGGCGGCTTCCTCTTCCTCAACACCGTCTACTTGCAGGACGTGCGCGGCCTCTCCCCCGTGCAGGCCGGTCTGGCGACGGCGCCGATGGCGGTGATGACGATGCTGGTCTCGCCGCTGTCGGGCCGCATCGTCGGCAGCCGCGGGCCGCGGCTGCCGCTGGAGCTCGCCGGCATCTGCATGGTTGCCGCCTGCGTAATGCTGACCGGGATCGCCGCCGCGACGCCGATGACCTGGCTGGCCGCCGCCTACGCCGTGTTCGGGATCGGCTTCGGCTTCGTCAACGCGCCGATCACCAACGCCGCCGTCTCGGGGATGCCGCGCGAGCAGGCCGGCGTCGCCGCGGCGACCGCCACCACCTCGCGCCAGTTCGGGCAGACGCTGGGCGTCGCCGTCGTCGGCGCGATCGTCGCCTCCAGCGCCGCCTCGGCCGGCGCCGCCGGCCTCCCCACCGCGAGCCACCCCGCCTGGTGGACGCTGGCCGGGCTGGGCGCCGCCGTGCTGGCGCTCGGCTTCGTCGCGACCACCGGCAGGGCCAAGGCGTCGGCCCGGCGCACCGCGGCCGAGCTCAACCCACAGGCCCTGACGGCATAGCCTCGGCTGATGAATCCATCTCCCGACAGCGACCCGAAGCGCGACGTCGCCGCCGAGGTCTGGCTGGCGATGTCCGACCTCGTCCTCGACCAGGACCGACGCCGCCGCGTCGCCGACGCGCTCGGCATCAGCTTCGGCCGGGCCCGGGCGGTCCGCCGCGTCGCCCGCCGGCCGCTGCCGATGAGCGAGCTCGCCGCCGCCCTCGATATCGACCGCTCCAACGCGACCGTCCTCGTCGACCACCTCGAAGCCGAGGGCCTGGTGCGACGACTCCCCGACCCCGGCGACCGGCGGACCCGGCTGGTCGAGGTGACCCGCAAGGGCAAGGCGATGGCGCGCAAGGCGGAAGCCATCCTCCGCACCCCGCCCCCCGCCCTGCGCGCCGTGGACGAGGAGGACCTCGAGACGCTCGCCCGCATTCTGGGCGACGTTGCGGCGGCGGCGCGACCTGGAACGTGAAGGGCCAGAGCTGAGCAGGCGTCGGAGCCCCGGCGGGGCCCCGACGCCGGCAAATCAGCGTTGGCTCAGCTGCTTTCCGGCATCCGCGTGATCGCGGCGCGGCCGGCGTTGAGCTTGTTTTCGAGATCGCCCAGCTGGTTCACGTGCCGGGCCTGCAGCGTGCGGACCCTGGTGTTGAAGATCCGCTTGGTGCGGTTGCGCAGGGTTTCGATCGCTTCCTGGTCGTTCTGCTGAACGGACTTGGAGGCAGACGCCTTGGCGCTGCGGATCGCCGCTTTTTCGCGGCTGTAGCCGGCTCGCAGGTCGGCGAGTTCTTCCTGTTCGACCTTGTGGTCTTCGCTGCCGCGTTTGACCCGCCGTTCGATCGCTTCCTGGATTTCGGCTTTGCGAATCGCGCCTTCGGCGTTGGCCTTCTGTTTGCGCAGGCGGCTGATCTGTTTTTTCAGAGACGCGGCTCGGTTGTCGTAAACGTCTTCGAGCCGGCCGACAGCGTTGGCGTAGTTGTTGGCGGCCTGGGTCATCCGCGCGTCGTAATCCCGGCGCAGTGCGGCCAATTCGCCGGCCTCGGTGCTGCGGATCGTCCGCACGCCGGTCCTCGCTGCACGCTGCGATTCGGCCTGCGCGACCTTCTTGGCGCGGTTGAAGAGGGCAGCCGATTTGTTCACGGCGGCGTCGTGCTTGTTGGACAGCTGGTCGTTGTAGCTGGCCTTCTGGGCAGCGGTGGCCGGGGTGTTCGAGAGCTTGTCGAGTTTGTCGACGAAGCTGACCAGCGCCTTGTACTGCGCGGTCGTGACAAGGGGCGGGATGTTGGCGGCTTTGGCGGCCGGCGCCACCAGGGCGACGGCGAGCAGGGCGATCGCCACAACGGGGACGAGCGCACGCAGCCTTCGGGACGGGTTCATCTGAATCAAGACACTCCTTGGACGAGCGCCGGACGGCGCATTGGGTTCCCTGCCTATTTCGGCTAACGCGCCGGTTTCCTCAACCTGCACGAGAAGATCCGCGGAGAAGAGGGCGGATTTCGGCTTGCCCCCGGGACTAAGCCACAGTCCAATCGGGTAGAGCGATATCAGCGGAGGGCATCGACGGGGCCGACCGAGCGTCGGCAGCAAGCGCAGAGATCCCGCACTTCCATGCCGTCGAGGGCCCCCGCGCACACCTGACGCCTCAGCGTCTACGAGAGGAACGAACGGATGACGAAACAGACCAAAGCTGACCGCAGCGCCGCCGCCAAGAAGGCCGCAGCGACGCGGAAGATGAACGAAGCCAAGAGCTCGGCCGACGACGCCAGAGGCGCCGCCTCGAGCACGGCCAGCGCCGCCGTGGGCGCCGCCAAGGCCGTCGCCGGGACCGTGAAGAAGGCGGCGGAATCGGCTTCCAAGCGGGCGTTCTAGACCAGCGCTCCACAAGGCGTAGGGTTGCGCCGTGGGCTTCACGCACAGGAACCTCAAGCAGGATCTGGAGGACGTCGGGGCCAACTTCGACGGCGCACCGGACCTGGAGTTCCGGATGGCGACCCAGGCGCTCGGGCTCGAGCAATCCGGCCTCAGCTACCAGCGCGTCCCGCCTGGCTACCGCTTTCCGTACGGCCACACGCACAAGACCCAGGAGGAGATCTACGTGGTCGTGGGCGGCGGCGGGCGGATGAAGCTCGACGAGGAGATCGTCGAGCTCAGGCAATGGGACGCCGTGCGCGTCCCACCCGGTACCTGGCGCGGCTACGAGGCCGGGCCGGAGGGCCTCGAGATCCTCGTCATCGGCGCGCCCAGTCTCGGCGAAGGTCAACGCGAGGACGTCGAGGGCGAGCGCGACTGGTGGCGCGCCTGACCACTCAACAAAGGCTAGTCTGCTGCTGTGCAGGCGACCCCCAACCGCCGGCGCGGCGCCGACGCCCGGTTCATCTCCGCGCCGCCCGCACCAAGGCGCCGCCAAGACGAGCCCAGAGCGGGTAGAGCGTGAACAGCGAGAGCGCCGCCAGGTGGCGGCGGGTTGATGCCGGAGCTTCGTCGACCCGGGCGAGGCCCGAGGTGAGCATGAACTCGCGGCCGGAGCGGGCGCCGAAAGGGCGCCAGATCATTCCCAGCCCGGGCGCGTTCGCATACAGCGCCACCGAGACGACGACGAAGAGCGCGGCGACCGCGGCCTGGCCGCGGTGCGCGGCGCGCTCGTCGGGGGCGAGCGCCTCGATCGCGGCGCCGGAGGCGACCAGGAGCGGCGGGTCGAGGACGAAGCTCATGGGCGGTTCAATCTAGTGGCCGCACCGCGCTCGGCGCTGGCCGGGTTCGTCGCGGCGCTGCTGCCGCCGGAGTCGGGGGGCCCCGATCCCGACCGCGTGGCGGCGGTGGCGCGGCAGATGATCGACCGGATGCCGGCCGCCTCCCAGGTCGGGGTGGGCGCGGCCCTCGCCGGGCTGGAGGCGCTCGCGCTCGCCAGCGGCGGGCGGCGGCTCGGCGCCCTGGCGCCGGAGCAGCGTCAGCGCCTCCTCGCCCGCGCGAGCAGGCTGGGCGGGCCGGCGCTGGATGCGGTGAAGTCGATCGCGCTGCTGGCCAACGGCGCCGAGTCCTTCGCGGCGGAGATCGCCGCCGTCGGCTCCGCCCACGTCCCCTCCCGCCCGGATCCCGAACTGAACCTCGTCGCCGCCTCCGATTGGCCCGAGCGTTCGCGCTGCGAGGCGATCGTGATCGGCTCGGGCGCCGGCGGCGCCTTCGCCGCGCGGGAACTGGCGCGAGCCGGCCTGGAAACCGTGATCGTCGAGGAGGGGGAACGCTGGGACTCCACGCGCCTGCGTGCCGCCCACCCGCTGGAGCGCTTCGCCGGCATCTACCGCGACGGGGGAACGACGATGGCGCTCGGCAACCCCCCGATCGCACTGCCGATGGGACGCGCGGTGGGCGGCACCACCGCGATCAACTCCGGCACCTGCTACCGGCCGCCGCTGCGGGTCGCAACCGCCTGGCACGAGCGCGAGGGATTGGCGCTGGCCGAGCCGGGTGCGCTGGGGGAGCGGCTCGCCGACGTCGAGCAGACGATCGGCGTCGCGCCCGCCTCGCTCGACGTCCTCGGCCGCAACGGCGAGCTGGCGCTGGCGGGAGCGGCGGCGCTGGGCTGGGAGGCGGCGCCCCTGCGGCGCAACGCGACCGGGTGCCGCGGCGCCTGCCAGTGCGCGATCGGCTGCCCCAACAACGCCAAGGGCGGCGTTCACCTGAACGCGCTGCCGCAGGCCTGCGAGGCCGGGGCGAGGATCGTCGCCGGGCTGCACGTCGACCGGGTCTCGCTCGAGGACGGGCGCGCCGCCGGGGTCCAGGCGCGCCGCCCGGACGGGACGCCGGTGCGGATCTCGGCGCCGATCGTCGTCGTCGCCGCCGGTGCGATCCCGACCCCGCCGCTGCTGCGCCGCAGCGGCCTCGGTGGCCACCCGCGCCTCGGCCGCGGGCTCTCGATCCATCCGGCAGTGGGAGTGACCGCGAGCTTCGAGGAGGAGGTCGTGCCCTGGCGCGGGGTGATGCAGAGCGTCGGCATCGAGGAGTTGCACGAGCGCGAGGGGATCCTGATCGAGGCAACCTCCACCCCACCCGGCATGGGGGCCGTCTCCGCGCCGGGGTACGGGCGGCACCTGGTCGAGCGGCTCGCCGCCGCCTCCCACACGGCGACGATCGGCGCGATGATCGGCGATGCCCCCGCCGGCCGAGTCTTCGGCCGCCACGCCCCTCTCGTCACCTACCGCCTGACCCGCGAGGACCGGGCGCGCCTGGTCCGCGCCGAGGGCGCCATAGCGCGGGTGCTGCTCGCCGCCGGCGCCCGCGAGGTCGAGCTCGGCGGCGGCGCCCCGCCGGTGCGCTCGGAGACCGAGATCGACGACGCCCTGGAGCGGGTCGACGTCCGCCGCCTGCGCCTCGCCGCCTTCCACCCCACCGGCACGGCCGCGGCCGGTGGCGACCCCTCCCGCCACCCGGTCGACCCCCACGGCCGCCTGCGCGCCGCCGCGGGCGTCTGGGTCGCCGACGCCTCGATCCTGCCCAGCTGCCCCGGCGTCAACCCCCAGGTCTCGATCATGGCGCTGGCCGCAGGAGTCGGCGCCGCCGCCGCGGCCTGAGCGGTGCGTGACGAGCCGAAGAAAACCCCCGCAACCGCGGGGGTTTTGGGAATAGCGGGGGACGGGATTCGGACCTGCAACCTTCGGGTTATGAGCCTGATCCGCTGGGTCGGCTGGACTAGGTGGGGCTAGGTTTCAAGCGGTTCTCGCGAGATTGAACTACGTGGAGATCGGCTGGAATCCGTGGGGCATGTTGCCCCATTTGTTGCCCCAGTTCCAGCCCGTGCCGAAGCCGTCTCAAAGTCAATCGCGCCCCAGCACCCCTCCCCTATGGGGAGAACCGCCGGCCCCACGCCTAGCCGTGACGGCGGTTGGGCTTGTGGTTGAGCTCGCTGAAGATGTAGCGACCCTTACTCTGCCCGTCGGCGGTGAACTCGCGCCAGACTGGCGGCGGACAGGCCTCATAGAGCCACTCCACCCCATCCGGAAAGCGGACGTAGATCACCTCGGACTCCTCGTCGTAGGCCATGGCAACGATGCGCTCGGAGTCGCCGACCTCGATCCACTCAATCTCGCTCACTCTTTCTCATCCTCCTTTTCCTCGTCGTAGAGGCCCCGCCACTTGGCGAGGGCCGGGGCAAGATCCGGAGCGCCCGAGAGCTCGCGCCAAGGCGCGAGCTCGGGGTCTTCAGCCTTCGGGAAGGGATTGGGTTTGCGGATCGTGGCGCGAACAGGCAGCACAATCGCTTCGCCGCTGACCACGGCCTCACCGGTGCGAAGAGAGGGAAGCACGTCCCCGAGACCGGTAACGTTGTCGGGCAGCGCCGATCTAATCTGGCTCTGGTCTTTGTTACTCGTCAGGCGCAGGGCGATGAGGGTCCCGCACTGGGCGAGCGCCGTCTCGGGCAGCTCGCTGGGGCGCTGGGTCACCATCATCAATCCAACGCCGTACTTGCGACCCTCGCGAGCGATGCGGGCGGCGGCTTCGTGGGTGATCTCATTGGCACCCTCGCCGAGGTAGCGGTGCGCCTCCTCGAGCACGAAGAGGACCGGACGCGGCCGACCGATTCCTGGGCCCTTCTCCTCAGTGCGGAGCGCCAGCTCGAAGAGGAGACCGAGGACGACGCCGATCGCCCGGTCGGTGACCGAGGCGGGGACGCCGCTGAAGTCGAGAACCGAGATCGGCGCGTCCCCTCCGAGCCACTCGACCATCGCCTCCTCCAAGGGATCCTTGCCCTTGGGGTCGGCCGCAGGCTCCAGCAGGAAGGCGAAATCGGGGTTGCGCAGGGCGAGGCGAAGCTGCTCGGGAACTTGCCCGTAGTGTTCATAGCGGGGACCGCGATCGGGCTTGCCGCCCGCCGGTTTGTAGGGGGTGAAGCGAGTCGGCTTCAGGGTTGCCGGGTCCCCTTTCTCCTCGATCTTGACCGTGCTCGGATCGCCCTTCTCTTCCCGAGTTTCGTTGTTCTCGTAGTCGAGCTGGTGCCAAACCTCGCGGATCTCGAAGGGCACGGGGGTGTCGGCGGTGACCGCGGCGGGGTCGAGGTCGAGCCACTCGGCGGCTTCGACGAACTCGACCCGAGCCTGCGCGACGAGATCGCTCCAGCGATCGAGGACCGTCTTGCCGATCTTTGCGCCGGTGAAGACTCGCAGCACCTGCTCAGCCTCGAGAGCCCAGTAGGGAACGCGCAGACGTTTTTTCGGGTTCAGCACGCTGCGGACGCTGCCCTTCTCCCCGATCGCCCTCGCGTACTCGCCGTGAGGGTCGATGACGACGACGTTTGCTCCCTGCCAACCCTCGGCGATCATCCCCTGCAGCAGCTCTGCGACGGCGCTGGTCTTGCCGGCCCCCGTCGAGCCGACCACCGCCGTGTGCCTGAGGACGAGTTTGGCGGCATCAAGGCAAATCGGGATGTCTGGGGCTGAAGAGAGAGAACCGAAGCGGATCATCTCCTCTCCCTCGCTCGGGAAGACGTGGCGCAGATCCTCGGGGGTGGAGAAGTGCACCGGGTCATCGAGGCCGGGGTAGCTGGAGATGCCGCGCTCAAAACGCTCAAGGCTGTTGATTTCTCCGAGCAGCTGCACCTTCAGCCAGCGCTCGCCGACCTGTACGTTCTCCACCGGTGGCAACGGCGAGTTCAGCTCGGCGATACCGACCAAAGTGACGGCGCCGACGAGGCTTATTGGCCCCTGCGGAAAGCGCACGATCGAGCCGATCTGACCTACGGATTGCAACTTGCCGCGAAATATCGGCTGGACGCCGGCCAGCGCAGGATCGAGCGCGACGGTGACATCGGAGCCGAGCACGTGGCGGACACGCCCGATGCAGGTCGGATCGCTCTCACTCATCGTCGTCGTCGGCTGCGATGCGCGCGGAGCGAGCCAGGAATGCAGCCAGGCCCTCGAACCCCGAAAGCACAAACTCGCCGCTCTCCCAGACGCCCGGGGCGGATTTCTCCGCGCCCTTGTCATCCTTTTCGGTTTGCCAATCGCCGCGCTGGGTCCCGAGGATCGCTTCGGTCTTGGTCAGGACCGAGAGCGAGGGAGTCGTTTCGGCGGTCTTGGCGAGCTGCTCGGGGATCGTCGAGTGGCAGAAGACGACGTACTCCGAGCGAGGGTGACGGATAGCGGCTTCGAAGATCAGCTCGTCGATGTGGGGGTCGTTGAAGGAGTAACCCGAGGCGAGCAGCAGGGTCTCGGGCTCGTTCAGGGCACGACGGAAGCGGTCCATAAGGACGACGAAGGGGACCCGTCGCGATTCCTCGTACTTCGTGTCGGCCGGATAAATCGCGGCGGTTTCGGAGCCGCCTGCTGGCCGCCCGAGGCGAATGATCGAGCCGGGATCCCCCTCCCAAGCCCAGTTGAGGGAGCCGTGAAGCTTCCAGAGGCGGATGAACTCGGCCGGCAGTGAAGCGTCAGCCGAGAAGCCCTCAACCAGGTCGATGCGAAAGGGCGCCTTGATCGCCCCGACGAAGCCGTCGAACCAAAGTGCCCTGCGCTGCTCTAGTGCGGTCTCGAGGACGAGGTCGTAGTTGACGGAGAAAAGCTCCAAGGCGCGGTGGTAGGAGCTGCCGACCGCCCAGGCGGCGAGCTTTTGCATCGGGGCGATCTTCTCGTCCTTGTGGTCGAGACTGGAGACGATCGCGGCGCAGATCTTTGCGTCGAGCTCTTCGGCCCCCTCCTTGTCCAGCCCGGCCAGCTCCTGACCGCTTCCGAGAAGCGCCGCGACGCGCCGCAGGTGCGAGAGGCCTTCCTCAAGACTGCGATCCTCGAGCAGTGCTCCGAAGGCCTCACGATCGGCCTTACTGAGCTTCTCGGCGACTGCTTTCTGCAGCCCGGAAACATCAGGCAGGCCGCAGGCACGGGAGACTCCGGCGCCGAAGAGGGTGCAGACATGACGCGAGCGGGCGGCGAGCTTCCGTCCGAGCTCCTCGGCGAAGTCGAGGGGATCGTGGGTCACCTTGTCGGGATGGAGAGTGTCGTGGTGGGCGATATATTGAGGTGGACGCAGATCGGTACTCGTGGTTCTGGCACACGCCTATTCTGCTCAGACAGGCGGATGTCATCGACGCGGCGTGAAGCCGACCGATGTGGTGGATATATGGTCGGAGCCGGCGATTAGGCTCCTCTTCACCGTGCGGGGCTTCGTGGCAAACACCGACTTCGACTGGTACCAGTTCCTGCGTGCACGGCCAGAGTTGCGTGAGGTCAACTTCTGGCGGCCGAGCCAGAGTCGATTTGGCGCACTGCAATCCGGGGAGCTCTTTTTCTTCAAGCTGAAGGCACCACACAACGCGATCGGTGGCTTCGGGCTCTTCACGCGGGCAGCCGTACTACCTATCTGGGAGGCCTGGGACGTGTTCGGGCTGGCGAACGGCGTTGCAGATCGTGATTCCCTACTAGAGAGACTGGGGCGACTCAGTCACGGCGCAGGAAAGGCCATCACCATCGACGACTGGATCGGCTGCCTAGCGATCGCCGAGCCGGTGTTCTTCCCCCCAGACAGCTGGGTGCCGGTTCCCTCCGATTGGAGTAGGTCGATCGTGTCAGGAAAGGGTTACGACCTAACGACCGGTGAGGGGCGTCGACTATATGAGGCGTGCCTAGAGTCCGCGGCGGCCAGTGAACAGGCCGCGGAGTGGAGTGTGGAAGCCCTGTCCGCGGCACGTCATGGCAAGCCTTTGGAGGTGCGGCCACGATTGGGGCAGGCGACCTTCCGCATTGCAGTCCTAGACGCCTACTCTCGGCGTTGCGCGATCACCGGAGAGCGCTCCCTGCCCGTCATCGAGGCGTCACACATCCAGCCCTTCTCTCATGGAGGGACGCATGTCGTGCCCAACGGCCTGCCCCTGCGCCGCGACATCCATCGACTCTTCGACCTCGGCTACGTCAGCGTGCGACCCGACTGCTCGTTCGCGGTCAGCCAAGCGCTCCGTGACGAATACGAGAACGGCCGCGTCTACTACGAGATGGCCGGCAGAAAACTGCGCGACCCAGCTCACCCGAGGGACCGAGCCGACCCCGCGCTCCTGGAGTGGCACTACGACGAGGTGTTTCGACAGCCGTAGTCCGGCCCACCGAATCGGTCTCGAGCCTGATCATCGAGTCCTCCCCAGACACGGAGAGAGTGCAACAGGCGTCAAGGCCAGAGGCGCCTGAGGCCCTCCGCATAGACGCCGTAGATATACGGGCCTGGCCTGCGGGCTTGGCGGACGATTCGGTGGCGGTTTGAAACGAAACGCTCAGTCTGCTCTGCGCCACGCATATTGCGGTTGGTCAGGCAGAAGACACGAACGGCCGCCTCGGTGAGGGCGTCGCGCTCGGCGGGGCGGCGGCGGATCGCGTCGTCCTTGGTGAGGACGATCCAGTCATTCTTGCCGGCGTCTCGTAGCCAAACCTCGTCGGCGAGAAGCTGGGCGCGCTCCTCGCCGTAGATGTCGGCCATCGAATAGATCGTGAGCCCAGCATCGCGAAGACCCTCGACGATGCTCTTGCCGAGGCTGCGGTCAACGAAGAACTTGGCCGGCTTCTCTTTCGGACGAGACATCGCCGCGAGCTATCTGGCGCGGCGCCCTCGTTGGCCCACTGCTCAGGCTGCCGTCCGCGTCGCGAGTCGAATCACGTCCTCGACCTCATCAGGAGGGACGCTGAAGTCCGTGGCGATCTCGGCAACAGAGTCGCCAGCTTGGAAGCGGTCGACGAGATCCTCTACGCGAGCGCCGCCGTGTGCGACGATCGGGAGGCCAAATGCGACCGTCGGGTCGACGATGACTTTCGCGTTGCCGTAAGTCGGCAGTCGTACCGAATCCGCCCAGCCGTCGCCTCCGTAGTGGATGCGCTTCAGGTAGTCCTTGACGACACCGGAGAACTGGCGCTGTTGGGTGCGGACGACGACCAACTCCATGACCTCGCGCTCGCCACTCTTGCTCGCATAGTCGAATAGGACCTCGGCCCCATCGGTGTAGAGGCGCTTGGAGGCAAGCGCATGATCGACGCCGATCTCCTTTTCCAGGACCTCTACGGCGGGTCGAATCCGCTGAAGCGGAACACCAGCCCGCCGAAAACTGGAGAGCACGAAGGCCTCGGCAAAGCCGATGAAGGGCACAGTCGCCTCCCGGCCGTGCGGCGGAAAGCAGGTGATCAGCGGATGCTTGGCCTCCGGCGGTCGCGCCCAGCGCTGGACATTCGACTTCGGCACGTCGAGATAACCAGCCGTCTCGCGCAGCGTGAAAATCGCGTGGGCGAGCCGGGGATCGTCCGCCCCGAGCTGAGTCTTCTGTCTCGCGTGAGTCTTGATCAGAGCCTTCTTCGAAACGCGGGTTTCCACTGCACTTGATCGTAGCGACGGCGGCGGTCAGCGCTCGCTGGGCAGGGCCCGAACGACCTCTCTCGAAGCTGATGTTGCCCCAGACGTTGCCCCAGGGCGTTTTTTGGCCGATTTTGAGGTCTCCAAAAAACGCGAAAGCCCGCTTGATAAGTGGGCTTTCGTCCTATAGCGGGGGCGGGATTCGAACCTGCGACCTTCGGGTTATGAGCCACGCGAGCTGCCACTGCTCCACCCCGCATCGTTGAGCCATTTAGCCATCTTTTCGGCTCTGCTGAGCCATTCTTGCTTTCCGGTTTCTTCTGACCCCATCCGGTCTGTTTTGGGCCTTTTTGGACCCATCTGTTAGATGGCTGTTAGATGGAGATTCGCCCGGCTTGAGCAAGTGGAGGACTCGAAATCACCGCGGAATCGGCCTCCACGTCCAGCTTACGCCGCTGCCCAGTTCGGTCAAGACCGCCCCCCGGCGCGGAACCCTAAGCCGGAGTTCGGCCGTGACCGGCTTGCGTGCCGATGGATAACCACCGGCCGCGACACCGATTCCAGGAGTCCGCCCGAAGCCCCGAGCGGCTCGCCTCCTGGTCCAATCTTGGCGTCGGCCCACAGCATGCAGCGCCGGTATGCGGCGCACTGGTTCTGAACGTAGCGGGCGCTAAGACGCTGCACGACGCGGACCGACCCCGAGCCGGTCACCTTCCGCTGCATGAGGGGAAGCGGGAGGAAGTCATATTCCTCGCCGTCGAAGGCGGATATGTAGAACAACTGCTTGATCTGAACGGCGCTCCGCGCTTCGAGTGACATGACAGCCTGGAAGAACTTGCCGGATCGCACGATCCGCCAGTTGAAGCGGCCAATTGGGCTGAGCACCGGCAGCTCGGAGAACGTCGCCTTCGTTTCTTCGATGCACGTGCAGTTCGATCCGCGGTGGCCCGCAACGACGGAGAGGGTCAGCGCCCCGTCGGTGGGCAGGGACGGGCGCTCGTAGCCGTATCTCGCCTCCAGGATGCCTTGGTAGAGGCTCGTGCCTCCGGGCATCCCCTGTTCGAGCAGCTGCAACCCTCCCCTGACCAGGCCCGCACCGGACCGAAGCGCATCGCTCCACGACTGTCCCGGCTGGCTCCACGACGCTCCGGAATATTCGGGTTCCGCCTCGGCTGGCAGTCGAAGCTGGACGAGCTGCGGGGGAATCCAGGGCGCCGCCGCAGACGGCGGGTTGACGATGCAGATCTTCGTAGCCGGGTCGCACAGTTCCGCCCGAGCGCTCATCGGCGGCGCCAGGAAGACCGCCACGAACCCGGCGGCTGCCAGCCAGCCTCGGCCCGTCCTGCACCCTCGATCGGTCACCCGCATCGCTCCCGCCTTTCGGTTCTCCCGCTGCCCGTGCCAAGTCGCCTGAGCCGAGGGGGTGGCTCGCGCAACCCTCGGATCAGGCGGGCGTGATGCTACTCATCGGTCTGTAGACTGTCAAGTAGCGGAGCGGGACCGTCTTCCCCCGAGATGGAGGGCGATCTACAACGCACCGTGGGCGACAACCTGCGCGCCTACCGCACCGCTCAGGGCTTGAGCCAGGAGGCGTTCGCCGACGTCCTCGGCGTGCACCGGACCTACATGGGCGGCGTCGAGCGCGGCGAGCGCAACCTGACCCTCAAGAGCGTCGAGCGCATCGCCGACCGCCTGGGCGTCGATCCACTCGCCCTGCTCCGTCCGGCCGGAGCGGCCGCGGACTGATTCAGTCGGCGAGGCTCTGAAGCACCGTCTCGCACGCCTCGACCACCAGGCGGTTCTGCTCGGCGGGCGCGCGCGCCTCGATCCATTCGGCTTCGTGCAGGCTCCGTTCGGCGGCGGCGCCCTCGCCGAGCGCGGTGAAGATCCGCCGCAGCACGTCACGCGGCGCCGTCAGCTCGAGGTCGCCGGCGGCGTGCGCACCCCAGCCCAGGTCGTCCAGCACCAGGCGCAGCGAGTCGGCGTACTCCCAGCCGAGCGAGGTGGCCCGGGCAAAGTCTTCGGCCTCGACGGCCTGCCACAGATCGCCGATCCCGCTCAGGCGGTTCAGGATCGCACCGTAGAGGGCGTCCCGCTGCGCGGCCGTGATCGTGGCCGTCACGGCGACGGGTTGAAGCCGTAGAGCTTTTCGACGCTGCCCCGGACCCGCCGCCGCCTGGCCTCGTCCTCGACCAGCACGCCGAGTTTGGCGAGCTGCGTCTGGTGGTACGAGACGAGCGACAGGCTCCAGCGTTCGCCGAAGCACTGCGCGAGCTGGGATGCGCTCAGCGGCTCGCCGATCCAGTGCGTCGCTTCAATGATCGCCACCTTGAGCGGGTGGACCAAACGGGGGACGAGCACGTCCCAGTCAAACGGCTCGCCCCCCGCGCGTGTGGTCATGCCGCCCAATCGGCCACTGGACGGCAATTCGGTGGGGTGGGTGTGGAGGAAGCTCCTGGCATGGGCGGCGGCCAACCGATCCGGCGCAGTCCCCAGGAACGAGGGAGCCCCTGCGGACCGCGCCGGAGGAGATCGGTACCGGAGGTGTGCTGTAAGGGTCAGTCCCGGTCTCGCGTCGGTTGCGCGCCGACCGTAACGGGGCCGTGAACGGGCCGCCAAGCAGGTACTGCGCCCCGGTCAGCATCTGCGTTCCGGTCATTCTCCGGGGGGCTTCGGCGCCGTCCGCTCGCGTTCAAAGCCGAGCGAGGCGACGACGATCGAGCGCGTTTCCTCGCCGGAGGCCGCGGCCCGGTTGATCGATTCGGCCTCAATCTCGCCGGTGCGGTCCCACCAGCGCTGCTGTTCGTCGGCGAGGTCTTCGCGCCCCCGGTCATCGAGGTTGAACCAGCGCCACGACATCCACAGCCTCGGATCGCGCAGCAGCGTGCCCGCCCAGAACGCCGCCATGACCTCGGCCGTCATGCACTGGATAATCAGGCCGATGGTGATCTGTTTCTGCTGCGCCGTCATTTCGGCGTATTCCTCGTCGGAGTAGAACGGCATCTCGACGGCGCGGTAGTAGTGCTTGATCAGGTTGCCCTTCGGCTCGACTTTGGCGAGTTCGATCGAGCCCGCGTCGTGAAGTTCCTTGATGTGGTGGCCGACGCGGTTCAGCGGCTCGCCGATCAGGTCCGCCAGCTGCTCGGGCGTGTAGGTGCCTTCGTTTAAGAGGGTCAGGACCTGGACCCGGATGCGGTGCCCGAGGGCGTAGCTCACGACTTCCTCGATGCCCTTGCCGCGCTGGCCTGCCCGCCGGGCCGTCGTCATCCGGTCCTCCCTTGCTCGATTTCTCTAACGCAGTCAGCGAGCGTCGAGCATAACCCGTCTCCGCCTCTCATAAGTAGCGGGTCACTCAGCATCTGCCGGATGCTCAAGAGCGCTCTAGCATTCGGTCGTTCCCGGCGGGTGGCGCCGGGCGACTGGATGGGAAGGGGGTGAAAGCCGATGACGATCGCGAAGGTGGCGCCTGTCACGACGCCGAGCTACATGGTTCTCAAGAACGCCTGAGAGCCGTCACCGGGGCCGGTCCAGGGTGGCCTGGATCGGCCCCGGACCGCCATGTGCGCGGCATCGGGGCAGTCGTCGACGACCGGCAGACCGCCGCGCGGGCCGCGCTATTCGAAGAGCCGTCTAAACTGCCGACGAAGAAGCCGAGGCTCGCGTTCCTTTAGGCGGCGCTCTCTCTTCTCCCGCATTTCTCTCTGCTTCTTGATTTCCGCACGACCAGCAGAGCTGTTTGGGTCATGTCCGCTGTTGAATGGGACAGCCAGACTGGTCATAAGAAAATACGAAATCATCGTTCTTCCTTTGGTCGTGACTGTAGATAAGGTTTGCGTATGGAGGCTGCCGCGCAAACACTGCGGATTACGTTGCTGGGCAAGGAACGGGACGTGGCCGCGGAGGTCCTGGCCGCTGACGCATCTCCCCGTTCCGGACGCGAACTGCGGCGGGTTCGCATCTCCTTCGATGTCTCGGCCGAGCGGTCGGCGGAAGTCAATGACGAACTGGTCGCGGCCGGTAGGCACGATGAGGGGCTAGCCGGCGATGGCTGCCGCTGGCGCGTCCTGAGTTCGTCTTACTCGTACGAAGAAGGCGCGGCCACGCACCGCCATACCGCCGAACTTCAGGAGGCCGAGGAGCCAGCTCAAGCTGAGCGCATTGAAATGCTCGGCTTGTCCTTGGTCCCGCAGAAGTACCGGGAGGACTTGAACGAGGACGACGGCACGTTGCTTATCAACGTTCTGGCCACAGTCGAAGGCGACGCCGATGCCGTTCTTGAGGACGCAATCCAGAAGAACCGAGCCGAGGGGGGCTACTTTCCGGTCGTCCGGGTCGGCGTGACGGACCAGCCGCTCGACGTGCGGTTCGGACGGTGCCTCTGGCAGAAAGATGGCTCCGGTCGCACCCATCTGCTCCGGCTTGTAGCAGACAAGGACGTGGATCGCGAGGACAGCGCGTGGGTCCGGATGCATCAGCCCGAGTTGGGGCTTGCTCAGAAGAAGGTTGCAGCATTGGAAGACCGGCTGGCAACCCTTGTGGAGATCCTGAACCAGGCGGATCTCCTTACCGAGGGTCAAGTCGACGAGATCCGAAAGAGCGCCGATGGTTCCTGGCGGCGCCACATCCGGGACTTCGCCGAGGCATCAGAGATCGAGAGCTATTTCAAGTAGCTTCGGCGTGCCCTCGCACGGAAAGTCGTCGTCCGGCCAAGCCAGGAGCGGAACCGCCTCTAAGAAGCGCGGTCGACCGCCGAAGAAAACGGGCTTAGCAGCGTCGAGAAATGTGTCTTGGGATCTCGACGTGCTAAGCCCGGAACGGTGCCGTCTGCACAGGCTGGCAGTCAAACCAATGCAGAAAACGAGGGGTTGCGGACAAGGAAAGCTTGTTTGCTTCCGGGCCGCTGGAACTTCCGTTGCTTGGGGACACTGGAATGTCGCCTCGCTCGGGATTCGGCTTGGCAGAGTCGTCAAGGGCACCTTTCTGAACCAAGCCACGGTTTGTTAATTCACCTCTCAGCCTACTCGCGTCTTGATTGATGTCAAATCGGCGCTCCACTCGCGGTAGCCGGATGTCCCAGGGAGCGCCGGGGCCCCGGTGGCTACTATTCCACCGGGGCCCCTAGGCCGGGTCCTAACTCGTTCCAGCGAGTTTGAACTGCTTAAGCGCAGCGGTGAGCTTTGACGCGGTTACCCGCTCGCCCTGCGCTAGCAGTTCATCGCGCACTAGGTGGGCTTCGGCCTCTCGACTCTGAGTTGCCGAAAACACCAACTGGCGCTCCTTGTCATCCACATCCTGCATGTAGCCCGCGAGGTCGAGCAGCGTCGTCCCAAGGCGACGGGCGCGACCGATCAGGCTCCATTCTGGCTGCGGTTTCTCTGGAGGACCTTCGACCACAAAAAAACCGGCCGAAGCCGGTTTCGTCGTGATCTGGCCTAGCTCGGCCGGGAACGCCCCGTAATCGGGGCCGGATTCCGGCTGAGGCGGCGGAGTTGCTCTATCCACAACTCCTCCTTTTCTTCTTGCTGGATTGACTGCCAGCATAGGAAAAGAGTACCGCACTGAACTGCAATCGGGACGTCCGAAGTATCTGCTACCGCGTTTCCCCTGCATACCTCATGGAAATACAGGGACGATATTTTCCGTCCGCCCGCTATCAGCGCCCAGATTTCAGTTCTTCGCTCCGCCGCTCCACGTCGCTAATTGCCGCAACGAGATCACGCAGAATCGCCAAGCGGTAGCGCAGCTCAAAGAGCAGAACGCGCTCGCGCCAACTTGGGCCTCCTATCACTCCGACGATCCAGGCGAAGCCGCGCCAGCAGCCCGGCGTGATCACGACGGCGAGAAGGCAGCCAACCACCGTCACCAGGGCGATGAACTCCACCATCATTCGACCTCCATCGCGCGCCGCTCGACCCCCGTCATGTAGGCCGCGGCAACCCGCTCGATCGCCCCGGCGACGATCTCCCGCGATTCCTCGGTGAGCTGCGCCGTCGCGCCGAGCGCATCGTCGCGGAGGTGCCCCGATTCGTTCAGGCAGCGGAGCCGTTCTTTGAAGACCTCGGCGGCGGCCCGCTCGCGGGCTTGCCCAGCGCGGCCCTGCACCATGACGACGGCCTCGGCGTAGACCGCCTGGGCCTCCAGCTCCGCGAGCTGCAGGATCAGCTCACCGCGTTGCCGCCGCAGTCGCCACTCCAGCTTGTGACGCTCCCAGCCCGTGATGCCGACGACGACCTCAGCCTGTCGGATCACATTCGTAACCGCTACCTGCTCGGCTGGCTGGAGAACTTCAACGATTGGTTGTCGGGGTTTCATGCTTCCTCCCTTTCCTTTGTATTCACGACGCCACCATTCGGAGTACGACCAAGACCACGCGAACCAGCAGCACCCAGACCGCGAAGTTCAGGGTCAACAGCCCGAGGACGACGGCCGCCACGGGTACGACCGCAACCAGTACGGCGACCTCGACGGTGACCCCAAGCCCGACCAGCAGTCCGGCACCAGGGACGGGCGGCACGCCCCACCAGCTCACCACCCCAAGCACCGCCCCTACCCCGGCCAGAGCGGCCAGCAGGTATCGCTGGCCGTGCAGCACCGGCAGCAGTCCCGCCACTGTCTCATGCCCGATCACCAGCAGCGCACTTGAGCCGAGCGACACCGGCAAGAGCCACGCGACGACGGCCGCGGCGAGCAACCCGCTCGCTGCGCCGAGCGCCACGACCGATAGCGGCGGGCGCATCATGGCGCGTCCTCCGTCCCGAGCAACAGCGGCACCACGTCAGCGGGAGCAACCACCTGAACGAGCCGGTGCGCGGCGGTCGCCGACAACCCCTCACGACGTGCCCAGCGCTCGCGCTGTGCCGCGATCCGCTCCCGGCGAGCCGTTCCCCCAACCACGAAGACGACCAGCGGGACCGGCTCCCCCGCCGCCACCTTCGCCAGGGCCGCGCGGCAATACCGGCGAACCTTGCCCGCAATCGTCGTCGGGACGCTCTGCGTCGCGCGGTCAACCTCAAACCAGGCCAGCCGCGTTGCGCCGGGCAGGTCGAGCTCGGCGTAGCCGTCCGGCTTCAGCAGCTCCCGCCCACCCTGGCCACCGAACTCCCACCAACACCCCGGCTCGCCGAGCCAGCGGAGCGGCGCATTGTGGGTCCGGGCAGCGGCGACCAGGGCAACGTGCAGATCCGCGATAGCGAGCTGATGCGCCTGGAGCCCGGTCCCGGCATCGGCGGGACGACGCCGGGCACGGGCAGGCGGCTGGCTCCGGTACTGGCTGAGCAGTCGGTCACCCCGCGTAGTCAGCGCATAGATCGACGGGCGGGAGCCGCCGCCTGCTTGCCCTTGTGGCCCGCGCATCCGGACAACGAGGCAGGCCGCGACGAGTCGCCGCAGCGTGCGGCGGGTCAGCTCGCCGCGCGTTCGCTCGGTCCCCTCGGCGAAGACCAGCTCGCACAGGTGACTGCTCGTCAACACCGATGCGGCGGATAGCTCCTCGAGGACCGCAACGGCGCGGGGATCACCGAGAACGTCGGCGCCAGCCGAGCGGCGCGATTCGGCACCCGAAGCGGAATCTCTGCGGTCAGATCGGACCACGGTCGCAACGACGAACACAACGCCCTATCGCGGGCGCGTGCCGATCGCCTCCGGATCAATCTCGGCCTGAACGGGCGCCAGCCGGTCGCGCAGTTCGGCCTCAACCTCAGTCCGCGAACGGCCGTAACGCTGCCGGGACGCCTCCCGAAGCTCGGCGGTTGAGGAGCGGACAGGCTCAGGCAACGGCAGCGTGCGACCGGTGAAGGGGCGGGCGGTGGCGTTGCCGTCGCCGACCGCGAGCCGGACCGCTACTTCAAACGCGCCGAGGCCGATCAGGTCGATGGGAGCAAGCTCCGGGCCGAGTCCCCGGCCGAGAACCGCCGCCTCGCTCTCATCGGTGGCCCAGACGGCGCGGCTTCTGGCATTGACCAAGAGGGCGTGCCGAAGCGCGGGCGGGCAGAGCTGGATGCTTTGGGTCGCCAAGAGCATCGCCAAGCGCAGCTCTCGGGCCGTTGCCAGCATCTCGGCGGCGTCGATGCCCGTTTTCAAGAACGCTTGTACCTCGTCAATCGCAAGCAGGGTGTCGGGCCGCGCCGCCTCAGTCAGCCGGGTTCGGCGCAGCGCCGCGCGCCAGATGCGGCCAACGATCAGCGCGCCGAACAGTTCCGCGCCGAGCGGAACCCGAACGAGCAGATGCCGCCGCTCGGCCAAGATGCGATCAAAGTTGATCGTGGATTTGGGCTGCCCGATGATCGGGGCCAGCTCGGGTCGCAGCAGCGGCCGGAGGCGTCCGACGACGGGTGCAGCGATATTGAGCTGGTCGGGCTCGGTGCGTCGGTTGAACTCATCGAAGAAGCCCCGTACGAACGGATCACGGACGTTGCCGAGGCAGCCATCGCGGGCGGCGCGATCAAGCAGCAACCGAGGCACGTCGGCGACCGTCGCCCCCGGCGTCGACGCGGCCAGGAAGAGTGCGTTGTAGGCGACGTCGGCCGAGCGCTGGCCGAGGTCGGGATGCAGCTCGCGCAGGACGCCAAGAATCCCACCCGCCACTGAAGCAGCATCCTCTCCGGCGGCACGGTCGAGGAAGTTGATCGCCGGCGGATAGTCGCGCTCACGCTCCGGGTCGAGGATCACGATGCGATCCCGGTCGCGCTCCGGTACCCGAGCGAGGAACGCTTCGGTCGCCCCGCCCTTCAGGGGCTCGACCAACACCACGCCGCACCCCTCCTCGGCGGCGGCTACAGCTTGGCGCACGAGAGCGGTCGTCTTGCCCGCGTTGGTCGGGCCGATCAACGCCAGATGGGTTCTGGCGGCCGCGGTGCCGAGCGCGATCGTTCGCTCGGCTCCCGCGTTCGATACCGCCAGAACCCTGCCCCGTACGGGGACGTTCGGAGAAGGTGCTAGACGACGGCTGGACAGCACCGGCCCGCCCAGCGTCCGAATCGCCTCAGCGTCCGGACCAAGGACGCCCGCCAGCTCCCCGGCTCCCACCGTGACGGGCGGAAACCAGCGGTGCCGCCGGTCCGCGAGTTCGGTCTGGGCTCGCGCGGTCCACCACACCCGGTGCGACCGGACGAAGGCGCGTGGCCCGGCGAACTGGCGGAACGGCGCGACCAGAGCAGCCCGGATCGTGGCCGACGAGGCGGCCACCGCAACGCTGACCCGAAAGAGCGGGGCGGCGGCCTTGTCGCGGAGCGCCGCCGCCCGGTCCCGCTCGATGTAGGCACCGGCCAGCCGGTCGAGGGGCGAGCCGCCCTGCCGAGCGCCTTGGCTGGCGGCGAGCAACCGCGCCTGCGCCCGGAGCGGCGCCGGGCTCACGACGAACTGCACGATGCCCGTCTGCGCGCCGCGCAACTGCGCGAGCGGCGCGATCAGGGCGGCGAGTCCGGCCCCTCGGGCCTGCCGGAGTGGCGCACGGTTCGCGCCCAACGAAAGCCGGGCGAACTCCGCGACCTCCGGCAACTCGACCGCGACCGGCTCAACGGAGCCGCCGACGAACGCCGCGTCCAGGCTGTCCCGGACCTGGCGCCGGAGCGGTTCGGTCGGCACCCAGACTTGCACTCGAACACCCCGCCGATCCCCGACGCACTCAACCGACACCCGGTCCGGCGCCGTCAGCAGCGACGGCGCGACCATGAGACCGTGCAGCCCGAGCAGCCACGGCTCCATTGCCTCTGCCCGAACGTCCCGAGGAAAGCGGATCGAAAGCGCCTCGGTCATGCCGCCTCAGCCTCCGGCGCCTCCGGCTCGGCAGTCTCCTCGTCAACTAGGGCCTCTAACCGAGCGCCCTGGTTTTCCGTCAGCGCCGGGAGCAGATGCCCGTACTTGTCGAGCGTCGTCTGAATGCTCGCGTGCCCGAGCTGGTCCTGAATCACTTTCGGATGTGCGCCGCTCGCGATCAGGAGCGTGGCGAAGGTGTGCCGAAGGTCGTGCCAGCGAACATGCGGCAGTCCGGCCCGCTTCAAGGTCGGCTCAAAGTGGCGCTGCACCAAGTTGCGAGGGTCAACGAACGTGCCCTGGTTATTGGTGAAGATCAGATCGTCCGGCTGGGCGTCGTTCGGCTTTGCGTTCCGAAGCGCAGCGAGGAGCTGCGGGCCGAGGTCGATCCGGCGAATGCCGCGAACCGACTTTGGGGACGTGACCTGGCCCTTCCAGACACTCCGGCAAACCGAGAGCTGCGACCGCTGCCAATCGATGTCGCCCCACTGAAGCGCCAGCAGCTCACCGGAGCGCAGCCCACAGTAAATCGCCACCCGGTACAGCAGCTCGTACTCCGGCTCGGCTGCGGCGAAAAGCCGTCGCACTTCCTCCGGCGCGAGAACCCGCATCTCCTTTTGGACCACGCGAGCGCGCTGGACCTCGCTGGCGGGATTGGCCGTGAGGTATCCCCATCTCGCCGCATCCCCGAGCATCTTCCGCAGCGGCACGAGCAGGTTGTTGGCGGTCTTGGCCGAGCGCCCCGAGGCCAGCACCTTCGCCAGAAACTCCTGAATTTGGCCGGTGGTCAGCGCGGTCAGCGGATAGTCGCCGAAGGCCGGGATCAGGTGACCGTGAACGTAGCGCTCGTAGCCGTCGTAGGTGGACGGCTTGAGTCGCGGCTTGGCGTACTCCGCCAGCCACTTTTCGGCGAAGGCCGCGAAGCTCGTCGGTTTCAGCTCGCGGTATGAGCCGCTGAAAACTTCCTCAGTCCGCCGGGCAAGCAGCCGTTCGGCCTGCTTCTTGGTGCGGCCCCCGTGCTCCCATTTCTGTTTGCCGGTCGGCAGCCGGTAGACCGCGTAGTAGGCGCGGCTGCCATCGGCCTTCGTGCGTTTGACGACTGACCCCCTAGCCACGGCCACCCTCCCGCCCCCGACCTTCGGCGAGCCAGTGCTCGACCTCCGAGACTTTGAAGCGCAAGAGCCGCCCGACCCGGTAGCAGGGAATCTCACCGCGCGCGGTTCGTTCATAGATAAACGACGACGGAACGCCCAGCAGCCGGGCGATGTCCGCGACGGTGACAAAGGGCTCGGGCTTAGTGACGTTGTTGCTTGACATTGGTATCGGGTCTCTCCGATACCACTGTATCGGCGTTAGCCGATACAGTCAAACCATCGGGCCTGCTGGCCCAACGCGAGTCGTCGTTCGATCAGCTCGGGACGAACGTCGAACTCGTCTGACAGCTCCCATGCGTTCGGCGGGTCGATACGGCTCAATGCGCAGTGAAGCGCCTGCCCCGAAATGAGCAGATACGCGGCGAAGGCATCCGCTTCGCCTTCAAAGGAGCCGGTCCACCCCGGGCGGACACGGCCAGTCACTCGATTTCCGGCGTGCAGGAAGTGATGGCCAAGACCGTGAGCAACCAGCTCGCGGGCTTCGCGGCAGGATGCATCAGCCGCAACTATGAGCCCAGATTCAGACCGGGCATCCTTCCCAGCGTTGAAATACAGCTCGCGAACACCGTCAGGCAGCAAGCGACGAAAGACAGGCACGCCCACTGCTTCTGCAATCTGCCACGGATCGGAGCCGAACTGGTTGGCCACCCGACGGGCAACCGCTTCTGCGATGAGCATGAGCCCTCTCAGTTACTTGGTACTACTACTGCGGCCGGATGCCCGCTTACCCGAGCGCTTACGGGATTTACTGCGTACATCGTTCAGCACGTCAACGATCTTGGCGCGGGCATCATCGGTGAGCGGGCCAGCTTCTTTCAGCAAGAGCGTCACGTCGGCCTCATCGAATCCGAGGCGGGCTAGCTCTGCTCGTTCGCGGTCGGCGAGAAGCTGTTTCCGATCTGCGCCCTTGATTCCGAGGGCATCGGCAATCACTTCCAACCGCTCATGGCTTGGGAGATAGACGTTGTTCTCGATCTCGTGCAAGTAGGACAGGGAAAGGCCAGTGAGGTCCTTCAGCTTGCGCCGTCCGACGTCGCGCTCCGTCCGAAGTGCGACCAGCCTTGCTCCGAAGTCGTTTGAATCGGGCTCCACCGATACAGCGTATGCCCGAATGACAAATCCGGTCAAGCGAGCTACCCCAAATGAGTTGCGGCGGCGGCGGCGAAGGACGCCTCGCGGACAAACATCCAGAGCCCCGCGCGCTGCGCCTCAGACACCCCCGTCCGCCACAGATCGAGGCCAGCCACCTCGTCACCCTGAAAGAACTCAAAGTGACTCATTAGGAAAGTGTCGAGGATCCTCCGCAGCTTCGTATCCCTGCGGGCCATAAATGAGCGCTCAAGCATTCCGTCAATTTCAAACAGAGGCTTTCCTGACGCAGGGTGCATGAGCAGGAAGGCGTGCCAGCGATCGACCCAACTCATCACATCGGGATCAGGAGATTGGTCGGCGCACAGGCGAGCTTGGTTAGTCAACGCCAGGGCGTGCGTTCTCTCGCCGACTTGCAGCCAGCGAACCGAGCAGTCGATGAGACCTGTGACAGCAACAGGCACAACATCCGCCCGTTGGAACAAGTCAGAAGCAAGCAGATTCTCAAATCGCTTAACAGATTCCGAGTCATACAGCGACAAGACTCTCCAGGTCTCTAATTCCGCTAGAGCAACAACAGCGGGCTCGCCCTTGGCGAGTGTGATCGCCCTCAGGTAGTCAGACTTGGGTCTCTTCTCGCTGACGGTCACCATGCGCTTTTTCCCGGCCTTTCCAGCGGAGGGGACAATGGTCGCCATGTCCGCGTGCAGGTCCCGTCGAGGGCGACCCCTATATCGCTCGATGCGTCGCTTCAACAGGTCTGCTTGCAACCAAAGCGAAGCCGCCTGAGGATGCCACGCCTCCCGCATGACGAACATTTTGTACCCAGACCCCGAGTGCCCTTCCTCTTGCACATGGGTTCGGCGGCGAACCTTGTCCGCCGCGAGATCGACGAACGTCCGCGCTGCAACAAGCTCGGCGTCATCTAGTGCCTGATGCGCACTGCGGAGATCAATCCGCGCTTCCTCGATTTCGGGCCGACCCATCTCGCCGACCGTATAGGTAGCACCGCCCGCTGATCCAGACTTGGCTTCAGGAGGATCAGCGGGCGGAGGAAATGGAGCGGATACTCAGTCGGCGCCTCTTTCGAGTTCTGTCGCGGTCATCCCGAAGGCTTCTG
Organism: Actinomycetota bacterium; assembly: GCA_048498975.1. Taxonomy (GTDB): domain Bacteria; phylum Actinomycetota; class Thermoleophilia; order Solirubrobacterales; family 70-9; genus VAYN01. The sequence goes on along the minus strand of JBEHWY010000002.1, from coordinate 21,743 downwards.
CAATCTTCGCCACCCGTTCCTTGCTCGGTGGAAAGACATTGGCCTCCACCTCGTGGAAGTAGGACATCGAGAAGCCGGTGAGCTTTCGCATATCGGCGCGGTCGAGCTGCCGACTCTCCCGCTCCTGCTTGATGCGGTCTCCGATCGTCATGGGTCTCCTTGCTGCTAGCTGATCGGTCAGGACTCACAGCTCTGAGCTGATGAGGCCAGTTCCGCCAGCTAGCGGGGGCCGGTGACCCACGCGGCGAGCGAAGGTACGGCATGGATTCCGCGCGTGCTGCGAAGGTTCTAACGACCGTTCAGTGTGCGCTCATCGCGGCGGGCTCGTCAAGCCTTTTGCCACCGCTTGTTAGATGGCTGTTAGATGGAGACTGAAGTCGGCGGATGGCTCTCGATCTCGCAGAACGAAAAAAGCCCGCTACCGCGGGCTTTCACTGCTATAGCGGGGGCAGGATTCGAACCTGCGACCTTCGGGTTATGAGCCCGACGAGCTACCTGGCTGCTCCACCCCGCGGCGGACCGCTGAGTTTAGCAACGGAGTTGTGAAAGGACCGGTGGGCGCAGGATGCCGGTGGTCGAGGGCGTGGACCTCGCTCGGCGGCGCCCGACGGTAGCCTGTCGTCCGCGGTGGGCACGGGCGGCGATGAGAAAGGAACCAGGGACGGATTGAACGTCGCCGTCGTCCACGATCGGCTGCGGGAGGAGATCCTCAACGGGGGACTGCCGGCGGGGGAAACCTCGCAGGTGGCGCTGGCGCGTGATCTCGGGGTCGGGAGGACGCCGCTGCGGGAGGCGCTGCGGATGCTGCAGCGCGAGGGCCTGGTGATCTCCGAGCCGAACCGGCGCGTGCGGATCGCTGAGCTCTCGCCCACCGACGCGGAGGAGCTGTACGCAATGCGAGTCGCGCTGGAGGCGGTCGCGGTGCGGATCACGGTGCCGACGCTCGACTCCGCCGCGATCGCCGAGCTGGAGGGCCTGCTGGCGCAGATGGACCACTACGTGCGGACCCAGGACCACGAGGGGCTGCGCGCCCCGCACCGGGCCTTCCACGGCCGCCTGGTCGCCGCCGGGGGCGAGCGCGTGGCGACCACGATCTCCCAACTCTTCGACCACGCCGAACGCTACCGCGTCGCCTTCGGCGGCAGTGACCAGAAGCTCTGGGACCAGCGCTCGGCCGAGCATCGCAGCATCGTCGACGCGGCGATCGAAGGCGACGCCGACCTCACCGTGAGGCGCCTGCTCGAACACTATGCGGGGAGCTCGACGGTGATCTTCGCCGGCCTCGATCCCGGCTACGAGCCGATCCGGCTGCGGGTCACCCTGGCCGCTCTCGCCCCCGGCTCCGAGAAGTCGCTCGCCTCGCTTTAGAGTCCCCCGCCATGCCTGCCAGCTCGACTCGCGTCGCCGTCATCGACGTCGGCACCAACTCCTCCCGGCTGCTCGTCGCCGACGTCGCCGAGGGGCGCGTGGTGCGCGAGGTCGAGCGGCGCAGTCGGGTCACCCGGCTCGGCCGCGGCGTCGACCTCTCGGGCCGGCTGGCGGCGGAGGCGATCGAGGACGTCTGCGCGGCGATCGGCGAGTACGTCGAGCTGACCCGCGAGCTGGGCGCCGAGGCCGTTGACGCGATCGCCACCAGCGCCGTGCGCGACGCCGCGAACGGCGGCGCCTTCATCGCCGAGCTGCGCGAGCGCTTCGACCTCTCCGCCCGCGTCCTCGACGGCGACGAAGAGGCGCAGCTGACCTACCTCGGCGCGACCTCCGAGCACTCCCCCAAGCGGCCGACCGTCGTCGTCGACATCGGCGGCGGCTCGACCGAGATGATCGTCGGCCGTGGCGAGGAGATCGAGTTCCACACCTCGCTGCAGGTCGGCGTCGTCCGCCACACCGAGCGCCACATCTCCTCCGACCCGCCGACCGCGGCCGAGCTGGAAGCGCTCGCCACCGACGTCCGCGGCGCGATCGAGAAGGCGCTGCCAGCCGACCTCACCGCCGAGGAGGGAATCGCGGTCGCCGGCACCCCGACCTCGCTGGCGGCGATCGAGATGGCGCTCGAGACCTACGACCCCGAGCGGGTCCACGGCCACGTGCTGGAGCTGCCGTCGATCCAGCGCATGCTCTCCAGCCTCGCCTCGGTCCCCCTGGCACAGCGGGTGAAGGTCACCGGCATGCACCCCGACCGAGCGCCGACGATCGTCGCCGGCGTCGTCATCCTGGTCGAGACGATGCGCGCCTTCGGCCTGGAGCGGATCACGGTCTCCGAGCACGACATCCTCTACGGCACGGCGATCGCCGCGGCCGCCAGGACGTCATAAAGAACCCGGCTATTAACTCAAGGAACCTCTCCGTACCGGGTGTACAGGCTGTACCGGTCTGATAGGACAAAACGGATAGTCCCACGCTTGAACCCCGAAAATCTGTAGGGGTTCCCTACAAAAAATCGGGTATTCGTTGACCGGAGCGCTGGACGAAACGGATAGGCGCTAGGATACTCACGTTTACCGGGCACAAGGAGGGGTTCGCCCCATCTTGCACCCGGGACAGGGCTTGGGCGATTGCCGCATCATGGCGCCTCCCGCCGTCTGAGCCCATCAAATAAATGGTCCCTGAAGACGTACCCCTGCCCGTCCTGAGGGGCCAGCTTGAATCGGTCGCCAGCGATGGCGGCCGATTCTTGTTTCAGGGCCTATAAACGCGCCTGTCGCGAACCGCCCGCACCGCTCGCCAGGCCGCCGAAGCGGCGGGCGGCCCGCCCCACCCCAGGGCAGGCAGGTGCGCCGGCCCGCCCGCCTCGGAGCCCCCGCCGTCGAGAGTCGTGGTTCCTTATGGACTTCCTGGTTCCAAAAGGAACCGCGGGATGCTGCACCGGCCCGAATCTCGATCGCGTGGTTCCTTTCGGACCACATAGGTCCATAAGGAACCACGCGATCCGCGCGTCAGGTGACTCGCACGCCTGGGCCTGGGAGGGGAGGGTGCCGGCCGCCCTACCTGCCCACGGAGGGTGGCCGGCACCCTCCCCGGCGGCGGTCGGTCGGGGGAGCGCCCGGCGAGCCCTCAGGCGAGGTTGGATTTGCGCGGGTAGACGACGTCCGGATCGGTGAGGACGTTGACCAGCGTCGGCCGCCCGGAGGCGAAGGCGCGCTCCAGCGCCGGCCGCAGCTCGTCGGGGTGGCGGACCAGGATGCCGTCGCAGCCGAGCGCTTCGACCATCTCGTCGTAGCGGGTCTCGGGCCGCAGCTCGGCGGCGACCGAGTAGCCGTAGAGGAACTTCATCGGGTGGTGCTCGAGCGCCCAGATGCCGTTGTTGCCCATCACGCCGACGACGCCGAGGCCGTGGCGGGCCATCGTGTCGAACTCGATCCCGGCGAAGCCGAAGGCACCGTCGCCGAGCAGCAGGCAGACCTGCCGGTCGGGGTGGGCGAGCTTGGCGCCGATCGCCTGACCGGGGCCGGCGCCGAGGCAGCCGAACGGCCCGGGGTCCATCCAGCAGCCCGGCTGGTAGGTGTCGATGAAGCGGCCGGCATAGGAGACGAAGTCGCCGCCGTCGCCGACGACGATCGCGTCGCGGTCGAGGATTTCGCCGAGCTCCTTGTAGATGCGGACCGGGTGCAGCGGCGAGCGCGCGTCGTTCAGCTCGTCCTGCTCGGCGGCGCGCTTGTCCTGCTCGACGTTGCGCAGCTGCTCGATCCAGGGCCGCGTGCGGCCCGAGCCCTCCCCCACCGCCTCGCGCAGCGCCGCCAGCGTCGCCCGCAGGTCGCCGACCAGGTCGACGTCGGGCAGGCGGTTGGCGGTCAGCGCGTTGGGCGCGATGTCGGCGCGGACGATCTTGGTCTCGGCGCCGAAGCTGCCGCCGAAGCCGAGGCGGAAGTCCATCGGCACGCCGAGGACGAGGGCGACGTCAGCGTCCTGCAGCGCGGTCGAGCGGGCGCGGCTGAAGGCAAGCTCGTGGTCGGCGGGCAGGCAGCCGCGGCCGAGGCCGTTGAGGAAGACCGGGATGCCGAGCGCCTCGGCCAGGGCCCGCATCTCCTCCTCGCCATGGCCCCAGTAGAGGCCCGTCCCGGCCATGATCGCCGGCCGGCTCGCCGCCGCCAGCAGCGCCGCCGCCTCCTCGACCCCGGCGGCCGGCTCGGCCACGGGCGCGGCGGGCGGCGCCGGGATCTCGACCTCCGCCTCGGTGAAGACGACGTCGAGCGGGTAGTCGACGAAGGTCGGTCCGCTGGGTGCGGCGGCAGCGAGGTCGAGGGCGGCGGCAGTCGCCGCCGCGATCGCGCTCGGCTCCTTCACCGTCTCCGCCGACTTGACCAGCGGCGAGACGAAGGGCAGATGGTCGATCTCCTGCAGCGAGCCCGAGCCCCAGCGCAGCTCCGGCGCGCGACCGCCGAGGACGCAGAGCGGCGAGCCGTTGGCCTGGGCGCCGGCGACGGCGCTGAGCCCGTTGGTGACGCCGGGCCCGGCGGTCAGCGCGGCGACGCCGACCCGCCGCGTCGCCTTCGCCATCCCCTCGGCGGCGAAGGCGGCGGTCTGCTCGTGGCGGACGTCGACGATCGCGATGCCCTGCTCGCGGCAGCCGTCGTAGACCGAGAAGAGATGCCCGCCGGAAAGCGTGAAGAGGTGCTCGACCCCCCTCGACTTCAAGGCCCTCGCGACGATCCGCCCCCCGTGCTCCTCCACGCGATCAGCCTATCGAGGGCGGGGTACCATCGCCTGGCCCGGGTGGCGAAACTGGTAAAAGCGGCGCCCTTAAAAGGCGCTGTCCCTTCGGGGGCTTGCGGGTTCGAGTCCCGCCCCGGGCACTGCGGGCGGCGCCTGGGCGCGACCGGCGCCGGTTTCTAAAAAGCCCTGCAACGGGTAGTAAAACCGGGATAAATGTTCCGCAGCCGCAACTTCGCCGCTGTTACGGTGTCCTTGTAAGTGCAACGCCTTCCCTGGTCACGCTTCCCTTGGAGGAGAGCTTGGAGGCTTCAGCCCTAACTCACGCCAGTCGCCGCGGGCTCCTCGCCCGGCGTTCCCCGCTGCTCAAACTGCAGGGGGACGAGAAGCTGATCGCGATGGCGCGGTCGGGCAATCCCGGCGCCTTCGAGACGATCGTCGACCGCTACCAGGGCCGCCTGCTCGGCTTCTGCCGCCAGATGCTGGGCTCGACCGAGGACGCCGAAGACGTCCTGCAGGAGGTCTTCGTCAACGCCTACCGGGCGATGCTCGCCGACGAGCGCGAGATCAACCTGCGCCCCTGGCTGTACCGGATCGCCCGCAACCGCTGCCTCAACCACCTGCGCAAACCGACCGCCGACGCGCAGGAATCGATGGACATGGTGCCCGCCGTCGAGGCCGCCTCGACCGCCGAGCGCGTCCACAACCGCGAGGAGTTCCGCCAGATCCTCAGCGACGTCAACAAACTTCCCGAGACCCAGCGCTCGGCTCTGCTGCTGCGCGAGATGGACGCGCTCTCCTACGAGGAAATCGCCGCCGCGATGGACACCACGGTGCCGTCGGTCAAGTCGCTGCTGGTGCGGGCGCGGATCTCGCTCGCCGAGGCGAGCCAGGCGCGCCTGCTGACCTGCGCCGAGGTGCGGCTCGAGCTCTCCGAAGCGGCCGAGGGGCTGCGCAAGGTCTCCGCCCCGGTCCGCCGCCACGTCCGCGAGTGCGAGGACTGCGGCGAGTTCCGCTCGCAGGTGCGCTCCAACGAGAAGGCGCTGGCGGCGCTGTTCCCGGTCGCCCCGCTGATCGCCTTCAAAGGCTTCATCGCCTCCAAGCTCGGGCTCGGCGGCGGCAGCGCCGCCAGCGCCGGCGCGGGTGCCGGAGCGGCTAGCGCCGGCGCGGGTGCCGGAGCCGGTGCGGTCGGCGCCGCGCTTGGCGGCGGCGGTGCCGCCGGTGGGCTCGGTGCGATCGGCGGCGCGATCGGCACCAAGGCCGTCGCCGGCGTCGTCACCGCCGCGGTGATCACCGCCGGTGCCGCGGTCGAGGTCAAGGAAAACACCTCCTCACCCGTCACCCATCAGGCGTCCGCCGCGCACACGCGGTCCTTCGCCGACTTCCCGCCGGTGCAGCCGCAGATCGGCAACGCCAAACACGCCGTGAGCAAACCGGCCATCTCCGAACCCAAGGTCGCCCGCGCCGAAACGGTGCCGGTCACGACCGAACCGCCCGTCGCGACCGAAGAAGTCGCCGAAGAAGCACCGGTGACGCCGGACTCCGCCAGCGCGGCCGAAGACGCCGAACAGTCGACCGCCGGCACCGGCGGCGTCGGCACCCCGGCCTCCGAAGTCGCCGCCGCCGTCCCCTCCGGCCCCGGCGCCCCCGCCGGCACCGGCACCGTCGTCGTCACCGTCGGCAGCAGCGGCTCGACGCCGCCGCCCGCCAGCCCGCCGCCCGCCGCGCCGCCGGCCGAAAGCCCGCCGCCGCCGGTCTTCGCGCCGACGCCCGAAGACGGCGAATCGATCGAACAGCCGATCCTCGAACTGCCGACCGCCGAATAGCCGGCAGCCGCCGGGTCAGACCGTGTGGGTCTGCCCCGGCGCCATGACGACGACCTGACTCGAGGTCTGCGCCTCGACGTCGGCCTTGAACGCCGCCGCGTCGGTCTCGATCGGCGGGAAGGTGTCGAAGTGGATCGGGATCACGGTCCCGGCGCCGACGAACTGGGCGGCGACGACGGCGTCGTGGCGGTCCATCGTGTAGTGGCCGCCGATCGGCAGCAGGGCGATGTCGATCGGGGTCCGTTCGGCGATCAGCTTCATGTCGCTGAACAGGCAGGTGTCGCCGGCGTCGTAGATGGTCTTGCCGCCGATGTTGATCACCAGGCCGCTGGGGATGCCGATCGGGGTCCCGTGCTCGGCGCTGAACGGAGCCTTTTCGGAGCCCGGCAGGGTGCTGGTGTGCCAGGCGGGGACGAGCTTGATCCAGCCCCAGTCGAAGCGCACGGTGCCGCCGAGGTTGGGGTCGCTGACCATCTCGACGCCCTGACCGGTGAGCCATTCGGCGATCTCGACCATCGCGATGGCGTGCGCCCCGGTGCGCTTCGCGACCGGGATCGCGTCGGCGACGTGGTCGGCGTGGCCGTGGGTGATCGCGATGTGGGTCGCGTCGACTTCCTCGGCGGTGTGAACCGCGACCGGGTTGTTCGGCTTCAGGAACGGGTCGACCAGCAGCGTCACCTCGCCCGCGCTGAGCTCGAAGCATGAATGCCCGTGGTACTTGATCTCCATCCTCAGTCCTCTCCCTCGCTCTTTTCGGAGTCGCTCATCTCTTCGCTAAGTGCCCAGCCGACGGCGACGCCAACCATCATCCCCATCCGCGCCTCCTCGGCGAGCAGGGCACGGACGGCGGCGATGCGCTCGTCGGGATCGGGGACGGTCGCCGCCCGCAGCGTCTCCGCCTCGTGGGGCTCGCCGAACCAGCCGCCCTCGGCCAGCGCCGCGGCGAGGACCTTCTGCAGTTGCGGCGCCGCCCGGGCGACCATGCGCTCGGCCGCAGCGAAGCGCTGGGGATCGCGCAGCCGCTCGATCGCCGCCTCGAAGTCGCTCTCGTCCGGCACGCGCGCAGCCTAGAGCCTCGACGCCGCCGCGTCAGTCGGAGTGGTGATGGAAGGCGGAGGCGGCGAGGCCGGCGAGGCCGCCGACGGCGCCGCCGACGAGGCAGGCGAAGAAGTCGGCCGTGGGGGCGAAGATCGGCAGCGCGATGAGGACGACGGCGGCGACCGCGACCCCGATCACGTCGTACTCTTCGTCGATCGCGCCGTGCGCCTCGGCGCGGCGGATCGCGAACCAGGCGGCGAGGGCGCCGAGCGCGATCCCGTTGCCGCCGGCGATCACCGTGATTTCGCCCTGGGCGTCGGCGATCCCGGCCGCGGCGAGGGTGCCGAGCGAGCCGCAGGCGAGCAGCAGGACCGCGGTCCGCGTCGTGCCGAGCCGGCGCTCGACGCCGGTGCCGAAGATCGCCAGGCCGACGGCAACGACGAACAGATAGCCGACGTCGACGTAGGCGAAGGGCGCCGTCAGGTAGCGCCACCAGTCGCCGTTCTGAAGCGGGACGATGACGCCGCCGAAGGAGATCAGGCCATAGCCGGTCGCCTTCTGGACCAGCAGCATGATCGCCGAGCCGAGGATCACCGCGATCGTCGCGTAGGGGCGACCGACGTCGCTGAAGGGGATGTTGATCCGCGGCAGGCGCCGGCGCCGGCGCGGCTTCAGCGCCTCGAAGGCGTCGCCGCGGCGCTCCAGCTTCGGCGCCCGCTTGCGCAGCCGCGCGCCGCAGTACGGGCACTCGGTTACGTAGGGACTGACCTCCGAGCCGCAGTTCTTGCAAATGACGCTGAGCTCAGTCTCGCTCATGCCTCCGAGAATACCCCCAGCGTGCCGAAGCTCGCCCGGTTTGCGGTGGCATACTGCCCAGACCCACCACTTCGAGGAGGAAAACACGTGGAGCTGAAGAGTCTGACCGAGCAGAAATCGCTGCTTGCGACCCTGCCGCCGGGCAAACGCGCGCGCCTGCACCGGTTGCTGTTCGAGTTCGGTCCGGGCAACGGAACCCTGATGCTGCTGCCGATCGACCAGGGCATCGAGCACGGGCCGAGGGACTTCTTCCCCAACCCGGCGTCGAAGGACCCCGACTACCAGTTCCGCCTCGCCGCCGAGGCGGGTTATTCGGCGCTCGCCTGCCAGATCGGGATGGCCGAGAAGTACTACCCCGACTACGCCGGCCGCGTGCCGCTGATCCTCAAGGTCAACGGCAAGACCGACATCCCCTCTTCCAGCAAGGCGCTCTCGACCTGCAACGCCAGCGTCGAGGACGGCGTCCGCCTCGGCGCCGACGCGATCGGCTACACGCTCTACGTCGGCTCCCCGCGCCAGGACGAGGACCTCGCCCAGCTGCGCGGCGTGCGCGAGGAATGCGACCGCTTCGGGATGCCGCTGGTCGTCTGGTCCTACCCGCGCGGCGAAGCGGTCGAGGCCAAGGGCGGCCAGAACTCCTTCTACGCGATCGACTACGCGGCGCGGATGGCGATGGAGATGGGCGCCGACATCGTCAAGCTCAACATGCCGAAGATCGACCCGGCCAAGGACAAGGACGCCCCGGCGCCCTACAACGAGATGGAGGTCGACCAGCAGGAGGCGATCCGCCAGTGCGTCGAGTCGGCCGGCCGCGCCTTGGTCGTCCTCTCCGGCGGCTCCAAGACCGACGACGAGACCGTGCTGCGCAACACCCGCGAGGTGATGGAGGCGGGCGGCTCCGGCGTCATCTTCGGCCGCAACGTCTGGCAGCGCGAGTGGAACGAGGCGATCGAGATCATCGCCCAGATCAAGGAGACGCTCCTCGCGAACGTCAGGCGCACGCCGTAAGGCGCCTGCAAATCGGCGCATCTCGGGCCCTGCGGGGGAGAGTTTTCTCCCGCAGGGCTTTTTCGTGCTGTGAATCGTTTTGGAAGCCTGGTCCTGCTGGCGGCGGTGGCATTGGTCGTGCTGCGCCCCTGGGAGGGCCTGGGAGGCGACGAGGGGCCGGCCGCGGCGTGGGCGCGGGTGGTGCGGGCGGTGGACGGGGACACGCTGGAAGTGGAGCTGGAGGGACGGCGTGAGGACGTGCGGCTGATCGGCATCGACACGCCGGAGACGGTGAAGCCGGGGTCGCCGGTGCAGTGCTTCGGCCCCCGCGCCTCCCATTTCACGCACGCGCGCCTCGACGGCCGCCGGGTGCGCCTCGTGCTCGGGGTCGAGCGCCGCGACGTCTACGATCGCCTCCTCGCCTACGTCTTCTTTCAGCGCCGGCTGTTCAACGCGGAGCTGCTCCGGCGGGGCCTGGCGAGAACCCTCGCGATACCGCCGAATACCCGCTTTGCAAGCCGGTTCGAGCGCCTGCAGGGGGTCGCTGCCAGGGACGGGAAAGGGCTCTGGGGCGGCTGCGATTCATGAGCGTGATGACCGTGAATCGTGAGCGAAACGTGAGTCTTGCAAGATCCTTTGCTACGGTGCCCGAGGCCCCGTGGGGGCCGCGACTATGAAAATGCGACAGAGCATCTCCCAGTTCGAGACGGCCTTCGAGCAGGAGACTTCACTTGAGCGCCGCCGCCGCGAGCAGCTCCGCCGCCGCGCCGCGAACCGCTCGCGCGCCCGCCGGATCCACCGCGACCAGCAGCACGGCAAGGTTCGCTTCAGCGTTCTCGCCGTCTGTCTGACGGTGACCGTCGTCGTCGTAGTCGTGTCGATGTTCGAGGCCCTGGCCTTCCTGATCTCCTAGATCGCCGGGCGCGCCGCGAACGAATGCCGAGGTTGAATAGACTCGCGCGCCTATGGCCCGTCGCTCACTGAAGCCCGAGCTCAACAAGATCCGCGCCTGGGTCCACCAGGGGCGGACCGATGCGTGGATCGCGCACCAGCTCGAAGTCTCCGCCAACGAGCTGCGCGAGTTCCGCAGGCAGTACGACCTCTCGCCTGACGACGAGAACGCCGGCTCCAGCGAAATCGACCTCCGCGACGAGATCGAAGCCGAGATCGAAGCCGCTACCGCCGAGCAGGAGGAGGCCGAAGCCGCCGAAGCCGCCGCTGCCGCCGAGAAGGGCGAGCAGGAGGAGGGTGGCGAGGAGGACGAGGAAGGCGAGGGCGCCGCTCGCCCGCGCCGCCGTCGTCGCCGCGGTCGCCGCGGTGGGCGCGGCCGCCGCAAAGAGATCGAGGCGACCTTCGACCACGGCGAAGAAGAGGGCTACGGGATCTGGCTCGACGCCAGCATCAAGGACAATCCCGTCTACGCCGAGAGCTGGGCCGGCAACCGCGAGGTCACCGTCCGCATCGAGGCCGACCAGATCGTCATCCGCCGCAAAGGCGATGACGAGGGTGAGGACTCGGACTCCGAGTCCGAGTCCGACGACGAGTAGCGCTCCGAAAGCCGCTCAGACGGGCAGCTGGCGGCCGCCAGCGAAGTCCGTCGCGCGACGTAGATAGAGCCAGAAGGCCGCGTCGGCAAGCTCCTGCGCGTCGCCGGCGGCTCCGGGGGCGACGTCGAGCGCGGCCTGCAGGACCCAGTCGGTGCCGGCGCCATAGAGGTCGGCCAGCTCGGCGGCGCTGAAGGTCGGCCCGATCCGCTGCCGCAGCTCGTCGAAGACGGCGCCGATCACCCGGTCGGCGAGACGCCGCTCACGCGGGTCGTCGATCGCCTGCAGGGCACGGTGCCCCTCCTCCCACTGGAAGAGCGCGTTTTCGAGCGGATAAGCCATCTGCCGCCGAGATTACCCAGGCGGTCAAGCGGGCCGAGCTAAGCGGCGCCGTCAGGGGTGTTCGGGACTTGGCGCAGCGGGGCGTTGACGGGGCCGCAGGCGGCGGGGTCGAGCTCGCCGCTGACCTTCCAGACGGTGACCGGGCCGCTGCGCAGGACCGGCTCCACAGCGCTCTCACCGCGCAGCCAGCGCGCCTCGGGGGATTCGATCGGGTCGCCCGGGTGGAGGAAGTTGAGGAAGGGCGAGGTGACGAGGTAGTCGAGGTCGGCGGCGTTGACGGCAGCGCGGAAGCGGGCGCAGGTCGGGATCGCGTTGAAGGCGCCGTGCGGGCCCGCTTCGCCGAGGTAGACGACGCGGTTGGAGAGGTCGGTGCCGTAGAAGCCGTAGCCGGCGAAGCCGGCGGTGGTGCCGGCGAGGCCGATGCGGGCGCCGTCGATGCCCCGCGCCCAACGGTAGGCGGAGTCGAGGTCCATGCCGGGGATCTGGGTGTCGTGGGGGCCGTCGTTGGCGAAACGGCCCTCGAGGTAGTGGCGCTGCAGCGGGTAGCCGATGGCGACGACGAAGACCGCCAGCACCGCCACGGCGCCCACCAGGGCCGCCGAGGCCGCGCCGCGCTGGCGCCAAAGCCACAGGGCGGCCGGGACGAGGACGGCCACGGCAACGAAGGCGAGGGCGAAGACGCGGGCGGAGTCGTGAAGCGCGTCGTCGGGGCGGTCGGTGACGAGGAAGACGACGACCAGCGCCGCCATCAGCCCCCACTGGCGGCGGCTGTCGTCGAACCAGCGCGGCAGCGGCAGCAGCACGATCCCCGCCAGCAGGGCCGGGACGACGTAGCGGATGTTGATCCCGAAGCCGACCGGTTCGCCCTCGGCGCCGGCGGCGCTGAGCGGCGTGAAGAGGTAGGCGAGCAGGCCGAACAGCGCCACCGCACCGACGGCGCGCACGATCCGGTCACGGCCGCGCAGGAGCGCCCAGAGCGCCGCCAGGGCGGCGGCGAGGATGACGACGGGCCAGAGCACCCCGAAGGCCTCGTGCAGGCCAGGGGCGAAGTAGTGGCGCCAGACGCCGGTGTCGGTCGCGTAGTGGGCGATGCTGAAGTCCGGGCGCCCTTCCTGCAGCCGCTCGGGGTGGGGCAGCGTGATCGGGCCGAGGTGGGCGACCTCGGGCAGCGGGTTGCCGGCGACGAGGAGGTTGCGCAGGTACCAGTAGGCGCCGCCGGCCAGCGCCGGCAGGAACCACCAGCCGGCCATCGCCCAGCGCCGCCCCCGCGGCGCCAGCACCAGCACGGCGACGCTCAGCGCGCCCGCCATCGCCAGCACCGTGACCCGCGCCCCGCAGGCCAGCCCCACCGCCAGCCCGGCAGCCGCCACCCCCCACCCCGGCTCCAGTCGTGGCAGTCCTTTTCCGGACATATCCCGGAAAAGGACTGCCACGCGGTCGGAGTCGCGGGGGGTTTGGCGATGGTTCCATGCCTCGACCAGGATCGCGATCGCGGCGAGCAGCAGGGCGGCGGCGGCGAGGTCGTTCTTGGCGGCGCCGGGGTCGCGGACGACGAGCGTGTGGCACTCGAGCAGGATCGCGACGGCAACCACCGTCAACGGCGCTCGGCCGTAGGGGCGGCCTATTCCCCAGGCGGCGAGGAAGGCGACCGCGAGCCAGCCGAAGTTGAGGAAGAGGCTGAGCGTGTCGCGGCCGCTGAGCAGGATCCCGAGCGCGTGCAGCAGCTCGGAGTTCTGCGGGTAGAACCAGTTGGTGAAGACGGTCTCGGGGTGGACCATGACCGTCGTCGAGTGGGCCTGGGCCATGCCCGCGGCGAAGGGCATGTGGTACCAGAGCGAGTCGAAGTTGAAGATGCCGCGGTCTAGGGCGTGCTTGGTCGTGATGGCCCAGTGGAAGACGACCACCGCAACTACGGCCGTCATCACGATTAGGGACCAAGCGTTGTGCTCGGGGGGCTCCGGGCCGGCGGGTCCTGTCGTCGGGTGGGAGGGTCCTGCGGGCGGGGGCTTCGCCTCCGTTCTCGGAACCTCCCACCCGACGCCACCCCCCGGCAGGAACCACGCCAAGACAGCGATTAGGGCCATGAGCGCGACGAGGATGCCGGGGTAGAGGAGGTGGAGGGTTCCGAGGAGCTCTGCGACCCAGATTAGGGTCGCGACCGCGACGGTTATCTCGACCAAGCGGGCGGGGGCGCCTTGCCAGGACGGCAAGGCACGGGAGCGCAGCTTGTAGGCCGTGAGGGCGGCTGAGAGGGCTACTGCGGCCAGCTCTGCGGCTGCCAGGAGGTAGGCGCCGGCGCTGACCACTTCAGGCGCTCCTGGTGGGGGTCAGCCGCCGCGGACTACCAGCGGACGCTCTTCGGGGGCGACCATCCCCTGCGAGCGGGCCTTGCGGTTGATGACCAGCGGGTCGTCGGCGGACTGGACCGCGCTGTGGAGCTTGCGGTTTTCGCGCAGCAGCTCGTGCAGCTTGACCTTTGCCGCCGTCGTCGCCGTGTAGGTCTTGACGAAGTCGATCGCCGGGTTGAAGTACGAGTAGAGCACCGCGGCCAGCACCAGGACCAGCGCGATCCGCCCGACCCGGTCCCACTTGATCCGGCTCGCCCCGCTGCGCGCGGCGGGTTTCCTGCGAGGCGCGGGTCGCCGCTTGGCGGAGGTGCCCCGGGGAGCGGCGTGCGCGCGAGAAGCCATGCCCGGTGCTACGCGGCCGGGCCCCGCATTCCTTCATTAAGAGCGGCGTTGGACGAACGCGTTCAGGCCGGGATATTCCGCCGCCGAGCCGAGTTCCTCCTCGATCCGCAGCAGGCGGTTGTACTTGGCGACGCGGTCCGAGCGCGAGGGGGCGCCGGTCTTGATCTGGCCGGCGCCGGTGGCGACGGCGAGGTCGGCGATCGTCGTGTCCTCGGTCTCGCCGGAACGGTGCGAGATCACCGCGGTGTAGCCGGCCTCTCGGGCGACGCGAATCGCCTCCAGCGTCTCGGTCAGGGTGCCGATCTGGTTGACCTTGACCAGGATCGAGTTGCCGACGCCGAGCTCGATGCCGCGGCGCAGCCGCTCGGGGTTGGTGACGAAGAGGTCGTCGCCGACCAGTTGGACCCGGTCGCCGAGCTTCTCGGTCAGCAGCTTCCAGCCGTCCCAGTCCTCCTCGTCCATGCCGTCCTCGATCGAGACGATCGGGTAGCGCGAGCAGGCCTGCTCCCAGTAGGCGGCCATCTCCTCGGGGCTGAGCGTGCGGCCCTCGTGCTCGAGCACGTAGGCGCCGTCGGCGTAGACCTCGCTGGTCGCCGGGTCGAGCGCGATGAAGACGTCGGTGCCGGGCGCGTAGCCCGCCGCCTCGATGCCGGCGACGACCGCCTGCAGGGCCGCCTCGTTGGACTCGAGGTTGGGCGCGAAGCCGCCCTCGTCGCCGCCGGCGGTCGAGTGCCCGGCGGCGTGCAGGGACTTCTTCAGCGCGTGGAAGACCTCGGCCCCGACCCGCATGCACTCCGAGAAGCTGGCGGCGCCGGCGGGGACGATCATGAACTCCTGGAAGTCGACCGAGTTGTCAGCGTGGGCACCGCCGTTGAGCACGTTCATCATCGGCACCGGCAGGACGTGGGGCTCGCCGCCGCCGTAGAGCTCCGCCAGGTAGCGGTAGAGCGGCTGCTGGGAGTCAGCGGCGGCTGCCTTGGCTGCCGCCAGCGAGACGCCGAGCAGCGCATTGGCGCCGAGCCGGCCCTTGTTGGCCGTGCCGTCGAGCTCGATCATCGTCCGGTCGAGAGCGCCCTGTTCGGCGGCGCGGGCGCCGACCAGCGCCGCGGCGATCTCGCCGTTGACGTTGGCGACCGCGCGGGAGACCCCCTTGCCGCCCCAGGCCTCACCGCCGTCGCGCAGCTCGACCGCCTCGAACTCGCCGGTCGAAGCGCCGGAGGGTACGGCGGCGACGCCGCGGGCCCCGGACTCCAGCACGACCTCGACCTCGACGGTCGGGTTGCCGCGCGAATCGAGGATCTGCCGCGCGTGTATGGAGCTGATCGCGCTCACGGACGCGGCAGTCTATTCACCGAAGGCGCGCCGAGGCGTGCCGCTATTCGCCGGCTTCTTCGATCGCTTTTTCGAGCGCTTCGCTGTTGCCCGGCGAGGACGATTCCTTGCCGCCTTTGCCTTCGACGTAGGGCCGCGGCCGCTGGACGAAGGGTTCGCCACCCAGTTTGAGCACCGAGACGGAGCCCGGCAGCGCCGGCTTGGTCTGTTCGACCGGGGCCGGGCATTCGGTCGCCGGCGTTTTCGGGTTCGCTTCGTAGCAGGCGGGCGAAGCGCCGGCGGGACGGCCGCTGCCCTGGAAGTTGGAGCACCGTTTCGCGAGCTGATCGGATTCGATGCTGGCGGCGCAGAAGGTGCGCGCGCGCCACTTCGATTCCCACGCTTCGCCGAATTCGGTCAGGTGCGTCTGCTGCTTTTCCTGGGTCAGCGTGGTGCTGATTTCGGAGCGGACTTCGCCCAGCGATTTGACTTTTTCCGGGTTGACTTCGGCGACTTCGGTCAGCAGGTACTGGCCCTGGAAGCTGGTGGGGCCGACCAGTTCGCCTTTTTCAGATTCGTAGATCGCTTTCTTGAGCGCTCCCTGCAGCAGTTCTTCCGGGATCGCTTTCTGCAGGCCGCCTTTGGATTTCGTCGAGGGGTCCGACGAGTACTGGGCCGCGACTTTTTTCCAGCTCGCCGGCGAGCTGTCCGCTTCCAGCGCTTCCTTGGCTTTTTCGACTTCCGCTTTGTCTTTGTTGACGATCACGCGGACGTCGCGGGTCGGCGGTTCGGTGAATTTTTCCGCCTTTTCGGCTTCGTAGTAGTCCGCGATTTCGGAGTTCGTGGCCGGTTCCGCTTCGGCCTGGACCGCTTCCTGCAGTTTCGTCGAGAGCAGCTGAGCTTCGAGCAGTTCGTTGACGTCCTCCTGCGTGAAGTGCGACGTCTTGAGGAATTCCTGGTAGGCCTTTTCGGTCGGGAAGTTCTGTTTTTTGACGTTCTTCAGTTCGTTTTCGACCTGTTTTTCGGTGACCGTGATGTCTCTTTCCTCCGCCTCACTGGTGATCCAGATCGCCGTCAGCTTTTCTTCGGCGGCCGCGTTCTGCAGTTCTTCGTATTTCTTCGTCCCCGCTTTCGGGACTTTTTTCGTTTCCGAGCGGGAGGCCTGCTGCAGGATCGCGCGCTTCAGTTCGGCTTCGCTGAGGTGAGCGGTGCCGTTCGGCGTGTCTTCGACCAGGGCGACGTCGCCGGAGGGGATGCTGGGATCGCCGAGCCGCCCGTAGGCGATCGCAAGGCCGGCGAAGAGGATCACGAAGAGGGCGCCGAAGACGACCAGCGCCAGGCGCTTGGCCCCGGCCCGCTTGGCCGCGGGCTTGCCCCCGGCCGGCTGCTTTCTCTGGCCCGATTTCGCCCCCACGAGTTCGGCAGCATAGTCAAAACGACCGCGCCGGGCCGCTCGCGACCCGCGTTGGATAAGCGCTTCCTAAAGCGCCGCGGCGCTTTCCGCCGTGCGCCGTGCCTCGCGTAGGCCGTCGGCCAGGGCCAGCACCGCGGCCAGCCGCTCCTCCGGATCGTTGCCGACCCGCAGCCCCGCGGTCTGCTCGCGCCATTCGTAGACGGCGCCCTCGACCTGCTCGGCCAGCACGCCCGCGCCCGCGGAATCGAGCTCGACCCCGGTGACGCTGAGCCGGCCACCGCGGAACTCGACGCTGCGGGCGCCGGCGAGGCCGAGCTCGATCCGCGCCCGCTGCAGCTTCAGCAGGTTCTCGGCCTGCGGTGGCAGCGGCCCGAAGCGGTCGTCGAGCTCGTCGGCGATCGCCCGCAGCTGTCCCGGCTCGCGGGCGGCGACGATGCGGCGGTGGATGTCGATCTTGGCCGCCTCGAAGGGGACGTAGGCGGCGGGCAGGTAGGCGTCGACCGGGACGTCGAGGCGGACCGGCTCCGGCGCCCCCTCCTCCCCCTCCTCGCCCGCGGCGACGGAGGCGACCGCTTCGTCGATCATCTGGCAGTAGAGCTCGAAGCCGACCGCGGCGACGTGGCCGGACTGCTCGTCGCCGAGCAGGTTGCCGGCGCCGCGGATGTCGAGGTCGCGCATCGCGATGCGGAAGCCGGAGCCGAGCTCGGTGTTGTCGGCCAGGGTCGAGAGCCGCGCCGCGGCCTCCTCGGTCAGCGCCTCGGCCGAGGGGTAGAGCAGATAGGCGAAGGCGCGCTCGCGAGAGCGGCCGACGCGACCGCGGATCTGGTAGGCCTGCGCCAGCCCGAGCTGGTCGGCGCGCTCGACGATCAGCGTGTTGGCGGTGGGGATGTCGAGCCCGGACTCGATGATCGTGGTCGAGACCAGGCAGTCGGCCTCGCCGCGCAGGAAGCTCAGCATCGTCTCCTCGAGCTGATGCTCGTCCATCTGGCCGTGGGCTTCGACGAAGCGGGTTCCCGGCAGCAGGCCGCGCAGGCGCTCGGTCACTTCCGGCAGCGAGTCGATCCGGTTGTGGAGGAAGAAAGCCTGGCCGTGGCGCTCGACCTCGCGCGAGATCGCCTTGCGGACGAGGTCCTCGTCGTAGGGGCCGACGTAGGTGCGGACCGGGCGCCGCCCCTCGGGCGGGGTCTCGATCACCGAGATGTCGCGCAGGCCGGCGAGGCTCATCTGCAGCGTGCGCGGGATCGGCGTCGCCGACAGCGCCAGGACGTCGACTTTCAGTTTCAGCTGGCGCAGCAGCTCCTTCTGCTTGACCCCGAAGCGCTGCTCCTCGTCGACGACGACGAGGCCGAGCTCCTTGGCGCGGACGTCGCGCGAGAGCAGCCGGTGGGTGCCGATCAGGACGTCGACCTTGCCCGCCTCGAAGTCGGTGAGGACCGCCTTCACCTCGGCCGGCGGCCGCAGGCGGGAGACGCCCTCGACCCGGAAGGGGAGGTCGGCGAGGCGCTCGCGGAAGGTCCCGTAGTGCTGCTGGGCGAGGATCGTCGTCGGCACCAGGACCATCACCTGCTTGCCGTCGGAGGCGGCCTTGACCGCGGCCCGCAGCGCCACCTCAGTCTTGCCGAAGCCGACGTCGCCGCAGACCAGCCGGTCCATCGGCCGCTCGGACTCCATGTCGGCCTTGACCGCCTCGATCGCTTCCAGCTGGTCGGCGGTCTCGCGGTAGGGGAAGGCGGTCTCCAGCGCGATCTGCCATTCGCTGTCGGGCGGGAAGGCGTGACCACGGCGGGCACGGCGCTCGGCGTAGAGGTTGAGTAGCTCGCCGGCGAGGGCTCCGGCCGCTTTGCGCGCCCGCGCCTTCAGGTTCTGCCAGCGTTTGCCGCCCAGCGCCGAGAGCGCTACCTGGGCGCCGCCGGCGCCGACGTAGCGGCTCAGCTTCGCCAGCTGGTCGGTGGGGACGTAGACGCGGTCCTCGCCTTTGTATTCGAGGTAGAGGTAGTCGCGGGTGACGCCGCCGACCTCGCGCGTCTCGAAGCCGGCGAAGCGGGCGACGCCGTGGTCCTCGTGGACGACGTAGTCGCCGACCCGCAGGTCGCTGAAGGCGAGTCGGCCGCGACCGCCCCCCGGCGCCGGCTCCTCGCGGCGGCGGCGATGGACGAGGCGGCGGAAGGGGTAGACGGCGAGCTTCAGCTCGGGGCTGACGAAACCTTCGCGCAGGCGAGCCTGCGCGAAGGCGACGCCGGGGTCGGGCGAGAGGCGGCCGCCCTCGAGGATGCGGGCGTCGATGCGATCGAGGCTGTAGCGGGCGCGGTCGGCTTCGCCGCGGGCGTCGAAGGCGACGACCGTGCGGTAGCCGGAGCGGGTGAGTTTCTCGAGCTCGGCCTCGGCCTCTTTGACGCTGCGGGCCGGCGACTCGGCGCGGGAGGCGCGGAAGGCGTCCTCGTCGTCCTCGCCGGCGACGGTCAGGGCCAGCGCCGCGCGGGCGGCGAGCGGCGCGGCGACGTCGACGTAGAGCCGGCTGGCGTCCTCGGCGTGCATCGCCGTCGTCGCGTCTTCCCAGGTGTCGCGCAGCGCCGGCTCGATCTCCTCGGCGGCGGCGAGGACGACGGTGGCCGACTCCGGCACGAGGTCGAGCGGGGCGCGGAAGCGGTCGAGCGGCAGCGCTTCGGCCAGGGTCGGCGCCTCGCCCCCCTCCTCCTCGGCCGCCATCGCCGCCAGCTCGGCGAGCTCGCGGTGCTCGGCGTCGAGCTCGGCGGCCGGCGCCAGCTCGACCCGCTGCGCGTCGCCGAGCGAGCGCTGGGTGAAGGTCGAGAACCAGCGCATCGAGTCGATCTCGTCGCCGAACAGCTCGATCCGCACCGCCCGTTCCTCGGTCGCCGGAAAGACGTCGAGGATGCCGCCGCGGACGGCGAACTGGCCGCGCTCCTCGACCTGCTCGACCCGCTCGTAGCCGGCGGCGACAAGGTCGTCGGCGACGGCGCCGAGCTCGACCTCCTCGCCGAGCTGCACCGCGAACCCGGCCGGGCGCAGGGAGGCGTCGGGGACGGCCTCGGCCAGCGCCGTGGCGGAGGCGACGACGATCGCGTCCTGCTCGCGCGAGAGTGCCTCGAGGGCGTCGATCCGCAGCCCGACCAGGTGCGGCGGCGGCGTCACGGTCGAGGCGTAGCCGGTCCCGCGCGAGGGATAGAAGCGGACGCGGCGCGGCGCCAGGTAGGCGCGCAGGTCGGCGGCGAGGTCGCGGCCGGAGCGGTCGTCGGCGGCGACCAGCAGCGCCGGCCGGCCGGCGAGGCCGCGGTCGTCCTCGAGCAGCGCCGCCAGCAGCAGCGGGCGCAGCGTCGCCGAAGCGCTCACGGTCTGCGCCTCGCCGCGCTCGGCGGCTTCGCGCACGCGGCCGCAGAGCGCGTGCACGCGCTCGTTTTCGGCGGCGATCTCGACCAGGGGACGGAGGCTCATGGCAGGGAAAACGACCGGATCGCGGGATCCGGTCTTCTCCACCGATTCTAGGAAGGACGCTCGCCGGCGTCCTCGCCGGCCCGCCGGCGCGCGCCGAAGCGCCGCAGCGGCGCGGTCAGCCGCCACGACCAGGAGCCGAGGAGGGCGGCGAGCTGGCCCTCGGCCGCGAGCCGGCCCTCGCGCTCGCCGGCCAGCGCCTCGTGCAGCTGTTCGCATTCGCGCTCGAGCCCGGCGAGGCGGTTGGCGGTCCGCGCCTCGGAGCGCACCATCAGCGCCAGCGCCTCCAGCTGCTCGCCGCTGACGGCGGCCCCGTCCTCGCCTTCCAGCAGGCCAACCAGGGCCTCGGCGTGCTTGGTCGCGGTGTGGTGCATCCGCACCAGGTCATAGCCCAGCGTCCCCAGCTCGGGGTCGTAGGCGGCGAGGTCGGCGCGCAGGCGCTCGGCCCCGATCGCGGTGCCGCTGGCGGCGCCGGAGAAGCCGTCGGCCTCGAAGGCCGGGTAGGTCTCCGGCGTCACCCAGCCGTCGCCGCCGGCGCGCTCCCAGACGTAGGCGGCCTTCCCCATCGCCATCGCCTCCAGCACCGAGCGCCCGTAGCCGATGACGACGTCGGCACCGGCGATCGCCTCCTCGGGAGCGACCGAGCCGGCCCCGTCTCCCCCGACCCGGACCAGCTCCAGGCCGAGCTCGGCGCAGACGCCGGCGAGCAGCCGCAGGCGCTCGGCCGGGAGCGCGTTGCTGAGGACCAGCACCCGTTCGGCGCGCGGCCGGGCCGGACGCCGCGGGCGGAAGCGCTCGATGTCGATCGGCTGGCGCAGGCGCAGCGTTCGCGGCGCCGCGGCCAGCGCTGTGGCACGCGCGGCGGTGCGGTCGTTGAGAACGACGAGCGGCGGCGCCTTGCCGGCGTTGGGCGGGTGCTCGAAGGGGGCGAAGCCGTGGATCACGAAGGCGCGCCGCAGGCCCTCGCGAGTGGCGAGGCGGTAGGCGCTCGCCACGTCCTGGGCGAGCACCGCATCGACCTCCTGCTCGGCGAGCGCCTCGTCGCCGACGCTGAGCTCGAGGCCGCGGGCGGCGGCCAGCTCGCGGCCGGCCGGCGTCGCCTTCGCCGTGTGCAGGCGGGTCGGGTGGCCGAGGCGCTCGAGGTGCTCGGCGACGGTGACCGCGTAGGACTCGGTGCCGCCGAGCCCGAACTGGGCGGAGGTGATCAGGACGCGCATCGGCCTGCCCATTCCAACACCACGGCATGGTCCTCGAGCTCGTAGGACCCACCGCGGGTGTCGGTCGCTTCGTGCGAGGTCTCGCCTCGGCCGAGCAGGACGACCAGGTCACCCGGCCGGGCCGCTGCGAGCGC
Source organism: Actinomycetota bacterium (assembly GCA_048498975.1). Classification (GTDB taxonomy): domain Bacteria; phylum Actinomycetota; class Thermoleophilia; order Solirubrobacterales; family 70-9; genus VAYN01. The sequence goes on along the minus strand of JBEHWY010000002.1, from coordinate 330 downwards.
CCGTTCGACCGCCGCCCGGCGATCGAGCACGATTTCGAGACTCCCGCCGGAGGCGGCGCGAGCGCCTGTGGCCATCCGCGCCAGGGTGACCAGGCGCGGCTCGCCGTAGTAGCTGGTGCCCGAGAGGACGAGATGGTCGCTTCCTTCGCGCGCCAGCGCCGCCACCTCGCAGCCGTAGTCCGGCCCCATCCGGCCGATGATCGCCAGCACGGTCAGCAGCCGGCCGCCGCGGCGGCCGACGATCGCACGCGCCGTGGCCAGGGCGCGGGCGACGCTGTCGACGGTGTACGCGCGGTCGACGACGACGTCGAAGGGACAGTCGACGTCAAT
>JBEHWY010000001.1:0-55976 GCA_048498975.1 Actinomycetota bacterium | reverse complement strand
TGTGGGGGCTCCGTGCCTCCCGCCCCGACAACCCACAAGCGCGCTTGCGGGTTGTCGGCAACCGCCGGGGGGAGCCCAGGGTGGCCGCTAGCCTCGTCTTTCGTGGCTTCGGCTCGACCGAGTAGGAAACTGTCCGTGCTGTTCGCGGCGGCGCTCACCGCCGCTCTGGTCCTCGGCGTCCTCGCGCTCGGCGGCAGCGCCCGGGCCGCGGACCCCGAAGCGCTCGAAGGCAAGCTCGCCTCAGCCCAGGAAGAAGCCGGCGCGCTGGCCGACGGCCTGCAGGAAAGCCGGGCGCAGATGGCGAGCGCCGAAGCCGAAGGGGCAGCCGCTGCCGCGCACGAGGAACGGCTCGACGGCCTGCTCGCCGAAGGCGAAGCCCACGCCGCCGAGCTGAGCGAAGAGCTGGCGAGCACTCGGCACGAACTGGCGGTCGCCAAGGCGCGGCTGCGGCGCTCCCGGGCGGCGCTGGCGGCGCGGCTGGTCGCGATCTATGAGAACGGCTCGCCGAGCAGCCTCTCGCTGGTACTCGAATCCGACAGCTACGACGCTCTCCTCACCCAGACCGACTACCTGCGCCGGATCGCCGCCGCCGACAGCGCCCTGGCCGAGCGCGTCGCCGCCGTCCGCGCCGAAGTCGAGGCCGAGGTGGGGCAGGTGGCGGCGCTGCGCGCTCGCGCCGTCGCCTACGACGAACGGCTCGCTGCGGCCCGCGACGAAATCGCCGGTGTCCGCGAAGCCGCCCAGGCGAGCGCCGCCGAACTGCAGGCGGTCAGCGCCAGCCGCGAGGCCTCACTGGCCCAGCTGAAACGCCAGATCGGCAAGTGGTCGGCGCAGATCGAAGCCGCGCAGGAAGCGAGCGCCGCCGAAGCCGAAGAAGAGGTCGGTCGCTGGCTCGGCGGCCCGTACTCGATCCCCACCTACATCGTGATGTGCGAGTCGGGCGGCGACTACGGCGCCGTCAACCCCTCCTCGGGTGCCGGCGGCGCCTACCAGATCCTGCCCTCGACCTGGGACCTGTACGGCGGCAAGGGCGAACCCCAGAACGCGCCGAAGGCCGAACAGGACCGCATCGCCGCCGAAATCTGGGCCGACTCCGGCTCCAGCGCCTGGGTCTGCGGCTGACGCCAGCCCTCCGAAAATGACCCCGGACATAGCGGGTTCGGGCCCCGGTGCCATCTGACCGGATTGGCATGATCGTGACTCTCTCGTGAGCACTTCTCCTGCCGTACATCTGCATGCCCACAGCGAGTACTCGCTGCTCGATGGCGCCTGCAAGATCGACGCGATGGCCAAGCGCGCGGCGGACCTGGGGCAGCCGGCGCTGGGGCTGACCGACCACGGCGTGATGAACGGGGCGATCGACCTCTACAAGGCCTGCAACAAGCACGGGATCAAACCGATCGTCGGGCTCGAGGCCTACCTGGTCGACGATCGCCGCGCGATCAAGGAACAGACCAAGTACGAGCGCAACCACCTGACCCTGCTGGCGGAGAACGACAAGGGTTTCGCCAACCTCGTCAAACTCACCTCGGCCGGCTTCCTCGAGGGGTTCTCGCGCGGCAAGGCCAACGTCGACCTCGAGCTTCTCGCCTCGCACTCCGACGGCGTCATCGCGCTCACCGGCTGCCTGCAGTCGCGCTTCTGCCGCCGCCTGGTCGAAGAACGCCCCGACGACGCCCGCGCCCACCTCGACGACCTGATCCAGGCCTTCGGGCCCGACCAGGTCTACTTCGAGGTGCAGAAGAACGGGATCGACGAGCAGGACAAGGCCAACCAGGGGATCGTCCGCTACGCCCGCGAGCTGGGCCGGCCGCTGGTCGCCACCGCCGACGTCCACTACCTGACCCGCGAGGACTTCGACAACCACGCGGCGCTGCTCTGCGTGCAGACCAAGTCGACGCTGTCGGCGCCGAAGATGAGCTTCGACACCAACGAGTTCTACATCAAGAGCTCCGAGGAAATGCACGAGTCCTTCGCCGAGTGGCCGGAGGCGGTGCCGACCTCGCTGGAGATCGCCGAGCGCTGCTCGCTGGAGATCGAGCTCGGCAGCCTGCTGCTGCCGCGCTACCCGACCGAGACCGGCGAGGAGCCGGAGGCGATGCTGCGGCGGATCGCGGCCGAGGGGCTGCGTGAGCGCTACGGCGACCCGCCGCCGGCGGAGGCGGTCGAGCGGATGGAGTTCGAGCTCGGCGTGATCGAGGAGATGGGCTTCTCCTCCTACTTCCTGATCGTCTGGGACTTCGTCCACTACGCGAAGCAGAACGGCGTCGCCGTCGGGCCCGGCCGCGGCTCGGCCGCCGGCTCGATCATCTCCTACTCGCTCGGCATCACCGACCTCGACCCGCTCGCCAACGACCTGCTGTTCGAGCGCTTCCTCAACCCCGGCCGCAAATCGATGCCGGACATCGACATCGACTTCTCGGTCCGTGGCCGCGAGCGGATGATCCGCTACGTCGGCGAGAAATACGGCCGCGAATCGGTCGCCCAGATCATCACCTTCGGCAAGATGGCGCCGCGCGCGGCGACCCGCGACGCCGCCCGCGTGCTCGGCTTCGACTACGGCACCGGCGACCGCCTCGCGAAGCAGATCCCGGAGCCGATCATGGGCCGCAGCCCCTCCTTCGACGAGTGCCTGAAGCCGGGCCAGGAGCTGAAACGGACCTACGACGAGGACGCCGACGCGAAGCGGATCATCGACGTCGCCCAAGGCCTCGAGGGGATCATCCGCAACAACTCGATCCACGCCGCCGCGGTCGTCATCTCCGACCGCCCGCTGCAGGAAATCGTCCCCCTGCAGCTGGCCGAGGACCGCAGCGCCCCGGCCGCCAGCGCGGCCGGCAACGGGTCGGCCAAGCCCGAGCGCCAGTACAAGATCGTGACCCAGTACTCGATGGGGCCGATCGAGGAGCTGGGGCTGCTGAAGATGGACTTCCTCGGCCTGCGCAACCTCGACGTGATCGAGGACGCGATCGACATCATCGAGCGCTCGCGCGGCGAGCGGCTCGACATCGAGAAGATCCCGATCGACGACGCCAAGACCTACGCGATGCTCGCCGAGGGCGACTCGACCGGCGTCTTCCAGCTCGAGTCCGAGGGGATGCGCGAGGCGATGAAGAAGGTGCGGCCGACCGAGTTCGCCGACATCGTCGCCCTCGTCGCCCTCTACCGCCCGGGCGCGATGGCCTACATCCCCGCCTACGCCAAGGGCAAGCGCAACCCGGCCACCGTCACCTATCCCGACGAGCGCCTGCGCGCCTTCACCGAATCGACCTACGGCTGCGTCCTCTACCAGGAGCAGTTGATGGAGATCGCCAAGCAGATGGCGGGCTTCAGCCCCTCCGAGGCGGACGACCTGCGCAAGGCGATCGGCAAGAAGAAGCGCGACCTGATGGCGACGATGAAGGATAAGTTCATCGAAGGGCTGGCCAAGTCCGGCACCGCTCCGAGCGTCGCCAAAGACCTCTGGAAACTGAACGAAGCCGCCGCCGACTACTCGTTCAACAAGTCCCACGCCGCCTGCTACGCGCTGATCTCCTACCGCACCGCCTACCTCAAGGCCAACTACCCGGCCGAGTACATGGCGGCGGTGATCTCCTCGGTGATGAACACCAAAGACAAGGTGCCCTTCTTCGTCAACCGCTGCGCGGAGATGGGGATCGACGTCCTGCCGCCCGACGTCAACTCCTCCGACCACAGCTTCGTCGTCTCCGAGAACGCGATCCGTTTCGGCCTCGACGCGGTCAAGAACGTCGGCCACTCCGCGGTCGAGGCGATCCTCCGCGCCCGCGAGGAGAAGCCGATCGACTCGATCTGGGACTTCTGCGAGCGGGTCGACTCGCGCGCGGTCAACAAACGCGCGATCGAATGCCTGATCAAGTGCGGCGCTCTCGACTCGACCGGGGACACCCGCAAGGGGATGCTGGAGATGCTGCCGCAGGCTCAGTCCGCCGGCCAGAAGGCGCAGGAGGACGCGCAGCTCGGCCAGGGCTCGATCTTCGACTTCGGCGAGGACTCCGGGGGAGGGGCCGCGCAGCCCGCGGCCGCCCACCAGCGGCCGCCGATCTCCGCCACCGAGTTCGAGCGGGCGGAGCTGCTGGCGATGGAGAAGGAGACGCTTGGCACCTACCTCTCTTCGCACCCGCTGGCCGAAGTCGGGCCGGCGCTGCGCGCCCGCGTCGACTGCAGCCTGGCCGAGCTCGGCGGCAAGGCCGACGGCGCCTGGGCCACGGTCGGCGGCATCATCGTCGACTGCAAGAAGATCCGCACCAAGAGCGGCAACCAGATGATGTTCGCGACGCTCGACGACGTCGAGGGCCAGATCGAGCTGATCGTCTTCAAGGCCGACCAGTCCGACGTCGCCGAGACGATCGCGCCCGACGCGATCGTCCTCGTCCGCGGTCGCCTCGACCACAAGGACCGCGGCGAAACCAAGCTCGTCGTCCAAGAGGTGAGCCGCTTCGAACCCGACTCCGACGAAATCGCCAACGCCAAGAAGCTGGCGCCGGCGGCGACGCCGAGCGGTCCCTTCGAGCTGACCGTCGACGCCGCCAGCCTCAGCCCCGAGCTGGTCGCCGAGCTGAAGGCGGTCTTCGAACACCACAAGGGCGAGGCCGACGTCCACGTCCTGGTCAAGACCAGCGCGGGGGAGAAGCAGCTGAAGTTCGGCGACGGCTACCGCGTGCGGCCGTCGACCCACCTGCGCAACGAGCTCGGCCAGGTCCTCGGCACCGCCGCCCTGGCCGCTTGACCAAGCCAAATCGCTTGGTTCCGCGCAGCGGCGTCCCTAGACTTTCTCTATGAGCGTCACCCCCCGCACCGAGATCGGCGAATGCCGCCAGTGCCGCGCCTTCTGCGACAAGATGGTCGAGCCGCGCGGCTGCGTCGAACTCGGCTGCCGCTACCTCTACAGCTACGTCGACCGTCTCAGCGGCAACCAGTACGTCGGCTGCATGCAGGAGGTGTTCTCGGCGGAGATCGATCTGGCCGCCGTCCTTCAGAAGGGGGGCTTCGGCGGGGTCAAGATGACCGGCGAGCCGCTGCCGCACTGCCAGTTCTCGGTCGAGCGCGCCTACGAGGGCAGCGGCGAGTCCTACGGCTGCGTCAACCGCCGCTTCTTCGACTGCACCGACACCGGTGCCGAGGGCCTGCGCGCCTTCGATCTGCGCGACGTCTGAGTGCCGTGAAAATTTAGACACGAATCCGTGTAGACACGACACGTTTTCGTGTAGTATTCCCGCGATGCCGGAGGGAGCAACCGTGGCTGACGCCACCAACGACGAGGTGCTGACCAGCGCCGCCGGGAACGGATCCGGGCAGGCCGAGGGTCCCGCCTTCACGCTCGAGCTCAACCAGGACCAGAAGGACATCCGCGAGTGGGTGCACGGCTTCGCCGAGGGCGTCGTCCGTCCCGCCGCCTCCGAATGGGACGAGCGCGAGGAGACTCCCTGGCCGGTGATCCAGGAGGCCGCCAAGATCGGCCTGTACAGCTTCGAAGCGATGGGGCAGTTCTGGGCCGACGAGACCGGCCTGACCCTGCCGATCGCCAACGAGGAGCTGTTCTGGGGCGACGCGGGCATCGGGATGGCGATCATGGGCACCTCGCTCGCCGTCGCCGCAATCTTCGGGCAGGGAACCCCGGAGCAGATGGGGGAGTGGATCCCGCAGTGCTTCGGCACGCCGGACGACGTCAAGCTCGCCGCCTTCTGCGCGTCGGAGCCGGACGCCGGATCCGACGTCTCGGCGATCCGCACCACCGCCAAGTACGACGAGGCGAGCGACGAATGGGTGCTGAACGGGCAGAAGGCCTGGGCGACCAACGGCGGCATCGCCAACGTCCACGTCGTGATCGCCTCGGTCGACCGCGAGCTCGGCTCGCGCGGCCACGCCGCCTTCATCATCCCGCCGGGGACCAAGGGCTGCGAGCAGGGCGCGAAGGTGAAGAAGCACGGCCTGCGCGCCTCGCACACCGCCGACGTCCACCTCGACGACTGCCGCGTCCCGGGCTCCTGCCTGCTGGGCGGCAAAGACAAGCTGGACGAACGCCTCGCTCGGGTCCGCGAGGGCAAACGCTCCAAGTCGCAGGCGGCGATGCAGACCTTCGAGGCGAGCCGGCCGGTGGTCGGCGCCCAGGCGCTGGGAATCGCCCGCGCCGCCTACGAGTACGCGCTCGACTACGCCAAAGAGCGCCGGCAGTTCGGCCGGGCGATCGTCGAGAACCAGTCGATCGCCTTCACTCTCGCCGACATGAAGCTCGAGATCGACGCCGCCCGCCTGCTCGTCTGGCGCGCTGCCTGGATGGGCCGCAACGGCCACCGCTTCGAAAACGCCGAGGGCTCGATGTCGAAGCTGAAGGCCGGCGAGGTCGCGGTTTGGGCGACCGAGCGGGCGATCCAGATCCTCGGCGGCAACGGCTACACCCGCGAGTTCCCGGTCGAGCGGATGCACCGCGACGCCAAGATCTACACCATCTTCGAGGGCACCTCCGAGATCCAGCGCCTCGTCATCTCCCGCGCGATCTCCGGCGTCCACGTCAAATAAAAGGTTTACGGCGGGAGAGCAAGGGCCGGCACACGCCGGCCCTTGTCGCCTGCCTGGATTCGGCTGATTGGCCAGCCAGGCGCGGGCGCAGGAGCTGCCCGGCAGCGGCCCACGCGCCCAGCACCATGAGCCGGTCTGCGCCCTCGGCTCGATGAGCTTCGGAACGCGGTCGAAGGCCCGGAAGCTCGGAATCAAACGGCGGCATCGTGGGAGGGGGTCCGCACCCCTCACGCCAATCGGCGTTTGAGGCCTTCGCGGCGCAGGCGCTTGGCCAGGGCCACTTCCTGCTTGCTCGTGCCTTTCTTTTCCGGACCCGGGGTCTCCAGGGTGGCGGGGAGGCCCTCGAAGCGGGGCTCGGAGAGGAAGGCGGCGAGGCCTTTGCGGCCCATCTCGCCTTTGCCGATGTTGGCGTGGCGGTCGAGGTGGGAGCCGAGGGGGGTGGCGGCGTCGTTGACGTGGACGGCGCCGAGGCGCTCGATCCCGACCTTGGCGTCGGCTTCGTCGAGAGTTGCCGCGAGGTGCTCTTCGTCGGTGACGTCGTAGCCCTGGACGAACATGTGGCAGGAGTCGAGGCAGAGGCCGAGCCGTTTACCGCCGCCGCCGAGTTCGATCAGAGCCGCGGTCTCGTCGAAGTCGCGGCCGAGCAGGCCTTTGTGGCCGGCGGTCTGCTCGAGCAGCAGCGGACAGTGGTCGCTGTCCTTCAGCGCCGCGGCGATCACTTTGCCGGCCCGTTTCATCGACGGCCCGTGCGGCTCGCCTTTCTGGGCGCCGGGGTGCAGGACGACGCCCCGGGCGCCGATCCCGTCGCCGATCCGCAGCGCGTGGGTGAGCGAGGCGAGCGACTTCTTGCGCAGCTCTTTGTCTTTGGTCGCGCAGTTGATCAGGTAGACGGCATGGATGATCACCGCTTCCACCTTCGAGGCGTCCATCGCCTCGCGGAAGGCGGCGAAGTCCTCCTCGCCGTATTTGGTCGGCCGCCACATCCGCGGGCTCTGGTGGAAGATCTGGATCGATTCGCAGCCGCGCTCCTCGCCGCGCTTGACCGCGTTGGCGAGCCCCCCGGCGGTGGATACATGCGCCCCGATCAGCATTGCCGCCCATCCTATGGCCGGGGTGCTGTGGAAGTATCCGGCCCCATGCCCGAGCCCTCGATGCGCCTTCGCTTCGCCCCCTCGCCGACCGGCGCGCTGCACATCGGCGGCGCCCGCACCGCGCTGTACAACTGGCTGGCGGCCCGGCACGAGGGCGGGGCGCTGGTGCTGCGGATCGAGGACACCGACCGCGAGCGCTCGACCGAGGAGCACGTCGCCCAGATCCTCGATGCGCTCGCCTGGCTGGAGCTCGACTGGGACGAGGGCCCGCTGCACCAGGTCGACCGCGCCGAGAGCCACGGGGTGGCTCTGGCGCGGCTGCTGGAGTCCGGCCACGCCTACCACGACACCGCCACCGCCAAGGACGTCGAGGCGTGGAAGGCCGAGCACGGCGCCAGCCGCGGCTACCGCGGCACGCCCAGCCGCGACGAGGGCGCGGCGGTGCGACTGCGGGTCCCCGACGAGGGGGAGACCGTCGTCCATGACCTGATCCGCGGCCCGGTCGCCTTCCCCAACGCCAGCTACGACGACTTCGTCATCGCCCGCGGCGACGGCAGCGTCCTCTACAACTTCGCCGTCGCCGTCGACGACGCCGAGATGAGGATCACCGACGTCGTGCGCGGCGACGATCACCTCTCGAACACGCCGAAGCAGCTGCTGGTGCTGGAAGCGCTCGGCCACCCGGCGCCCCGCTACGCGCACCTGCCGCTGCTGCACGGGCCCGACGGCAAGAAGCTCTCCAAGCGCCACGGCGCCGCCTCGGTCCAGGAGCTTCGCGACGCGGGCTACCTGCCGGCGGCGGTACGCAACTACCTGGCGCTGCTCGGCTGGGGCACCGACGACGACACGACGCTGATGCCGACCGAGGAGCTGGTGCGCCGCTTCCGCGTCGCCGACGTCGGCAAGTCGGCGGCGATCTTCGACGAGAAGAAGCTGCGCTGGCTGAACGGCCGCTACATGCGCGAGCTGCCGCTGGACGAGTACACCGCCGCGGTCGCCGCCCACGTCGGCCGCGAGCCCGACGCACGCCTGCGCGCCGCCTGCGAGATCGCCCAGGAGAAAGCGCAGACGCTGGCCGAGGTCTGGCCGCTGATCGGCTTCCTCTTCGAGGACCCCGTCGAGGACCCCAAGGCCTGGTCGAAGGTGATGAAAGAGGGCAGCCGCGAGCTGCTCGAGGCCGCCGCCGAGGCGCTCGCCCCAGTCGATCCCTTCGAGCCGGAGCCAATCGAGGCGGCGCTGGCACCGCTGCTCGACCGCTTCGAGGTGAAGCCGGGCCGCCTTTACCAGCCGCTGCGGGTCGCGATCACCGGAACTTCGGTCTCACCTGGGATTTTCGAGTCACTTTCGGTGCTTGGCCGGGAGGCCAGCTTAGACCGCATACAGGCAGCATTCATGCGGCTTTCTGGCGTTTCCGTGGACGAATAGATGAACGCCGCTGTCTTGGGCAGCGGAACTTTCGGCTAAACCAAACGTCCCTTCCTGCCGATGAGTTTGGCGGAATGGAGGCAGCAACCGCACATAGCATCGCCCCGAAGGCCAAGGCAAAGCCCCCGGTGTCGGACGCGCAGGCCAAGAGCGGCCGCGGCGCCCCGGCTCCCGGCAGCCGGCTCGCCGAGGCTTTCGAAGCCGTCGAGCGCTTCCCGGTCCTGATCGAGTCCCGCGAGCGGGTTATCGCCGCGGCGACCGCCGACACTCCCCGCGTCGGCGAGCTAGTCGAGGCGGTCGAGGCCGACGTCGCGCTGACGATCTCGGTCCTGCGCTTCGCCAACCGCAGCGGTTCGGGCGGTGGCGTCGCCAGCATCCCCGAGGCGGTCGAGGCGCTGAAGCCCTCCGGTGTCCTGGCGATCGCTGGCACCGCCCCCAGCTTCGACTTCTTCGAGTCCAACGGTGGCTGGGAGCTGAAACCCGAGCGCTTCCGCGTGCACGCCCTCGCCACCCAGCGGGCCGCGGTCCAGATCGGCCGCACCGTCGGCTGGGTCGAGCGCGACGAGCTTGCCGTCGCCGCCCTCCTGCACGACATCGGCCGCCTGGTCATCTCCCGCCTGCACCCCGGCTACAAGGTCTACTTCGACGCGATCGCGCGCAGCCCCGAGCAGCGCCTCAAGGACGAACGCGAGCAGCTCGGCATCGACCACGCCCTGGTCGGCGGCGTCCTCGCCCGGCGCTGGAACCTGCCGCAGCGGATCGCCGTCGCAATCGAGCGCCACCACGCCGAGGACGCCGAGGGCCTGGCCGCGATCGTCGCCACCTCCGACATGGTCGCCCACTACTCGCAGGGCGAGGCGATCTCGCCCGAGCGCCTGCGGACCAGCGCCGACCGCTGCGGCCTCGGCCAGGAGGCGCTGCGCGACCTGCTCTACGAGCTTCCCCTCAACCAGCGCGAATCGTCGCGGATCAGCGAGCCCTGCCCGCTCTCCGCGCGCGAGCTCGACGTCCTCCGCCACCTCTCCGAGGGCATGGTCTACAAGCAGATCGCCGGCGAGATGCACCTCTCGGTCTCGACGATCCGCACCCACCTGCACAACGTCTACGGCAAGATCGGCGCCGTCGACCGCGCCCAGGCCGTGCTCACGGCCCGCGACCGAGGCTGGATCTAGGCCGATGAGCAGGACCCCGCTGGCCGTCCCGGCGACGGCCCGCTCCAAGGACGCTCCGCAGCGCGACCCGGCCTGGCGCCGGCGCTCCCTGCTCCGCGTCCGCCGCCCCGCCTGGTCGGCCCCGGCGAAGCAGCCTGCAGGTCGTTAGGCGGCGTCACCTCCCGCCGGTCCGGCCGAGCCGCGGGCGGCCCGGCGCACCCACAGGGCAGGTAGGTGCGCCGGCCCGCCCGCTCACAGGGGAAGAGGCGCGTTTTGCGCCCTTTTCGACCTATAAGGCGCCTGTCCGCCGTCCAGCTCAACCACACGCGTCCCACGCCTGGGTCCCGGAGGAAGAGGGTGCTCGCCGCCCTACCTGCCAACGGAGGGTGGCGAGCACCCTCCCCGACGGGAGCGCCGGTCGTCCCGCCGCGGACTCAGACGATCAGTGACTCGCGCAGGGCGATCGCCACCGCGTGGGTGCGGTTGCGCGCGTTGAGCCGGGAGAGCGCGGTCTTGATGTGGGTCTTCACCGTCTCTTCGCTGAGGTCGAGTTCGCGGGCGGCGACGGTGGTCGACTCGCCGTCGGCGAGCAGCTGCAGGATCTCGCGCTGGCGGCGGGTGAGCTTGCCGCGGCTGCCTTTCGGCGGCACCGCCGGATCGACGAAGGTCTCCTGGGCGACGGCGGCGTCGACGGCCTGGCGCAGGTGCTCGGGGCCGGCGGTGCGGGCGACGTAGGCGCTCGCCCCGGCCTGCATCGCGGCGTTGGCCAGATGGCGCTCGGGCCGCTCGCCGTGGGCGACGATCCCCAGCGCCGAGTGGGAGCGGCGCAGGGCGCGGATCGCCTCCGGGCCGCTGATCGAGGCGGCGCCGTCGCCGTTCAGCCGCCAGCGCATGTCGACTATCGCGACCTCGAAGTTGCCGACGTCGCGAACGAGGTCGAGCGCCTCCTCACGGCTGCTCGTCTCGTGCACCTCGAAATCGTCTCCCAGTACCTCTCGCACACCGACGCAGACCAGCGGGTGATCGTCGATCACAAGGCAGTTTGGGCGCTCGCTCAGGACGGCTTCCGATCACTCGTCGCGGGTTTCGGGCGCCCGACGACGGACGGCGCCCCTTGCCGTTCGATCCTAGCCCAGCCCGGGTTGGTGCGGTAGAAACCCGGCTGTGATCTCGGTCACCTCGAAGTCGCGCTATGCGGTAGTTGCCCTCGCCGAGCTGGCGCGCTCCGGCGATCGCCCGGTTCCGATCAAAGAGCTGGCCGAGCGCCGCGACATCCCCGAGCAGTTCCTCGAGCAGCTCTTCTCGACCCTGCGCCGCGCCGGCCTGCTCACCAGCCACCGCGGCATGCGCGGCGGCTACACCCTCTCGCGCCCGGCCGAAGAGATCACCGTGCTCGAGGTCGTCCAGACCCTCGACGGCAAGATCGGCACCGAGGCCGACGAGGCGGGCGGCATCTGGGCCGAGGGCGTCGCCGCCCTGCGCAAGGTCTTCGGCCAGACGACGATCGCCGAAGTCGCCCGCCGCGAGGCCGAAGAGTCCGGCTCGGGCATGTACTTCATCTGAGCGTGGTGCGGCGACCGGAGGCCGGCGATGAAGCGGGCTACGTGCGGGTCTTCACCCGCCCGGAGGTCAACCTCTGGCTGCGGCCGTGGCCGATGCCGCCGATCGTGCCTTCGGAGGCGTCGGCGATGCTGCTGGAGGACCTGCGGCACTGGCGCGAGCACGGCTACGGGCCGTTCGCTGTGGTCGAGGAGGCCGTCGGTTACGCCGGGCGAGTCGGTCTGCGGCAGACGCAGATCGAGGCGGAAGAGGCGGTCGAGCTTGCCTGGACGGTCGACCCCGACCTGCACGGGCGAGGCCTGGCGACGGCTGGCGCCGAAGCGGGGATCGAGTTGGCGTGCGAGGTCGGTCTCGAGGAGCTCGTGGCGGTGGCCCTGCCCGACAACGCGGCCTCGCGGCGGGTGGCGGAGAAGGTCGGGATGGAGCTGGTGGGGGATGTCGAGCACGCGGGACTGCCGCACGTCCTCTACCGGCTGCGCATCTAAAGTCACGGGATGCGAATCGGGGCAGAGGCTTCCGCGGTCGTCGGCAACACGCCGCTGGTGATGCTCGACCGGATGTCCGATGAGGTCGGCGGTCAGGTCTGCGTCAAGCTCGAGTACTTCAACCCCGGCGGCTCGGTCAAGGACCGGATCGGGGTGGCGATGATCGACGCGGCCGAGGAAGAGGGGCTGATTCGGCCCGGGCGCGCGGTCGTGGTCGAGCCGACCAGCGGCAACACCGGCATCGCCCTGGCGATGGTCTGTGCCGCCCGCGGCTACGAGCTGATCCTCACCCTGCCCGAGGGAATGAGCCGCGAGCGGGCGAAGCTGCTGCGCGCCTACGGCGCCGAGGTGCGGGAGACGCCCTCGCTGGGCGGCATGAACGAGGCGGTGGCGCTGGCCGAGGAGATCCGCGAGCAGCGCAAGGGCTTCATGCCGATGCAGTTCTCAAACCCCGCCAACCCCGAGGCCCACCGCCGCACCACGGCGGAGGAGATCTGGCGCGACACCGACGGCGAGATCGGCGCCTTCGTCGCCGGCGTCGGCACCGGGGGCACGATCACCGGCGTCGGCCGCATGCTCGCCGAGCGCTCGCCGCAGACCCTGGTCGTCGCGGTCGAGCCGGCCAGCTCGCCGGTCCTCTCCGGCGGCCCGCCCGGCCCGCACAAAATCCAGGGAATCGGCGCCGGCTTCGTCCCCGAGGTGCTCGACCGCGAGGTGATCGACGAGATCCTCCCGGTCGGCGACGAGGACGCGCTGGAGACGGCGCGGCTGCTCGGTCGCAAGGAGGGCATCCTCTCCGGCATCTCGGCCGGGGCCAACGTCTGGGCGGCGCTTCAGGTCGCGGGCCGGCCGGAGATGGCGGGCAAGCGCGTGGTGACGATCGTCTGCGACTCGGGCGAGCGCTACATGTCCCTACCCTTCTTCTCGCCATGATCCGTCGAGTCCTGCGCGAGATCCGTGCCGACGTCGCCGCGGCCCGCGACCGCGACCCGGCGGCGCAGGGGGTCTCCTCGTTCGAGATCCTGACCAGCTGGGCCGGGGTGCAGGCGCTGCTTGCCCACCGCCTCGCCCATGCCCTGCTCGAGGCGCGGGTGCCGCTGGCGCCGCGGGTGATCGCCTACGTCACCCGGGCGGTCACCGGGGTCGAGATCCACCCCGCGGCGGAGATCGGCGAGGAGTTCTTCATCGACCACGGCTCCGGCGTGGTGATCGGCGAGACCGCGGTGATCGGCAACTGCGTCACCCTCTACCAGGGGGTGACCCTGGGTGGCACCGGTTTCCAGCGCGGCAAGCGCCACCCGACCCTGGGGAACAACGTCACCGTCGGCTCCGGCGCGAAGCTGCTGGGGCCGATCGCGGTCGGCGACGGCGCCAAGATCGGCGCCAACACCGTCGTCGTCGAGGACGTGCCGCCCGGCGCCACCGTGGTCGGCAACCCCGGCCACCCGGTGCGGGTCGAAGGCAAGCGGGTCGAGGGTCCAGACGCCGACTGGATCCACCTGCCGGACCCGATCGCCGACGCGATCAAGGCGCTCTCCGAGCGCATTGCGGCGCTCGAGCAGCGCCTCGCCGAGCTCGACGGCGGCAGCGCCGGGGGGGAGCCGCCGGACATCCGTCCCCGTACCGGTCGGTCATCCGCCGGTGGCTGACTGGCCGGCCGGTGGCTGATATAGCTTGGACGGTCCAGTCCGTCCCCTCTCCGAAAGGTTCGCCTTGAAGACGCGTTTCCTGCTGTTTCCGCTCGCCCTGCTGATCCTGCTCGTCGCCGCTGCCTGCGGTGGAGGGGGAGATTCCAGTGGCAGCAGCGAAGACGAAGCCCAGATCGAAGACGCGATCGTCAAATCGGTGACCCTCGGCGACCCGTCGAAATGCACCGAATACATGACCCAGAACTTCCTCGAGCAGAACGGCGAAGGCAAAGGCAAGGCCGCGCTCGAAGAATGCGAAGAAGAAGCTGAAGACACCTCGGACAACCCGGAAAAGGTGACGGTCACCGACATCCAGGTCGACGGTGAGAACGCCACCGCCAACGCCGCCTTCGTCGGCAGCCCGCTCGACGGCCAGACGATTGCCGTCGCCCTGGTCAAGGAAGACGGCGGGTGGAAGCTGGACGAACTGGAAGGGTTCGCCGAACTCGACCAGGACGTGCTCGCCGAAGCCGCCGAAGAGGGCCTCGCCGGTGAAGTGACCGACGAACAGCTCAGCTGCATCGGCGACGTCATCCGCGAAGCCCCCGAAGACGAACTCCAGGCATGGGTCCTGGAAGGCGATGGCGAAGGGTTCGGCAAGGCGATCGAAGCAGCCTGCGAATAGCACCGACCCCTCCGCAGGCCCCCGCCGAGCTCGTGGCTATGCTCGGCGGGTGAGCCTGCAAGCCGAGTTCGACCCGCCCGAGGGGCTGCCGGAAGTCGCCGGCGGCGCCCCGACCGAGCCCGGCGCCGACCGCGTCGAGCGGCTGCTGGCGGGCCTCAATCCGCCCCAGCGCGAGGCCGTCGTCCACCCCGGCGGCCCGCTGCTGGTGCTGGCCGGCGCCGGCTCCGGCAAGACCCGGGTCCTGACCCACCGGATCGCCTACCTGCTGGCGACCGGCGCCGCCCAGCCGGGCGAGATCCTGGCGATCACCTTCACCAACAAAGCCGCGGCCGAGATGCGCGACCGCGTCGGCCAGCTCGTCGGCCGCTCGCTGCGGGCGATGTGGGTGACGACCTTCCACTCCGCCTGCGCGCGGATGCTGCGCGCCGACGCCGAGCGCCTCGGCTACTCGCGCAGCTTCACGATCTACGACGAGGGCGACTCGCTGCGGATGCTCAAACGCTGCCTCGGCGAGCTCGGGATCGACCCGAAACGCTACCCGCCGCGCGCGGTCCGCTCGAAGATCTCCGGCGCCAAGAACCAGCTGATCGACTCCGACAGCTACGCCGAAACGGCGGCCGGCCCGTTCGAGGAAGTCGTCGCCGAAGCCTTCCCGCTCTACGAGAAGCGGATGCTCGAGGCCAACGCGATGGACTTCGACGACCTGCTCGTCCGCACCGTCAACGCGCTCGAGCTCTTCGAGGAGGTGCGCCATCGCTGGCGCCGCACCTTCCGCCACGTCCTCGTCGACGAGTATCAGGACACCAACCACGCCCAGTACCGCCTGCTGCAGCTGCTCGCCGCCGAGCACGGCAATTTGATGGTCGTCGGCGACGAGGATCAGTCGATTTACGGGTTTAGGTACGCAGACGTATCAAACATTCTGAACTTCGATCGGGACTTCCCCGAGGCCGGTGTCGTCAAGCTCGAGCAGAACTACCGCTCGACCGAGACGATCCTGCAGGCGGCCAACGCGGTGGTCGAGCACAACCGCGAGCGGCGACCGAAGGAGCTGTGGAGCGAAGCCGAGCAGGGGGAGAAGATCCAGCTCTCCGAACTCGGCGACGAGCACGAGGAGGCGCGCTGGGTCGCCGGCGAGATCGAGCGACTCGGCGAGGAGGATGGGGTCGGCCGCGCCGAGGTCGCCGTCTTCTACCGGACCAACGCGATGAGTCGCGTGGTCGAGGACACGCTGAGTCGGCTCAACGTCGCCTACCAGGTGATCGGCGGCACCAAGTTCTACGAACGGGCCGAGGTCAAGGACGCGATCGCCTACCTCAGCCTGCTCGCCAACCCGGCCGACCAGGTCTCCTTCGGCCGCGTCGTCAACGTGCCGCGGCGCGGGATCGGCAACACCAGCCAGGCGCGCCTCGCCGCCTACGCCAACACCGCCGGACTGACGATCTGGGAGGTGATGGAACGGCCCGAGGAGGTGCCCGGCCTCGGTGCCGCGGCGATCAAGTCGGTCGGCCGCTTCCACGAGACGATGGACCTGCTGCGGGCGCGCGCCGACTCGGGCTCGGCGGTCGCCGAGCTGCTGCAGGCGGTGCTGAGCGAGACCGGCTACCTGGAAGCGCTCGAAGCCGAGCGCACGGTCGAAGCCGAAGGGCGGATCGAGAACCTCGAAGCGCTGGTCGAGGGCGCCGCCGAGTTCGACCTCGAGCGCGAGCGGGAGGGGGAGAGCGAGGTCACCCCGCTGGAGGAGTACCTGCAGCAGATCTCGCTGCTCTCCGACCAGGACTCGATCGCCGACGACAGCGGCCTGGTGACGCTGATGACGCTGCACAACGCCAAGGGGCTCGAGTACGACACGGTCTTCGTGATCGGCTGCGAGGACGGCGCCTTCCCCCACATGCGGGCGCTCGAGGAGGGCGGCGAAGAAGAGGAGCGGCGGCTCTGCTACGTCGCCATCACCCGCGCCCGCAAACGGCTCTACATGACCTGGGCCAGGGAGCGGCGCCTGTTCGGCCGCGCCGAGTACAACCTGCCCTCGCGCTTCATCGACGAGCTGCCGGTCGAACTGACCGAACGCCAGACGACGGTTCCCGCCGGGGGCGGGGGGATGCGCTGGGACACGCCGGTCGGCGCCCCGGCGGCGGCGCAGCCGCGCGACCCGAGCCCGGCGCTGGAGCTGGGAATCGGCGATGACGTCGTCCACGCCAGCTTCGGCGACGGCGTCGTCACCGCGGTCGAGCCCGGCGGCGTGGTCGTCGTCCGCTTCTCCGGCGACGGCAGCGAGCGCAAGCTGATGGCCGACTACGCCCCGATCCGGAGGCGCTGAGGTGGCGGCGCGGATCATCGACGGCAAAGCGGTGGCGGCGCGCCTGCGCGAGCGGGTCGCTGCCGAGGTCGCGACGCTGCCCGAGCCGCCGGGGCTGGCGACGATCCTGGTCGGTGACGACCCCGCCTCCGCCGTCTACGTGCGGATGAAGCGCGAGGACTCGGCCGAGGTCGGGATCCGCTCGGTCCACCACGAGCCCGGCGGCGACATCTCCCAGGCGGAGCTGCTGGCGCTGATCGAAGCGCTGAACGCCGACGAGAGCGTCGACGGCATCCTCCTGCAGCTGCCGCTGCCCGCGCACCTCGACCAGGACCCGCTGATCGCGGCGATCGACCCCGGCAAGGACGTCGACGGGCTGACGCCGCTGAGCGCCGGGCTGCTCGCCCAGGGCCGCCCGGAGGCGCTGGTGCCGTGCACGCCGCGCGGCGTGATCGAGCTGCTGCGCGAGGCCGGCGCCGAGCTCGACGGTGCCCGCGCCGTCGTCGTCGGCCGCTCGATCCTGGTCGGCAAGCCGCTGGCGGCGCTGCTGCTGGCCGAGAACGCGACCGTCACCCACTGCCACTCCCACACCCGCGACCTCGCCGCCGTCTGCCGCGAGGCGGACATCCTGGTCGCCGCCGCCGGCTCGGCGGGGCTGATCGGCGCCGAGATGGTGCGCCCAGGCGCGATCGTGATCGACGTCGGCACCAACCGTGGCGAGGACGGCCTCGTCGGCGACGTCGACTTCGAGGCGGTGAAGGAGGTCGCCGGCGCGATCACGCCGGTGCCCGGCGGGGTCGGGCCGATGACGCGGGCGATGCTGCTCGTCAACACGCTCGAGGCGGCGCGGCGCCGGCGCAGCGGCGTGTAGGCTCGCCCTCGTGCCGGGCGCGCGGGGGAAAGGGAAGTCGAGGCGGCTCAGCCGCGGGGAGGCGGTCGCGGCGCTTTCGGCGCTGGCGCTCTTCGTCTTCATGTTCCTCGACTGGTACGGCGCCGAAGTCGCTGGCGAGGCGCGCCGGATCAAGCTCGGCGGCGGCGCCGGTGCGGGCGGGGATGCCTGGCAGACCCTCGACGTCATCTCCTGGTTGCTGCTCGTCGTGATCCTTGTCGCGGTCGCTGCCGCGGTGCTGCGGCTGCGGGGCTCGAAGTGGGAGCCGGCGGTGCCGCTCAGCGCCGCCGTCGCCGTCCTCGGCGGCCTGGCGACGCTGCTGGTCCTCCTCCGCATCCTCTTCCCGCCCGACTTCGGTGAGCTCGGCGGGGTCGGCGTCAACGCGACTCTGAAGCTCGGCGTCTGGCTCGGCCTCGCCGCCGCGGCCGGCATCGCCTACGGCGGCTACCGCTCGATGGCCGAGCGCGGCACCTCGTTCGCCAAGGTCGCCGATTCGCTCTCGAAGCCGGGCGCGACGACTAAGCCGAAGCGACAGCGGCGCCCTGAGTCGCGAGGTCCCGCGAGATCCGCTTCGAAAAAGCGATCACCGTCATCATCGGGTTGACCCCGACTGAGGTCGGGAACAGCGAGGCGTCGGCGACATAGAGGCCGGCGGTGCCGTGGACCGAGCCGTCGGGCGCGCAGACGCCCTCGCGCGGGTCGGCCGCGATCCGCGCCGTCCCCATCGGGTGGAAGGCCTCCAGGCGCAGCTCGCCGGGCTTGAACGTGGTCGCCTCGAAGCTGGCCAGGTCGCTCGGCTTCAGCACCCCGACCCTGGCGATGTTGGGGTAGACCTCGCTGGCGCCGGCGGCGAAGTGGACTTCCGCGGCGCGGGCGATGCCGTAGGCGAGGCGGCGGGCGTCGTCGCGGGTCAGCGCGTAGGAAGCGCGGACGCTGCCGGTGCCGAGGCCGACGCGGCCGGCCGAGTGGTCGGAGAGGTGGACGCCGATCGAGCCGATGTGGCCGAAGTCGAGCATCGCCTTCTGGTGGCTGGCGCCAGCGCCGAGCAGCCAGGCGCCGCCGAAGGCCAGCGGCGTGAAGGTCGCCTCGAGCAGGATCCGCTGCTCCTCCCACTGGTCGAGGTAGTAGCTCTGCATCACGCCCTCCCAGCCGCGCACCTCCTCCTCGTAGCGGGCGCCGACCCAGCAGGCGGGGTGGATGTGGAGGTTGCGGCCGACCTGACCGCCGCCGAGCTCCGAGCGCAGCAGCAGCTCCGGCGTGCCCAGCGCGCCGCCGGCGACGATCACCGCCTTGCGGGCGCGGACCTCGAAGCCCTTACCTTCGACTCCGACCGCGCGCCCGTTCTCGACGATCACCCGCTGGACCTCGATCCCGGCCCGCACCCGCGCCCCGGCGGCGACGGCGCGGGGCAGGTAGCTGACGTGCATGCCGCGCTTGGCGTCGATCGCGCAGCCGAAGGGGCAGGAGCTGCACTGCACGCAGTTGCCGGCGTTGCGGTGGATCGGGGCGCCGCTGGCGCCGAGCGCCGCCGCACCCTCCATCGCCAGCTGCCCGTTGCGGCCCATCCGCTCGGGGTCGAGCTGGGTGACGCGGAGGAAGTCCTCGGCCTCGGCGAAGTCGGCGTCGAGCTCGTGCGCCCAGCCGATCCCGAAGCGCTGCCGCCAGTCCTCGAGCACCGGGTCGGGAGCGCGGAAGCAGGTCCCCGAGTTGATCACCGTCGTGCCGCCGAGCGCTTTGGCCACCGGCACCGGGATCGGCGGTTTGCCGGCAGCGATCGTCAGGCCGGCGTCGCGGTAGAGCGCGGCGATCGCGTCGAGCCCCTCGGGGTAGTTGTCGCGGGTGTAGTGGCCGCCGGCCTCGAGCACGAGGACGTCGACGCCGAGCTCGGCCAGGGTCGCGGCGGCGACCGCGCCGCCGGCGCCCGAGCCGACGATCACCACGTCGCATTCCTCGCCTCCCGGCGGCGGGCTCGTGTCGCCCAGCGAGCCGGCCGGCTCCGGCACGCTGCCGTCGGCGAGCGCGCAGCCGATCTCGAAGCCGAGTGCCTCGCGCACCGGCGGCGTCACCGCGTAGCCGAGCGTCGAGAAGATCTTCGCCATCAGCAGCAGCTCGTGCTTGAGCGGGTTGCGCGAGCGCTCCAGCTTTTGCAGCGCGCGCTCGCGCCCCTCGGCGTCGAGGCGGCTGAAGCGGCGCGGGAACGGCAGCCACTCGAAGGCGTGCAGCGCCAGCCGCAGCTGCAGCAACATGACGGGGGAGAGGGAGCGCATGAACTCGGCGACCGGGCCGGCGACCTCGACGTCGCGTTCGGCGGCGGGCAGGCCGCCGACGCCCGGCGCCATCGCCGCGCAGATCGCGCTCAGCGTGCGCTGCTCAGCGGCCGACAGCCCTGGCGGGCGCCGTCAACCGGGGTCGACCGGCCGCCCGATCCGTCCCGCCAGCACGTAGAGAGCGAGCGCGATCAGGACCAGCGAGCCGTCGAGGATGAAGTTGAGCAGGTAGGCGAAGACCTGTTCGTCGAAGACGAAGAAGCCGAGCGTCGCCAGCGAGGAGGCGGTCTTGCCGGCGGCGAGGACGAGCAGCAGCGGCCGGTAGCGGACGACGTCGAGCTGCGCGACCAGGCAGATGCCGGTGATCACGACCATGTAGGCGAAGCCGAGCGAGAGCCAGAGCTGCTCGGAGCCGTGCGGGGCGCGGGTGTGGTTGCCGAACCATTCGCCGAAGTCGGAGAGGACGTCGAGCGTCGGGTTGGGGACGGCGATGAAGAGGAGGCCGACGACGGCGAAGGTCGCGGCGAGCAGGCGCAGGCTGAGGACGACGAATCTCTCTGCCGCGGGCCCCTGCATCGCGAGCAGCATAACTGGCTGCCTGGCCAGTGCGCGACGGGCAGCAGATCAAACGCACGCGGTGTAAATAAATAAACCCGCCGAATTCCACTTTTTCCCTGTAAATCATGGGAAAACCGGTCCGTGAGAGGCGGTATTTAATTGCACACCTAGAATGCAATCGATGATCGACCGCGACCAGGTCCTGCACGTCGCCCGCCTCGCCCGCCTGCGGCTCTCCGACGCCGAGGTCGAGACGATGGCCGGCGAGCTGTCGGGCATCCTCGACCACGTCGACCGGATCTCCAATCTCGACTTGGAGGGCGTCGAGCCGACCTCTCACGTCGTCGCCCTGGAGAACGTCTGGCGCGCCGACGAGCCGCGGCCGAGCCTGCCGCACGACGTCGCCCTCGCCTCCGCGCCCGACCCGCAGGACGGCGCCTTCCGCGTCCCCTCGCCGCAGGCCGAGTGATGGCAAGCGTCCTCGACCTCACCGTCGCCGAAGCGGCGACGCGGATCGCCGCCACCGAGCTCTCGGCCGCCGAGTACTTCGCGGCCTGGCACGAGGCGGCCGCCGGCGACGAGCTGAACGCCTACCTGGTCCAGGTCGAGCGCGCCGAGCCCCACCAGGCGATCGACGGCCCGCTGGGCGGCATCCCGGTCGCGGTCAAGGACATCTTCTGCACCGAGGGGACGCCGACCACGGCCGGCTCGAGGATCCTCGAGGGCTACCTGCCGCCCTACACCGCGACCGCCGTGCGCAAGCTCGAGGAGGCCGGCGCCCGCGTCCTCGGCAAGACCAACATGGACGAGTTCGCGATGGGCAGCTCGAACGAGAACTCGGCCTACGGGCCGGTCCTCAACCCCTGGGACCGCGGCCGCGTCCCCGGCGGCTCCTCCGGCGGCTCGGCGGCGGCGGTCGCCGGCGGCCTCGCCCCCTGCGCGCTCGGCACCGACACCGGCGGCTCGATCCGCCAGCCCGCCTCGCTCTGCGGGATCGTCGGCCTGAAGCCGACCTACGGCGCGATCTCCCGCTACGGGATGATCGCCTTCGCTTCCTCGCTGGACCAGTGCGGGCCGCTGACCCGCGACGTCACCGACGCGGCGCTGCTGCTGGCGGCGCTGCAGGGCAAAGACCCCTGCGACTCGACCTCGGTCGGGATCGAGGGCGGCATCGTCGCCCCCTCGGCCGAGGACCTGCGCGGGTTGCGCTTCGGCGTCCCCCGCGAGCTCGCCGCCGATGCGATCGACGCCGGCGTGCGCGAGGTCTTCGAAGCGACGCTGAGGCGGATCGAGGACCTCGGCGGTGAGGTCACCGAGGTCGGCCTGCCCAACGCCGAGCACGGCATCTCCGCCTACTACGTGATCGCGCCGGCCGAGGCGTCGTCGAACCTCGCCCGCTATGACGGCGTCCGCTACGGGATGCGCTCCGAGCACGCCGGCGACCTGCTCGAGATGTACGAGACGACGCGCGCCGAGGGCTTCGGCGCCGAGGTCAAGCGGCGGATCATGCTCGGCACCTACGCGCTCTCCTCCGGCTACTACGAGGCCTACTACGGCCAGGCGCAGAAGGTGCGCACCCGCATCGCCGAGGACTTCAGCGGCGCCTTCGCCGACGTCGACTTCGTCGTCACCCCGACCTCGCCCTCGGTCGCCTTCGGCCTCGGCGAGAAGACCGCCGACCCGCTCTCGATGTACCTCAACGACTTCTTCACGGTGCCGATGAGCCTGGCCGGGATCCCGGCGATCTCGATCCCCGCCGGCCTCGCCGAGCCCGAGGGCGGCGGCCCGCGGCTGCCGGTCGGCTTCCAGATCGCGGCGCCGGCCTTCGCCGAGCAGAAGCTGCTGGAGGCCTCCTACGCGCTGGAGCGGTCGATCGGCTTCACCACGACGCACGCGGTCCCGTACCTCTCCAACGGGGAGGGCTCCGATGGCTGAGCTGGAGGCGGTGATCGGGCTCGAGATCCACGTCCAGCTGGCGACGCGGACGAAGATGTTCTGCGGCTGCGAACTCTCCTTCGGCGAGGCGCCCAACACCCACACCTGCCCGATCTGCCTCGCCCATCCCGGCGTGCTGCCGGTGCCCAACGAACAGGCGATCCTCTACGCGCTGCAGATCGGTGCCGCGCTCGGCTGCGAGATCGCTCCGCGCTCGATCTTCCACCGCAAGCAGTACTTCTATCCCGACAGCCCGAAGGCCTACCAGATCAGCCAGTACGACATCCCGATTTGCGGCGAGGGCAAGCTCGGCCAGGTACGGATCCACCGCGCCCACCTCGAGGAGGACGCGGCGAAGACGATCCACGTCGGCGAATCGGGCCGGATCCACGGCTCCGCCGCCTCGCTGGTCGATTTCAACCGCGGCGGCACGCCGCTGGTCGAGATCGTCACCGAGCCCGACCTGCGCGACGCCGCCGAAGCGGCCGAGTGGGCGCGGCTGCTGCGCGAGACGGTGCGCCAGCTCGGCGTCTCCGACGTCAACATGGAGGAGGGCAGCCTGCGGGTCGACGCCAACGTCTCCGTGCGCCCGGCCGGCAGCGAGGAGCTCGGCACCAAGACCGAGCTGAAGAACATGAACAGCTTCCGCTTCCTGCAGCGCGGGATCGAAGCCGAGCTCGAGCGCCAGCGAGCGCTGGTGCAGGCGGGGGGGACGGTCGAACAGGAGACGCTGCACTTCGACCCGGTCAGTGGCGACCTGACCTCGCTGCGCTCCAAGGAGGAAGCGCACGACTACCGCTACTTCCCCGAGCCAGACCTGGTCCCGATCGTGGCGACCGAGGAGATGGTGCGCGCGGCGCGCGAGTCGCTGCCGGAGCTGCCGGCGGCGCGGATCGAGCGCTACACGAGCGAGCTCGGCCTGGCCCACGACGTCGCCGCCGTCCTCGCCGCCGACCCCGAGACCGCCGCCTACTTCGAGCAGGTCGACAACGAGGCGCCCGAGGTCGAGTCGCGGGTGGTGGCCAACTGGGTGACGGGCGAGCTGGCTGCGGCGCTGCGCGCCGCGGACGGCGGCTCGGCTGCCGAGTCGAAGGTGACGCCGGCGGCGCTGGCCGAGCTGGTCACGATGGTCGCCCGCAAGACGATCTCCCACGGCTCCGGCAAGACGGTGCTGGCGGCGCTGGTCGCCGAGGGCGGCGACGCCGAGGCGATCGTCGAGCGCGAGGGCCTGGCGATGGCCGGCGACGACGGCGAGCTGGCGGCGATCGTCGCCGCCGCGATCGAGGCCGACCCCGCCGCCGCCGAGCAGATCCGCGCCGGCAACGGCAAGGCGATCGGCGCCATCGTCGGCGCCGTCATGCGCGAGACCAAAGGCCGCGCCGACGGCGGCGAGGTCAACCGCCTGATCCGCGAGCAGCTCGGCGGTTAGCTCGCCACATCTGACACTTTGTAACAAGTTGTTACAAACTTGCTAGCGTAGGCGTATGGCCTGGAACGTCGTCATCGCCGGGGGTGGATTCGGAGGGGCGGCGGCTGCGCGGGAGCTTGAGCGGTTGCTGCCGAAGCAGTCGGCTCGCTTGGTGCTGGTCAACGAGACCAACTTCGCGCTCTACACGCCGTTCCTGCCGGAGGCCGCGGCGGGAACCTTGGAGCCGCGGCACGTGGTGACGCCGCTGCGCGACATCCTCAAGCGCACCTATCTGCGGATCGGGCAGGTCGTCGGCCACGACCCCGCGGCGAAGACGGTGACGCTGGAGGCCAAGTACGGTGAGCGCGAAACGCTGCCCTACGACCAGCTGCTGATCGCGCTCGGCTCGGTCTCGCGGACGCTGCCGGTCCCCGGCCTCGCCGACCACGCGATCGGCTTCAAGAGCCTCGCCGATGCGATCTGGTTGCGCAACCACGTGGTCGAGACGCTCGAGGAAGCCAACGCGACCGAGGACCCGGCGCGGCGCGAGGAGCTGCTCACCTACGTCTTCGTCGGCGGCGGCTACGCCGGCCTCGAGGCGCTGGCCGAGCTGCAGGACTTCGCCGCCGACGCGATGGAGTCATACCCGCGCGCACGCCTGCACGGGATGCGCTGGGTCCTGGTCGAGGCCGCCGATCGCGTGTTGCCGGAGATCGACGCCGAACTCGCCGACTACGCCCTGCGCGAGCTGCGCGGTCGCGGCATCGACATCCGCTTGAACACGACCCTGGAGGAGGTGACGGAGAGCAGCGCCCAGCTCTCAACCGGCGAGACGCTGCCGACCCGGACCGTCGTCTGGACCGCCGGCGTCGCCCCGCAGCCGATCCTGCGCGAGCTGAACCTGCCGCTGGAGGAGCGCGGCCGGGTCCCGGTCGACGAGTACCTGCGGGTCCAGGGCCTCGACTCGGTCTGGGCGATCGGCGATGCCGCCGCCGCGCCCGACCCGCGCGGCGGCCTCTGCCCGCCGACCGCCCAGCACGCGGTGCGCCAGGGGCCGGTCGCCGCCCGCAACATCGCCGCCGAGCTCGGCGTCGGCTCGCCGGCACCGTTCACCTACCGCTCGGAGGCCTCGTTCGTCAACCTCGGCCGCTACAAGGCCGTTGGCCGAATCGGCGAGCGCACCTTCCGCGGCTTCCCCGCCTGGTGGCTGGCCCGCAGCTACCACATGTCCCAGATCCCGGGCACCGCCCGCAAGGCGCGCGCCGTCCTCGACTGGACCGCCGGCCTGCCGTTCAAGCGCGACATCGCCGAGGTCGGCTCGATCGGCCGCCCCAAACGCCTCGACTGAGTCGCTGAAGCATTCGCGCCCCCCTGGGGGCGTCAACCCTTCAGCCGCTGACGACCAGCGTCGTTTCCATCCCCTTTTCGCGGTGTTCGGGGAGGCCGCACCAGAGCTTGTAGGTGCCGGCGGGGAGGTCGAATTTCGCCGTCGCGTGCTGCGTCGACTGGGTTTCGCCGATTTCGAGCACCGGTTCTTCGCCGCCGCCCTCGCGTTGCAGGTTGAGGTCGTGGGCGTCTTCGCCGCGGTTGTCGAGTTCGATCGTGACTTCGCCGGCGCTGACGCTCGGCCGCGAGAGGATGAAGTAGAACTCGGAGGCGCGCACGCCGAGCCGGTTTGCGACCGGTTCCGGTTCCGGTTCGCCCGCCGGCGGCGAGGTTGGCCCTGCCGGCCCGCCTGGCACCGGCGCGACCGCGTCGCAGGTCCAGAAGTGGCGGTGGCGGACGACCCGGCGCAGCTTGCCGTGCCGGCGCACCTTCTTCACCACCCGCTTGGCGTGCTTCGTCCAGGTGCATTCCGCCGCCGCGGCGCGCTCGCCGCCGGGCAGCGGGCCGAGTCCCGGCCCGACCGTCACCGCCGCTCCGAGCAGAGCCCAGAGCGCGGCGCTGGCGAGCGCCCGCCTCACGCCACCAGCAGCGGCCGTTCGAAGCCGCTGGCGCCGGGGATGATCGGTTCGGCGTCGTAGCCGAGCCACTGCTCCAGCAGCGAGCAGTACATCGCCCGGAAGTCGCTGGTCACGCGCAGGTTGTCGTTGGCGTCGAGTTTCGAGAGGCCGGGGAATTCGCCGACCATCTGGCCCTTGGCGCGCGAGCCGATGACGAAGGCGCAGCCGGCGGCGCCGTGGTCGGTTCCCTGCGAGCCGTTCTCTTCCGGCCGCCGCCCGAACTCGCTCCACAGCTCGACCATGACGCGATCGTCGAGCCCGCGTTTCTCGAGGTCGCGTTGGAAGGCGAGCAGCCCCTCGCAGGTCTCTTTGAGGTTCCGTTCGAGGTCTTCGGCCTGGCCGGAGTGGGTGTCGTAGCCGCCGGCGGCGCGGATCGTCACCACCCGCATCGGCAGTCCGAACTCGATGTAGGCGGCGAGGCCGGCGAGCATGTGGGCGAACCAGGTTTCGGGGTAGGTGACCGGGCTGGAGAAGTCGCCGACGCCGCCGAGTTCGGTCCGCAGCTTGTCGGTCTGCGAGGTCGCCCGCCGCACCTGCGTCAGCGCCGGCGAGTCGGAGGGCAGCGCGCCGAAGCGGGCGAAGGTCTTGAACATCTCGGCCGTGATCGGTTCGGAGACCGGCGCCCAGAGGTCGTAGCCGTCGACGCTGTCGATCGAGGCGACCGGCTTTTCGGCCGTCGCGATCATCGGCGAGAGGGTGCCGTCCATCGACAGTCCCTGCAGCGGGTTTTCGTCGTCGCCGACGAGGTCGAGGTAGCGCCCCAGCCAGCCGGTGTGGAAGCCGACGTCGAGCTCGCCGATCTCGTAGTAGTGGCGCGAGGTGAAGTGCGACTGGTCGGGGTGGTCGTAGCCGATCGCCGGGAAGGCGCTGACCTTGCCCTCGCCATGGAGCGTTGCCAGGCCCGCCGCCGCCGGGTGCCACTGCAGCCGGGTGTCCTCAGTGAAGGTCGGGCCGGCGCCGGGGGCGAAGGCGAGCGTCGGGCGCAGCTGCGAGTAGCGCGAGTCGCCGACCGGGGCGAGCACGCTGAGCGCGTCGATCCCGCCGTCGAAGAAGACCGAGACGAGGATTTTTTCGCCCTGGGCGGCCTGCGCGATGCCGGTGTCGAAGGCCGCGAGCGGGATCTTCGAGGCGCCGTAGACCGCGAGCCCGAGGCCGGCGGCGCGGGAGAGGAACCGGCGTCGCGAAAGCCCGGTGCCGGCCGGCTCGGGCATCCCCGGCTCGATCGCCGGCAGGCCGCGGCCGGCTTCCGCGGCGGCGGCGCGCAAGAGCTGGGAGCGGGTGTAGTCGTTGCAGCAGTCGTGGCTCATTGCAGGATCAGGTCGGGGCTGGTGCCGATCAGCTGCAGCAGGGCGTTCTGGCGCAGCGCCCGGTAGGGGCCCTTCTGCCAGTTGGCGACGACCTGTTTTTCGGCCCGCTGGGCGAAGTCGAGCAGCTCGGCGCGGTGTTCCTCGCGCAGCGCCGGCGAGCCCCAGGAGGCCAGCGCCCGCGCCAGCGCTTCTTCGGCGGTCTCGGTTGCGCTGTACGGCTGGCCCCAGGCATCGACCGAGATCCCGTCGAGGACGTAGTCGACCGTGTTCCAGCGCGCCCGCAGCCGCGAGGTGTCGAGCCAGCGCGTGTCGTCCCAGCCGGAGACGTTGGGCGGCCAGAACAGTCGCTGGCCGGCTTCTTCGCAGAGCCAGACCCAGGCCTGGGTGTCGACGTAGCGCCCGACCGAGCGCAGCATCGAGGCCAGCTGCACGACCGGCGGCTTGACCATCGGCGGCCCTTCGTAGAGGTCGGGGCTGAGCAGGATCGCCTCCAGCACCGGCCGGATCTGCCAGCCGGAGGAGGCGTAGGTCCCGATCAGCGCGTTCTCGGTCGCTTCCGGCATCGGCCCGGGCACGAAGTAGCTCCACAGCTTGCTGACGAAGAAGCTGGGATGGAGGGGGTGCTCGACGCAGAGCCGGCAGGCGTCCTCCCAACTCCAGTTGCCGCTCTTGCCGAAGACCGTCTTCGTTTTTTCGTCGTGGCGTTTGGGGTCGAAGCGGAAGTTGTGGAGGCCTTCTTCGCTCGACCAGTCGGCGCGCCAGCCGGTCAGTGCCCGCGCCTGTTCGCGCACGTCGTCCTCGGTGTAGGCGCCGCGATCGGCGCCGAGCGAGAACAGCTCCATCATCTCCCGCGCGTAGTTCTCGTTCGGGGCCGACTTCACGTTTTCGATCCCGTTCAGCCACTGCAACATCGCCGGGTCGGCCGTCACCGCCTTGAACAGGTCGAGGAAGGAGCCGAAGCAGGCCGAGCGGAAGAGGTTGGACTGGTCGATCATCTGCTGGGTCTTGGAGACGCCGGCCGCCGAGGTCGCGAACCAGTCGTGGAAGACGAGCGCCATCCGCTCGACCAGCGGCTGGTCGCTGCGAACCATGCGGTCGAGCCACCAGAGGTGGTCGTGGCCCCAGGCGTCGGCGGGGGCCAGCGGGTTGCCTTCGTCGTCGACCGGGGAGGGGCCGGAGAGGGTGGCGGCGCCGCTCGGGCGGGTCAGCGACTGCACCGCGCCGACGAGGCCCATCGAGGCGAGCTGCTCGGCCTGGCCCGGCCGCGGCCCGAAGCCGGCCCGCTGCAGCAGCCGGGTGGCCTGGGCGGTCCCGAACGGGCCCTGGTAGGAGCCGGCGGGACGCGTTTCGGCGGGCGGCGGGGCAACGGCTCGGCTGGGCGGTTTCGGCCCGGGGCCGCGGAAGTGGTGCTTGGGCGGCTTGTGCTTGTGGTGGAAGACGTAGCCCTGGACGCGCCAGTCGCCGTCGGCGGTCGGGACCCAGCGCCAGTGCTTGTCGTTCCAGACGCGCTTGTGCTTGCGGCGCTTGTGCCGCCCCTTCTGCTTCGCGCTCGCTTTCGCCTGGGGAATCGCCATGGCCGGGACGGCCCCGCGGGGACCTTCGTTCTCTGTCGGCCCGGCGCGGGCGGGCGTGAGGCGGCGGCCCCTGCCTGGACGGACGGTCGATGCCGCGCAGGCGCCACAATGCGGTCGTGGCCTACCTCGTCATCGCCGCCTGCTTCGCCCTCGCCACCGGCATCATCGGCAAGGCCAAGGGCAGCTCGTTCTGGATCTGGTTCCTGGTCGGCGGCGTGCTGCTCTTCTTCGGCCTCATCGCCGTCGTCCTCTACCGCTTCGAGAAGGACGAACCCGAACGGCAGTGCCCGAACTGCGGCAAGGCGCTGAAGCTCTACGTCCAGGTCTGCCCCCGCTGCGGGACCGACCTCTACCTGCCCGACCCCGCCGCCGTCCGCCATCCCGGCGTCGAACGAGCCGAGCCCTCGCAGTAATTAGGGGTGCTCTGCCCGGTCACCGGCCGCCCCGGGCGCGGCCGGCCCACCGGTAGTTCGGCTAGCCGTTCTTCGTGATCGAGGCCGTCGGGAAGCGATTCGCGGACGTACCGATCCTCATGGCGTCACCCCCTTTCCCTGTGTTCAGAGAAGGGGACCGTCAATTACTGGAATTAGATCCAGTAATTGAGTTAGGAAATGCAAACTCGCCCGGAGCGGAGGGCTCGCGCTGGCGAGCGGCGGGCAGCCCGGCGCACCCACAGGCCACTGGTGTGGTCAATATCGCGAACGCGTGAGAGCCTCCCCGGTCGCGCCCCGCGATGTGCGGTCTGGCGGAGCCCGCTAGCGCAGCCAGGTGCGGACGATGGCGTTGGCGAAGCCGACGCCGTAGCGGAAGACGGCCGGCTTCTTCGAGTGGCCGTGCAGGCGCTGTTCGACCGTGATCGGGATCTCGCGGGCGGGGATCCCGCGCTTGATCGCCTCGATCATGAACTCCGAGGTGTGGAACTGCTCCTGGCGCAGGACGAGCTGGGGCAGCACGGTGGTCCGCACCGCGCGGTAGCCGTTGGAGCAGTCGGTGACGTGAGTGCGGGTGATGAAGGAGACGAGGCGGTTGAAGAAGACGATGCCGAGCTCGCGGGCGAAGTGGTTGCGGTCGGCGGCGCCGAGGACGCGCGAGCCGTGGGCGACGTCGACTTCGCCGTCGAGGATCGGCGCCACCAGCCGCTCCATCTGGTCGGGGCGGTGCTGGCCGTCGGCGTCGAGGGTGACGACGATCTCGGCGCCGGATTCGACCATCAGCCGGTAGCCGGTGCGCAGGGCCGCGCCGCCGCCGCGGTTGGTGACGTGGCGGGCGACGAGCGCGCCGTGCTCGGCGGCGACGTCGCCGGTGCCGTCGCGCGAGCCGTCGTCGACGACGAGCACGGCGGTCGGCACGCCGCAGACCTCGGCCGGGATCTGGTTGAGCACGACGCCGACGTTCTCGGCCTCGTTGTAGGCCGGGATCAGGATCGCGACCTTGCCGCGGAAGCGCTCCGGTAGGCCGGCCTGGCGGAACTCCTCCCAGGCCAGCCCCTCGAGCGCCGCCGAGAGCTGGCGCGCGTTGCGCGCCGTCTGCGAGAGCGCCCGCAGCGTCAGTAGGAAGAGGGCGAAGATCGCGAAGACGGCGAGGCCGAGGATGCGGCCGCCGTTGCCCTTTTCGAAGGAGAAGGCGGAGAGCAGGCCGTCGATGATTTCGGTGCCGGTGACCAGGGCCAGGCCGACGCCGGCGGCGAGCAGCAGCAGCACGTCGGCGTTGCGCAGCGTGTGGCGGCGGACGACCGCGTAGACGATCAGCAGGGCGGCGATCAGCAGACCGGCGCCGCGCAGGGCCGTCAGTTCGGCGGGGAAGATGCCTGCTTGGAGGACCATTGGCGTGCGGAGGATAGGGCCGCGGCCCCCCAACCCAGGGCCAGGGCGGCGAGCGGAAAGACGAGCGTCATCAGCACCTCGTTGCGCCGCGGCGCCGCCAGCGAGATCGCGCCGACCGCGGTGACGAGGACGATCGGCGTCGCCATCGCCACCAGATCCCACCAGCGGCGGCGCAGCCCGAGCCAGGCGAAGCCGGCGAGGCCGAGGGCGACGAGCAGGATCTGGACGACGCGGCCGGGGGTGCTGCTCATCGCCGCGCCCGGCCCGCTGCTCCACATCCGGCCGACCTTGCGCGCGGTCATCGCCAGGTAGCCGAGCGGGTCTTCGCCGAAGTACTTGGAGAAGTTCTGCTTGCCGATCTTGCCGAGGGCGGAGTCGCGGGGGAGGTCGGGATAGCGGCTTTCCGCGACTTCGTCGAAGAGTGGGGTCGGGTCGACTTCGTTCAGCGCTTCGGACTGCGGCGGCAGCGAGATCCCCGTCTTGCGCTCGTAGAGGATCGCCTTGACCCGCTGGTATTCGCCGTCAGCGGGGAGGAAGGTGCCGACGTAGAGCGCCTTGCCGCTGCCGGTCGAGATCGGCACCAGGCGGCCGAGCACGTCGGCGTTGCGGATCGTCCAGGGGAGGATCACCCCGACCAGCGCCGCGGCCAGCAGCGCCGCGCCGGCCAGTCCCGGTCGCCAGCCGCGCGCCGGCCCCACCCGCAGCGCGGCGAGGACGACGAAGGCGGCGCCGACGAACAGGTACTCGGGCCGGAACATCGCCGTCAGCCCGAACAGCACCCCCGGCACCAGCCAGGCCCACCAGCGCCGCTCCTCATCACCCGCCCAGAGGAAGGCGAGCACCGCGGCCGGCAGCGTCAGCATCGCCGGCGGCTCGCTCATCAACTCCCCCGTCGAATGCAAGAACGCCGGATAAACCGCCACCCCAAAAGCCGCCACCAACCCCACGACCCCAGCCGCCGACGGGCCGATTTCGGGTGATAGTCGCCCGAAATCGGCCCGTCGGCCCCGCGAGCCCAGGGCGAGGCGGCGGGTTAGGGCGAAGACGACGAGGATCGCGGCGGTGCCGAGGAGGGCCTCGACGGCGCGGGCGGTGCCTTCGCGGGCGCCGCCGGTGAGGACGAAGCTGGCCGCGTAGAGCAGCGGCGCGCCCGGCGACCAGTCGCTCGAGTTTTCGAAGTCGGGCCCGCCGAAGCTGCCTTCTTCGTAGAGCGCCTTGGCGAGGCCAAAGTAGGCGTGGGAGTCGTCGGCGGGGTTGGCGACCGGGTGGACCACGGCGACGCCGCGCAGCAGCAAGCCGAGCAGCGCGATCCCGACCAGCGCGATGAGGGTCCTCTTACCGAGGCGCTGGGGCAGCGCCCGAATGCGGTCGGCGACGGCGGTCACAGCCGAGTCAGGCTATCCGCGCGCGGGGCGGCCGGCGCTGTCGGCGAGTGTCCGGCTCGGCCCGACCGGGCTAAAGATCCAACCCGCCGGGGCCGATCTTCGGGACCCGTACACCGACAAGGAGCCCCCGCACATGCGACGCATCTCCCTGATCCTCACCGGCGCCGTCCTCTGCGCCGTCATCGCCTTCAGCGGCACCGCCGCCGCCAAGGGCGGGCCCAAGACCTGCACGACGCACTCCAAAAACGTGATCGGCAAGACCGTCAAAGGCACGCTGACCTCGCGCGACGTGAACAAGGTCCAGGCCGAATACGCCACCTGCGGCTACGCCAAGAAGGTGATGAACCGGATCCTCGCCCTGCGGGTGGAGGAGCCGAAGAGCGTGATCGGCTTCTACTGCACGCCGACGGTGCTCGCCACCGCCCCCGACAAGGTGAAGTACAAGTGCGAGTTCAAAGGCGCCGACACGCCGATGTACGTGAGGCTGGTCTTCCAGGTCAAGTACAACCTCGATTAGCCGCCGCGGGGGGGGCGGGTGTGAGCGGCCGACGCCGCCCCCGTGGTTTTCACCCAGTGCGCTCCGCGCGCGGCGCTGACGCCGAGAGCGGCTGGAATAGGGTGCCGCGCATGACCAGACGCCGCCTGCACTCAGCGCTCCCTCTCGCTCTCGCCGCCCTCGTCCTGCTCGCCGTCGCCGCCAGCGCCTCGGCCGCCACGATCTCGCTCAAGTGCGGCGGCAAGGGCCGGCACAACCGGGACAGCGTCGGGTCCGTGCTCTGTGCGGACAAGCCGGGCAAGCCGCGGACGATCGAAGGGGTCGTGCGCGACGACTCCAACAAGCCCGTCTCCGGTCCCGTCACCGTGAAGCTGAGCAAATGGATCCCCAAGGGCGGCTACTACTCGGTCGAGGAATTCAAGACGCTCACCGTCCAGGCCAACGCCGCCGGCAAGTTCTCCTACGCGGCGAAGACCGCGACCAAACTGACGATCGGCTTCGAAGCCGCCGGCGCCTTCGCCCAGGCCGAAGTCTCGCGCGAACGCAGGTCAAGGTGAAGAAGCTCGGCGGCGGCAAGGTGAAGATGACGGTCAAGGGCGCCGGCAAGATCCCGCTGCGGCTCTACCTGCTCGAAGAATCGGGTTACGAGATCCCGGGTACCAGGGGCGGCAAGAAGGCGAACAAGACCGGCAGCGCCGTCTTCGACGTCGGCAACTTCCACGGCAAGGCCAGCTACTACGTCGACGCCGGCGAATACTCCGACCTCTTCTGGGAAACCCGCGGGCCGACCTTCCATATCTGAGCCCAGAGCCAGACGGCGCCGTAGCCGGCCAGGGCCGAGGTCAGCGGCAGCAGGGTCAGGGTGCGCCGCGGCGAGGCGATGTAGAGCCCCTGCACGAGGGTGACGACGAGGAGGACCGCGGCGATCGCGGCGACGTCGAAGCGGCGTCGGGCGAGGCTGACGGCGAGGCCCAGCGCGGCCGCCGCCAGCAGCGCGATCTGCAGCGCCCGCCAGAGCGGGAAGCGCATCACGCCGCGGGCCGGATCGGTCCAGGCGAACCAGACCTTGCCGGCAAGGAAGCCGGCGAGGTCGAGCGGTTCGGAGCGGGCCGCCGTCCAGTAGGCGTCGATCGCCATCCCGGTCAGCGCCGTGTCGGTGTTCTCGCCGGGGTGGAGGCGGTGGGCCAGCGCCGCCACCGCCTGGCCGCGGTAGATCGGCCCGGGCAGCGGCCCGAGCTGGCGCCGAATCCACGGGTATTCCGCGAGCAGGTGGTCGGTGATGTTTTCGGGGTTGGGGCCGGCGGGCAGGTAGCTGCCCTCGTAGAGGACCTGGCCGCCGCCGGTCGAGACCGGCACCAGCCGTTCGAAGGCGATGAAGTTGCGCACCGTCCACGGCGCCAGCACCAGCAGGGCGCAGCCCGCCATCAGCGCCGCCAGCCGCAACCGCCGCCCGCGCCCGGCGGCGTCGCGGTGCCAGGGCAGCAGCATCAGCGCCGGCAGGACGAGGACGAGGAGGAGGTACTCGGGCCGCAGCATCGCCAGCGCCCCGATCGCCAGCCCGGTCGCCGCCCACGGCCAGGGCCGTTCGCGTTCGCGCGCGCGCAGCAGCAAGAGGACCGTGCCGGCGAGCAGCGCCGTCCCCACCGGCTCGGTCATCAGCATCCCCGTGTACTCGAGCAGCGCCGGGTACACCGCCACCACCGTCGCCGCCATCAACCCGGCAACCACCGCGGCCGACGGGCCGATTTCGGGTGATAGTCCACCGAAATCGGCCCGTCGGCCCACGGGGCCGCCGAGGCGGCGCCCGATCGCGAAGGCGAAGGGGATCGCCAGCGAGCTGAGCAGTGCCAGCACGATCCGGGCGAAGCGTTCGTCGGGCGCGCGGCGCACCTCGTAGAGCCCGGTCACGAACAGCGGCAGCCCCGGCTGATAATTGGAGGCCGACTGCAGGTAGCCGAATCCCGGCCCCTGCGTGTAGCCCTCGCCCTCGTACAGCGCCCGCGAGATCCGCGCGTAGGCGCGGGCGTCGTCGACCGGGTGCTGGGGGGCGCGGATCGCGTAGTCGAGGCGCAGACCGAGCCCGAGCAGGAAGACGAGGGCCAGCGCGACAGCCGCCCGTCGGCCGCCGCAGGCATTCTCCAGGCGCGCTCTCACCGGGGCGATTCTAGGTTGAGGGGGCAGCTGCGCCGGGGCCGGTCCGAAGCCGTTTGCGCCGCGGGTTCAGCTACGCTGCGCCGCCTATGCGAGTTCTGATCCTGGGCGGTGACGGCTACCTCGGCTGGCCCACCGCGCTCCGCTTCTCGGCCCGCGGCCACGAGGTCTCGGTCGTCGACAACTTCTCCCGGCGCCGCTGGCACCACGAACACGGCAGCGGCTCGCTGACCCCGATCGCCTCGCTCGAGGGCCGCGTCGCCGCCTGGCGCGAGGTCTCCGGCGAGCAGATCCGCAGCTACGAGGGCGCGATCGAGGACGGCGACTTCCTCGAAGAGGTCGTCGCCGAGACCAAGCCCGAGGTCGTCGTCCATTACGGCCAGCAGGCCTCGGCGCCGTTCTCGATGCTCTCCCGCGAGCGCGCGGTCGAAACCCAGCACGCCAACGTGATCGGCAACCTCAACCTGCTGTTCGCGATGCGCGACCACGTCCCCGACGCCCACCTGGTGAAGCTGGGGACGATGGGCGAGTACGGCCAGCCCAACATCGACATCGAGGAGGGCTACATCGAGATCGAGCACAAGGGGCGCAAGGACACGCTGCCGTTCCCCAAACTGCCCGGCTCGCTGTACCACTGCTCGAAGGTCCACGACTCGACCAACATCCACTTCGCCTGCCGCACCTGGGGCCTGCGCGCGACCGACCTCAACCAGGGCGTCGTCTACGGCGTCGAAACCGACGAGACCTCGCGCGACGAGCGCCTCATCACCCGCTTCGACTACGACGAGCTGTTCGGCACCGTGCTCAACCGCTTCTGCCTGCAGGCGGTGATCGGCCACCCGCTGACCGTCTACGGCGCCGGCCATCAGACCCGCGGCTTCCTCAACATCCGCGACACCCTCGCCTGCGTCGAGCTCGCCGCCACCAACCCGGCCGAGCGCGGCGAGTACCGCGTCTTCAACCAGTTCACCGAGCAGTTCTCGGTCCTGCAGCTGGCCGAGCTGGTCAAGGAAGCCGGCGAGCACCTCGGCTACAGCGTCGAGATCCAGCACTACGAGAACCCGCGCGTGGAGAAGGAAGAGCACTACTACAACGCGATCCACACCAAGCTGCTCGACCTCGGCCTGCAGCCGACGCTGCTGGGCGAGGAGCTGGTGGAGACGATGATCCACGCGATCGAGCGCTACAAGGGCAACGCGATCGAGTCCTCGATCGATCCCCGCACCCGCTGGAACCCGGCCAAATCCCCTGCGACGCAGGCGTAGAACCGGCTCTATGAGCGGCGCCGGGCGCCCCGCCGCGCGCTGGTAGCATCGGGAGTTCGATGAGGGCCGCCGACGCATTGATGGAATCGCTCAAGGCCGAGGGCGTCAAGCACGTCTTCGGGATCCCCGGTGGGGCCAACCTGCCGATCTACGACGCCGTCGTCGACGCCGACTTCCGCCACGTCCAGACCCGCCACGAGCAGGCCGCCGGCCACGCCGCCGAGGGCTACGCGCGGGCCTCGGGCCGCGTCGGCGTCGCTTTCGCCACCTCCGGTCCCGGCGCGACCAACCTGATCACCGCGATCGCCGACGCGATGATGGACTCGACGCCGACCGTCTTCATCACCGGCCAGGTGAAAACCGAACTGATCGGCACCGACGGCTTCCAGGAGGCCGACGTGCTGGGGGCGACGCTGCCCTTCGTCAAGCACTCCTTCGCGGTCACCGACCCGCGCCAGATTCCCGAGTACGTCCACGAGGCCTTCCACATCGCCTCGACCGGGCGCCCCGGGCCGGTCCTGCTCGACATCCCGCAGGACCTCTCGCGCGCCGACATCGAGTACGAGCCGCGCACCGAGCCGGTCGACCTGCCCGGCTACAAGCCCTCGACCGAGGGCAACACGAAGCAGATCCGAATCGCCGCCAAGGCGCTGGCCAGCGCCCGCCGGCCGATCCTCTACACCGGCGGCGGCGTGATCAACGCCAACGCCTCCGAGGAGCTGCGCGAGCTGGCCAGCTCCGACCGCTTCCCGGTCACCTCGACCCTGATGGGGCTCGGCGGCTTCCCCGCTTCCAGCGACCAGTGGCTGGGGATGCTGGGGATGCACGGCACCTTCACCGCCAACTACGCGATGGACAAGGCCGACCTGATCGTCGCGATCGGCGCCCGCTTCGACGACCGCATCACCGGCAAGCTGTCGGAGTTCGCGCCGCACGCGAAGGTGATCCACATCGACATCGACCCGGCCGAGATCTCGAAGAACGTCGGCGCCCACATCCCGATCGTCGGCGACGTCAAGCAGGTGCTGCCGAAGCTGACTCGCGAGTACCGGGCGCTGCAGACCGACTCCAGCCGGCTCGACGTCTGGTGGGAGACGATCCGCGGCTGGCAGCGCGAGCATCCGCTCTACTACGAGGCCGGCAAGGACGGCGAGATCAAGCCGCAGTTCATGATCGAGGCGCTGCACCGGGTGACGGGCGGCGACGCGATCGTCACCTCCGACGTCGGCCAGCACCAGATGTGGACCGCGCAGTACTACGGCTTCGAGAAGCCGCGCCACTGGATCAACTCCGGCGGGCTCGGCACGATGGGCTTCGGCCTGCCGTCCGCGATCGGCGCCAAGGTCGCCTGCCCGGACGAGACGGTCGTCTGCGTCGCCGGCGACGGCAGTCTGATCATGAACATCCAGGAGCTGGCGACCTGCGTCACCGAGAACATCCCGGTCAAGATCTTCCTGATGAACAACGGCTACATGGGCATGGTCCGCCAGTGGCAGGAGCTGTTCTGGGATCGCCGCTACAGCGCCGTCGACATGACCGGCAGCCCCGATTGGGTGAAGCTGGCCGACGCGTTCGGCGCCACCGGCCTGCGCTGCGACAACGCCGACGAGCTCGAGGGCACGATGCGCCAGGCGCTCGAGGCCGAGGGCCCCGTGCTGCTCGACGTCCGCGTCGCCGCCGAGGAGAACTGCTACCCGATGATCCCGCCGGGCAACGCCGCCCGCGACATGGTCGAGGCGCCGAGGGCGGTGTGCTGATGGAGGCCGGGACCCCGCAGGTGGTCAAGCTCGAGGACCTGCACGTGCCCGGGCAGCTCAGTGGCCGCAAGCACATCCTCTCGATCCTGGTCGAGAACAAGCCGGGCGTGCTGGCGCGTGTCGCCGGCCTCTTCTCGCGCCGCGGCTTCAACATCGACACGCTCGCGGTCGGGCCGACCGACGACCCCAGCGTCTCGCGGATCACGCTGACGCTGGACGGCGCCGTCCACCCGATCGACCAGGTGACCAAGCAGCTGCACAAGCTGATCAACGTGCTGAAGATCCGCGACATGGAGCCGGAGGAGACGGTGGCGCGCGAGATGGCGCTGTTCAAGGTCTCCTCGGCGGTCGAGAACCGGGCCGAGATCATCCAGTTCGCCGAGATCTTCCGCGCCAAAATCGTCGACGTCGCCCGCCGCACGATGACGATCGAGGTGACCGGCTCGGCCGACAAGATCGAGGCCTTCGAGCGCATGGTGCGTCCCCACGGCCTGGTCGAAATGGTCCGGACGGGCGAGATCGCAATCGCTCGCGGCTCAGACTGAAAATGACGATCCCAGACGCCAGCATGCGGCGTCCTCAGTCGCCCGAATAGCGCTGCTATTCAGGCTCCCTGCGTCCTTGCCTGCTGACCTCTGGAATTCGTCATTTTCTAGCCTGAGGCCGGCGATCGATCGCGCTCTCGCCCGTGGCAAGCGGACTCTGGTGAGCGTCACCAGGGAGGTTGACATCGCGGACCCCTGCGCCGTCGTCTTCGCCTCGCGGCTGGCGTCGGATCGCTGGTTCTGCTGGGAGCAGCCCGACCGCGGCTTCGCCCTCGCCGGGCTCGGCACCGCCCATGAGGCGACCTCGCGCGGGGCAGGTCGCTTCCGCGACGTCGCCGCCGAGGTCGCCACGATCGGTCGCGACCCGCTCCTCGACGAGCCGCCGGGGCTGCCGGCCGGCGCCGGCCCGGTCTGGCTCGGCGGCTTCGCCTTCGACCCGGCGGGCGGCGGCTCCTCGGCCTGGTCCTCGCTGGCACCGGGCTCGCTGGTCCTGCCCGAGCTCTCGCTCTGCCGCAGCGGCGAGCGCTGCTTTCTCACCGTCAACGCCCTGGTCGGCACCGGCGAGGAGCCGGGGCGCGCCGAGGCGGCGGCAGCTGCGCGGCTCGCCGGCCTGCGCGCCGACGAGCCGCTGCCCTTGATCGACCCGCACCCGACCGCCCACGCCGAGATCCGCAGCGCCCGCCCGCCGGCCCAGTTCGAAGCCGCGGTGGCCGCCGCCACAGAGCGGATCGCCGCCGGCGAGATGAGCAAGGTGGTGCTCGCCCGCGAGGTGATCGTCGAGGCCGGCGCCGCCCACGACCCCGCCGCGCTGTTCGGCGCGATGCGGGTCCAGTTCCCGGCCTGCTTCTGCTTTTGCTGCGGCACCCCCGAGGCCGCCTTCACCGGCGCCAGCCCGGAGCTGCTGGTGCGCCGCTCCGGCGCCGGCGTCTCGACCGTCGCCCTCGCCGGCTCGACCCGCCGCAGCTCCGATCCGGCCGTCGACGACCACCTCGGCGAGCAGCTGCTGCGCAGCGACAAGGACCGCCGCGAGCAGCGCATCGTCAGCGAGCGGATCGTCCGCGCCCTGCGCCCGCACGCGGTCTGGGTCGAGGCGGCCCCCGAGCCGGAGATCGTCAAGGTGGCGAACATCCAGCACCTGGCGACGCCGGTGATCGCCCAGCTCGCCGAGCCCCACTCGGCGATCGAGATCGCCGGCCTGCTGCACCCGACGCCCGCCGTCGGCGGCGAGCCCTGGCCCCAGGCCGGCGCCGCGATCGCCGACCTCGAGGGCATGGACCGCGGCTGGTACGCCGGCCCCGTCGGCTGGATGGACGCGACCGAGGACGGCGAGTTCTGCGTCGCCCTGCGCAGCGCCCTCCTGCGCGACCGCGAGGCCCACCTCTACGCCGGCGTCGGCGTCGTCGCCGGCTCCGACCCCGCCGCCGAGCTGGCCGAGACCGAGGTCAAGCTGCAGGCGCTGCTGCCGCTGCTGGCCGAGTAGGCAGGTCCCGGCCGCGAGGCCGGGCCGATCAGCTGCTGGGCGCGGCCAGCGCCTCCGCCACCCGCTCGGCGGCGCGGCGGTGGACGGCGACGTTGGCGTGGCGGTCGGTGCGGACCTCGATCAGGCCGGTGCCGGCGGCGAGCGCGGCGGGAAGGTCGGTGAGCGACCCGAGGCGGGTGTGGGGGAGGTCGAAGAGCGCCGCCGCTTTGGCGACGTCGACCCCGCGCGGGGTGCCGAAGAGGGCCTCGAACTCGTCCTCGGCGAGGAGGCTCTGCTGGGGCAGGAAGTGGAAGATGCCGCCGCCGGCGTTGTCGATGACGACGATCCGGACCGGAACCTCGGTCTCGCGAAGTGCCGCCAGGCCGCCGAGGTCGTGCAGCAGTCCCAGCTCGCCGGTGACGACGGTGGTCGGGCGGCCGCTGGCGTGGGCGGCGCCGATTGCAGAGGAGAGAAGGCCGTCGATCCCGTTGGCGCCGCGGTTGCAGAGGAAGAGCGCATCGGTCGCCGTTGGCGCCATGAACGCCTCCTGGTCGCGGATCGGCATGCTCGAGGCGGTGTAGACGAGGTCGCCGTCGCGGTGGGAGCGGCCCAGCGCCAGGTGCAGCGCCGGCTCGGTGATCGCGCCATCGCCGGCCAGCGCCTCGAGAATCGCCTCCAGCGCCGCCGCCTCGGCCGCAAGCCAAGCCGCCGGCTCGCCGCGCGGTTCGCGCTCCAGTCGCGCCGCCCAGCCGGAGGCGAGCTCGGTCGGGTCGGCGCGCAGGACGGCCGCCGCTCGGTTGGTCGGCTCGTTCCAGCCGCCGCTGGGGTCGACGACGATCTGGTCGGCTTCGCTGGCGGCGAGCCAGGCGCGCAGCGGCTTGCTGGTCGGCATCTCGCCGAAGCGGAGGACGAGCTCGGGGGCGACCGAGCGGGCAAAGCGCTCCTCGCGCAGCAGCAGGTCATAGGTGGAGACGATGCGCGAGCGGTCGTGCGGGCCGCAGCGCAGCTGCGAGGTCGGCTCGGCGAGGATCGGGAAGCCGCTGACGCGGGCGAGGTGGGCGAGCGGCTCGCGCAGCTCGGGGTCGAGCTGGCGGCCGGCGACGATCACGCCGGAGATCGCGTCGCCGATGTGGCCGGCGACCTCCTCGATCAGGAAGGCGGTCGGCTCGCGGTCATAGCTCGTCACCGCGGTCAGCGGCCGGCGCTCGCGCCCGGCCAGCGCCAGCGGCTCGGTCGCGGTAACCGCGCCCTCGACCGGGACCGGCGCCAGCGGCTCGCGCCAGGGCAGGTTGAGGTGGACGGGGCCCGGCCGCACCTCGCCGCGGGCCGCGGCCAGCGCCCGGCAGGCGACCGAGCGGTAGTGGAGCAGCCCCGCGTCGTCGGCGGCATGGGTGCCGACTTCGCAGAACCAGCGCACCGCGTCGCCATACAGCTTCACCTGGTCGATCGTCTGCCCGGCGCCGATCCCGCGCAGCTCCGGCGGCCGGTCGGCGGTCAGCACCAGCAGCGGCAGCGCCGACTCGTCGGCCTCGCAGACCGCGGGGTGGTAGTTGGCGGCCGCCGTGCCCGAGGTGCAGAGCAGCGCCACCGGCTCGCCGCTCGCCTGCGCCGCGCCCAAGGCGAAGAACCCCGCCGAGCGCTCGTCGACGATCACCGTCGCCTCGATCCCCGGTGCCCGCCACAGCGCCACCGCCAGCGGCGTCGAGCGCGAGCCGGGCGAAACGACCGCGTGCTTCAGCCCGCCACGTTCCAGCTCCTCGGCGAAGGCCGAGGCGAGGGCGGTGTTGGCGTTGGTCGGGTCCATCTGGTCACTGTCGACTTTGGCCACGGGGGGTGAACAA
This sequence comes from Actinomycetota bacterium, assembly GCA_048498975.1. GTDB lineage: Bacteria > Actinomycetota > Thermoleophilia > Solirubrobacterales > 70-9 > VAYN01. The sequence continues at coordinate 14,452 of JBEHWY010000001.1, read as the reverse complement.
ACTCGACACGCGCAGCCTAGATCCGGTGTGCGTCGAGTGCATCCTCGTCGATGACGACGCCGAGGCCGGGGCCCGGCGGCGGGTAGAGGTAACCGCCCCGCAGCTCGCACTCGACGGCGGCGATCGTCGAAGCGAAGAGGCGCTGGGTGGCGAGGCCGTGGGCCCACCGCGGCCAGCCGAGGTCGCGGGCGTCTTCGTCGAGGGCGCCCGCCAGCGCCGCCCCGGCGGCAATCCCGATCGGTCCGTCGAGCGCGCTGGAGGCGTAGGCGGGCAGGACATCGGCGATTTCGAGGCCGGGCATGTAGCCACCGACCTTGGCGAGCTTGATCCCGGTCACGGCGAAGGCGTCCATCTCAGCCGCGCGCTCGGCCTCGGCGCGGTCGGTGATGCTCTCGTCGCCGGCCAGCGGAATCGAGGTCGTCGCGGCGAGCGCGGCCGCTTCCTCCATCGTCGCCACCGGCTGCTCGACCAGCTCGATGTCGAATCGCTCGATCTCGGCCAGCAGCCGTTCGGCGTCGGGCAGCGACCAGGCGGCGTTGGCGTCGACCCGGATCTTCGCCGCCGGTCCCAGCGCATCGCGCACCGCGCGCACCTGGGCAACGTCCTCGCGCGTCCCCAGCTTCAGCTTGAAGGTCGAGAAGCCCGCGTCGGCCCAGGCGAGGGCGTCGGCGGCGACCGCCGCGGGCTCCCCCGCGACGAGGGTCGCGTTGCATTCGACCGCAGTTGGCAGGTAGCGCTCTTCGCGCAGTCGCGCGTACAGATCGTGGAGCGCGGTCAGCACGGCGCACTGGGCCGGCGGCGATAGCTGCAGCCGCGGGTCGAGGCTGTCGGCCGAGGCGTATTCGGCGACCCCGGCTCCGGTCATCAACTCCAAGGCTTGGCTTCGCGCCACTTCCTCCAGCTCGTGCACCACCTCCTCGAGCGTGGCCCCGCCGCGCAGCGAGAGCGGCACCGCTTCGCCGAGCCCTTCGACGCCCTCGTCGGTGCGCAGCCGCAGCAGCACCATCTCGCGCTGCGCCAGCGCCCCGCGCGCGGTCACGTAGGGCTGCTTGAAGGGAAGGGCGTAAGGGATGACCTCGACGGACGCCAGGCGCACGCCCACAGCCTCTCAGGCGCCGAGCAGCAGCCCGACGGTGACCAGCAGGCTGAAGGCGCCGAGCGCGGCGCCGGTCGCCGCCAGCGCCCCGTTCAGCGCCGGCCCGTCGGTCCGCGTCGCCACGGTCCGGATCGGTTTCAGCGCCAACGGCAGCGCCAGCAGGCCGAGCAGCGGCCAGGCGCTCGCTTCGCCCGCCAGCAGCGCGATCGGCAGCACGACGAAGGCGCCGAGCATCAGCAGCCGGTAGAGGTTGACCGCGTTGGCGCGGCCCATCCGCACCGCCAGCGTCAGCTTGCCGGCGCGGCGGTCGGTCTCGATGTCGCGGACGTTGTTGACGACGAGGATCGCGGTGGCGAGGAAGCCGATCGCGATCGAGAGGCCGAGCGGCAGCGCGTCGAGTTCCTCGAGCTGCACGTAGTAGGAGCCGTTGACGGCGACCAGGCCGAAGAAGAGGAAGACGAAGATCTCGCCCATCCCCGAGTAGCCGTAGGGGCGCGGCCCACCGGTGTAGAGGACGCCGGCCGCGATCGAGAGGATGCCGATCAGGATGATCACGATCCCCGCCACCGCCGCCAGGTAGATCCCGCAGAGCACGGCGACGCCGAAGGCGATCCAGGTCGCGGTCAGCACCCGCCGCGGCGTCACCAGGCCGCTGGAGGTGACGCGCACCGGCCCGAGCCGGTCGGCGGTGTCGGCGCCGCGCTTGGCGTCGGAGTAGTCGTTGGCGAGGTTGGTCCCGATCTGGATGAAGATCGAGCCGATCAGGGCGGCGGCGAAGGCGCCCCAGCGCGGCACGTGGCCGGCCCATTCGACCGCCGCCGCGGTGCCGACCAGGACCGGCGCCACCGCCGCCGGCAGCGTCCGCGGCCGCGCCGCCATCAGCCAGATCCTCATCGCACTCGCCTCACGGCCGCCGCGGGAACTTGTCGAACTCGGGCAGCCGTTTCTGCTTGAACGCCTCGCGGCCCTCGGCTGCCTCCTCGCTGCCGTAGAAGAGGAGGTTGGCGTCGTGGGCGAGCTGCTGGATCCCGGCGTAGCCGTCCTCGTGCGCGTTGAAGCTGGCCTTGACCAGGCGCAGGGCGAAGGGGGAGAGGGAGAGCATCTCGCGGCACCAGGCGACAGTCTCGCGCTCGAGGTCGGCGAGCGGGACGACGGTGTTGACCAAGCCCATCTTCAGCGCCTCCTCGGCGTCGTACATCCGGCACAGCAGCCAGAACTCCTTCGCCTTCTTGGTCCCGACCAGGTCGCGCAGCAGCGAGGCGCCGAAGCCGCCGTCCCAGGAGCCGACCCGCGGCCCGGTCTGGCCGAAGACGGCGTTGTCGGCGGCGATCGTCAGGTCGCAGCAGACGTGCAGCACGTGGCCGCCGCCGACCGCGTAGCCGGCGACCATCGCCACCACCGGCTTCGGCAGCCGCCGCATCTGCACCTGCAGGTCGGTGACGTGGAAGCGGCCGATGCTCTCGCCCTCGGGGACGTAGCCGGTGTCGCCGCGCACCTGCTGGTCGCCGCCCGAGCAGAAGGCACGCTCGCCGGCGCCGGTGAGGATGACGACCCCGACCTCCTGGTCCTCGCGGGCCAGCTCCATCGCGGCGCCGACCTCGATCAGCGTCTGCGGGCGGAAGGCGTTGTGGACCTCGGGCCGGTTGATCGTGATCTTCGCGATCCCGTCGGCTTTCTCGTAGAGGATGTCGGAGTACTCGCCGGCGCTCTGCCAATCGATCGGCGCGTAGAGCTGCTCCTCCGGCGGAGCGGACTTGTGGCGTTTGGGCATGATGGGGACCTTATGAAACTCGACAACTGGCTCGCCCAGCGGTCCCAGAGCTGTCCCGAGCGCACAGCCCTGGTCGCCGACGGGGCGGAGATGACCTACGCCGAGCTCGAGGCCGAGTCGACCTGGGTCGCGCGCCGCCTCGCCGCCCACGGCGTCCGCCGCGGCTCGACCGCGGCGCTGACCATGCATCCGCGCCGCGAGCAGGTCGTCCTCACCCACGCGCTGATGAAGGTCGGCGCCACGCTGCTGCCGCTGAGCCCGCGCCTGACCGAGGCCGAGCGGGCCGCGATCGTCGCCGCCGAGGAGCCGATCGTCGACCTCGACGACGCCGGCCTGCTGACCCAGACCGAGGCCGACCTGCCGCTGCTCGGCGAGCACGACATGGACGACGTCTGCGCCCGCGTCCTCACCAGCGGCAGCTCCGGCACGCCGAAGCCGGTCGGCCTCACCTACGGCAACTTCCTCTGGAACGCGGTCGGCTCGGGCTTCAACATCGGCGTCGACCCCGCCGACCGCTGGCTCTGCTGCGTGCCGCTCAGCCACATCGCCGGCCTCGGGATCGTCATGCGCAGCGTCATCTACGGCACCGCCGCCGTCGTCCACGACGGCTTCGACGTCGACCGCGTCGCCGCCTCGCTCGAATCCGACCGGATCACGGTCGTCTCCCTGGTGACGACGATGCTGACCCGGCTGCTGGCCGCCGGCGCCGACCTCTCCGGCCCGCGCGCGATCCTCGTCGGCGGCGGCCCCGTCCCCGAGGAGCCGCTGCGCGAGGCGCTCGAGCGGGGCGCCACCGTGGTCCAGACCTACGGCCTGACCGAGACCTGCTCGCAGGTGACGACGCTGGCGCCGGCCGACGCGCGCCGCAAGCTCGGCTCCGCCGGCCGGCCGCTGCTCACCACCCACCTGCGGATCGAGGACGGCGAGATCCTGATCCAGGGCCCCACCGTCGCCCCCGGCCGCGCCGACGCCGACGGCTGGCTGCACACCGGCGACCTCGGCCACATCGACGACGAAGGCTTCCTCTACGTCGAGGACCGGATCGACGACCTGATCGTCTCCGGCGGCGAGAACGTCGTCCCGGCCGAGGTCGAGGAGGTGCTGCTCCGCCACCCCCTGGTTGCCGACGCCGCCGTGATCGGCCGCGAGGACCCCGAGTGGCAGCAGGCGGTGACCGCGGTGGTGGTGCTGGAGAGCGGAGCCGAGGTCAGCCCCGACGACCTGCGCCGCTTCTGCGGCGAATCGCTGGCCGACTTCAAAGTGCCGAAGCGGGTCGAGCTGGCGGCGGCGCTGCCGCGCACGCCCTCGGGCAAGCTGATGAGACGGGCGCTCAGGTAGCCTGCCGCCTCATGCGAACCGACGACATCTTCTACGACAAAGACGCCGACCTCAGCAAGCTCGACGGCAAGACCGTCGCGATCCTCGGCTACGGCTCCCAGGGGCATGCGCATGCCCTCAACCTCAAGGACTCAGGCGTCGACGTGATCGTCGGCCTGCGCCCGGATTCGGCCAGCCGCGCCAAGGCCGAGGCCGCCGGCTTCGAGGTCCTCTCCGTCGGCGACGCCGCCTACAAGGGCGACATCGTGATGATCCTGCTGCCCGACGAGAAACAGGGCCAGGTCTGGCGCGAGGAGATCGCCGAGGGGATCGCCCCCGGCAACCTGCTGCTCTTCGGCCACGGCTTCGCGATCCACTTCGGCGAGATCGAGGCGCCGGCCGGCGTCGACGTCGGCATGGTCGCGCCCAAGGGCCCCGGCCACTTGGTCCGCCGCCAGTTCGAGGAAGGCAACGGCGTTCCCGACCTGATCGCCGTCCACCAGGACGCCAGCGGCGAAGCCCGCGACCTGATCCTCGCCTACGCCTCCGGCATCGGCGGCGGCCGCGCGGCGATCATCGAGACCACCTTCAAAGACGAGTGCGAGACCGACCTCTTCGGCGAGCAGGCCGTCCTCTGCGGCGGCGCCTCGGAGCTGGTCCAGGCCGGCTACGAGACGCTGGTCGAGGCTGGCTACGACCCGCGCCTGGCCTACTTCGAGTGCCTGCACGAGCTGAAGCTGATCGTCGACCTGATGTACGAGAAGGGCATCCAGGGGATGCACTACTCGATCTCCAACACCGCCGAGTACGGCGACCTCACCCGCGGCAAACGGGTGATCACCGACGAGACGAAGGCGGCGATGAAGCAGATCCTCAGCGAGATCCAGTCGGGCGAGTTCGCCCGCGAGTGGATCGCCGAGAACCGGGCTGGGGGCGAGAACTTCGACCGCATGCGCAAAGAGCTGGCGGGGGCGGAAATCGAGGAGGTCGGGAAAGACCTTCGCGGGATGATGCCCTGGATCAACGAAGAGTTCTGATCTGAGGTTGGGCGAAGGGGAGGGGCGGTGACCCCTCTCCGTGAATTTGTCGCATCCCTGTCGGGATAGCTCCCGAACATGCTGCCCGCCTATGGCGGGCAGGAACCGGATTGCATTTCCGCTGCCTTCGGCCACATTCCCGGAGAGGGGTCACCGCCCCTCCCAACGACCACGCTCAGATTGTTCAAGCTCGCGCACCTTCGGCGGCCGCGAGAGATTCAGCCGGCGCCCCGTCCCTTGGGGAGCTCCGGAAGCTTCCTGTCTCGGGACACAGCGTTTGGGTGGAGGAGCCCGGTGCGTCTTCGGGCGAATGTTGCCCGAAGGGCGCGAAATGCAATCTGATTCCATGCCCGCCATAGGCGGGCAGCATCACGGCGGAGCCGCCCCGACATAGGGGCGCGACTCAATTCGCCCGAAGATGCACCGGGCTCCTCCCTCGCTACCGATGCGTCTCGCCCTCAGCCAACTTCCCGTCCCGCCCCACGTACCCGTCCTTGCCCCCAACCACCACGTAAACGGCGTCCTCTGAGTCACTCAGGTTCCGCACCTTGCGATGGGTCGCCGGCGCGACCCAGGCCAGGCCACCGGGGCCCAGGCGCTGGGTCGAGCCGTCGCCGAAGGTGAACTCGACTTCGCCGCTGTGGACGAAGTAGAGCTCCTCCTGTTCGTCGTGGTAGTGGCTGCCGGTCTCAAATGACGGCGGCAGGACGATCGCGTTGGCGCCGAACGCGGTGACCCCGAGCGCGCCGCGAATCTTGCGGAACCCGGGGCCCTGGCCGAGGTCGTCGAGGTTGGCGACGGCATAGCCCTCGCCCTTGCTGACCTGCGGCTCCGCGTCGGTCATCGTCCTCTCCTCAGACAGCCGGGGCCGCGGGCGGTGCCGGCGGCGCGGGGGGGACGCTCTTGGAGCGCTCCAGCCCGACCGGCGGGTAGTCGTCGGTGAGGAACGCCATGTAGCCGTAGACCCGCGTCTCGAAGCTGTGCAGGGCGGTCAGCGTGTTGAACATCCATTCCGGCATGTAGCCGCGGAAGACGATCGTCAGCCAGGCGCCGAGCGCGATGATCTGCAGCGCGTAGGAGACGACGTATGAGAGGAGGATCAGGACCGGGAAGGCGAGGATCAGGCGGAACAGCGCCTTCAGCCGGCTCTGCCGCTCGGCCGGGGGCGGCACGTTGACCCGGATCGGGTAATTGGGGTCGTCGCTGAGCCCGAAGGGTGGCCAGGCGTCGGTCTGCAGGAAGATCCACGAGGAGACCCGCAGGCCGAAGCGGATCACGCCCGAGTTGAAGTCGTACAGCCACTGCGGGTAGCGGCCGAGGATGATGATCGCGATCCAGGCGATGAAGTGGGTGAATATGAACAGGATTCCCCAGAACGTCGCGACGATGAACCACGGGATCGCCAGGATCAGGCGGAAGAACGTGGTCCATCGATTCGGAGTCGGATTGAAGTCGGCTTCGTAGCTGATCGGATACAACGCGAGACCTCCCTAGTAGTTCCCCAGGACTGGTGTGGGGCCAGCCTAGCCCGGCCCCCGGCGTCAGTCCACCCGCGCGGGCCGGGGCAGAACCCCCCATCTGGAGCGGCCTCGCGGGGGCCAGGATCGGTTCACCCGCGCGGGTCAATAACCTGTCGGCGGATGGCGCCCCAGACGACCGACACTGCCCAGATTCCGGCTCACCTCAAGCCCGCCGACGGCCGTTTCGGCTGCGGCCCCTCGAAGGTGCGGCCCGAGGCCCTGGCCGCGATCGCCGAGCGCGCGGAGCTGATGGGGACCTCGCACCGGCAGGCGCCGGTCCGCGACCTCGTGCGCGAGGTGCGCTCGGGCCTGGCCCAGCTCTTCTCGCTGCCCGACGGCTACGAGGTCGTCCTCGGCAACGGCGGCACCACCGCCTTCTGGGAGGCCGCCTGCGCCTGGCTGGTCCGCTCGCGGGCGCTGCACCTGACCTATGGCGAGTTCTCCTCGAAGTTCGCCAAGGCGACCCAGGCGGCGCCCTTCCTCGCCGACCCGATCGTGGTCGAGGCCGAGCCCGGCGACGCCCCGGCGCCGACCGCCGATCCGGCCGCCGACGTGATCGGCTGGGCCCACAACGAGACCTCGACCGGAGTGATGGTCGACGTCGTCCGTCCCGCCGACGCCGGCGACGCCCTGGTCCTGATCGACGCCACCTCGGGCGCCGGTGGCCTGCCGGTCGACCTCGCCCAGGCCGACGCCTATTACTTCGCCCCGCAGAAGTCCTTCGGCTCCGACGGCGGCCTCTGGCTGGCGCTGCTCAGTCCGGCCGCGATCGCCCGCGTCGAGGAGCTCGACGGCGCCGGCGACCGCTGGCAGCCCGCCTTCCTCTCGCTACAGACGGCGCTCGAGAACTCGCGCAAGGAGCAGACCTACAACACGCCGGCGCTGGCGACCCTGATCCTGCTCGCCGACCAGGTCGAGTGGATGCTCGCCAACGGCGGCCTCGACTGGTGCGTCGCGCGCACGACGGAATCCTCCAGCCGCCTCTACGACTGGGCTGAGGCCTCGGCGCTGGCGACCCCGTTCGTCGCCGACCCGGCCAAGCGCTCGCTGGTCGTCGGCACGATCGATTTCGCCGAGCAGGTCGACGCGGCGGCGCTCGCCAAGGTGCTGCGCGCCAACGGCATCGTCGACACCGAGCCCTATCGCAAGCTCGGTCGCAACCAGCTGCGGATCGGCCTCTTCCCCTCGATCGAGCCGGCCGACGTCGCGGCGCTCACCGCCTGCATCGACTGGGTGCTCGAGAACGCCGAGGGCGTGGTCGGCGCATGAAGGTCCTGGTCAAGGAGAAGATCGCCGACACCGGCGTCGACCTGCTGCGCGAAAACTTCGAGGTCGAGCTCGGGCTCGAGATGTCCGACGAGGAGCTGCGCCAACGGATCGGCGAGTTCGACGCGATCCTGATCCGCTCGGCGACCAAGATGACGCCGGAGCTGATCGACCTGGCGAGCAGCCTGAAGGTGATCGGCCGCGCCGGCACCGGTGTCGACAACGTCGACATCCCCGCCGCGACGCGGCGCGGGATCATCGTCGCCAACGCGCCCGAATCGAACTCGGTCGCCGCCGCCGAGCACACCCTGGCGCTGGCCCTGGCGCTGTTCCGCAATGTCCCGCAGGCACACGAATCGCTGGTCGCCGGCCGCTGGGACCGGGCCAAGTTCAAGGGCGCCGAGCTCTACGGCAAGACGCTGGGCGTGATCGGCTTCGGCCGCATCGGCCAGCTCGTCGCCAAGCGCGCCCAGAGCTTCGAGATGGACGTCGTCGCCTTCGACAAGTTCGTCTCCGCCGAGCGCTTCAAGGATCTCGGCGTCGAGGGCGCCGAGAGCATCGAGGAGCTGCTCGGCAAGGCCGACCTGGTCACCCTGCACACGCCGAAGACGCCGGAGACGACCGGGATGATCGACGCCGAGGCGATCGCCGCGATGAAGGACGGCGCCCGCCTCGTCAACTGCGCCCGCGGCGAGCTCGTCGTCCTCGACGACCTCCTCGCCGGCCTGGAGTCCGGCAAGCTGGCCGGTGCCGCCCTCGACGTCTTCCCCGCCGAGCCCTTCACCGAGCACCCGATCTTCGCCCGCGAGGACGTCGTCGTCACGCCGCACCTCGGCGCCTCGACGGCGGAGGCGCAGGACCGCGCCGGCGTCGTCACCGCCGAGCAGGTGACCGCAGCGCTGAACGGCGGCGTCGTCACCAACGCGGTCAACATCGCCGCGGTGCGACCGGAGGCGATGGAGGCGCTGGCCCCGTTCGTGCCGCTCTGCGAAAAGCTAGGTCGGCTTGCCCAGGGATTGGGGGATGGCTCGGTCGACCGGGTCACGGCCGAGTTCCGCGGTCGTATCGCCTCCCACGACACCCGCCTGCTCGGGATCGCGGTCCTCGCCGGGATCCTCTCCGGCCACACCGAGGAGCCGGTCAACCTCGTCAACGCGCCGCAGATGGCGGAGGAGCGCGGGATCGACCTGGTCGAGACCAAGGAGGCGAGCGCCGGCGACTTCAGCGAGCTGGTCACCGTCCGCATCCACTGCGGCGGCGTCGACGTCGAGGTCGCGGGGACCAGCGTCGGGCCGCGCAACGAGCCCTACCTGGTCTCGGTCTGGGGCGACAGCTTCTACGTGCCGTTTGCCGACCACATCACCGTCTTCCGCTACGCCGACCAGCCGGGAATGATCGGCCGCGTCGGCACCCTGTTCGGCGAAGAGGGCGTCAACATCGTCTCCGCCGCGGTCGGCGCCGAGCACGAGGGCGACAGCGCCGTGATGGCCCTCACCACCGACGCCCCGGTCCGGCCCGAGACGATCGAGAAGATCCTCGGCGACAGCGACTTCTCCGTGGGGAAGTACGTAGACCTCTAGCGTCGGTTTGGCCGCCTGGCCAGCCCCGGTTAGGCTGTCGCGATGCGGGCGGTGGTGCTGACCGGGACTGGAGGTCCGGAGGTTCTCCAGGTGCAGGAGCGGCCTGACCCTGTCGCGGGGCCGGGGCAGGTGCGGATCGCGGTGCGTGCTGCCGGGATCAACTTCGCCGACACGATGGCCCGCGTCGGCCTCTACCCGGACGCGCCGAAGCCGCCGTGCGTGCTCGGCTACGAGGTCGCCGGCGAGGTCGACGCGGTGGGGGAGGGGGTCGCGGACTTCGCGGTCGGCGACCGGGTGATGGCGGGGACCCGCTTCGGCGGCCAGGCCGAGCTCGTCGCCGTCGATGCCGCCCAGGTCCTGCCGCTGCCCGAGCCGCTCAGCTTCGAGCAGGGCGCCGCCTTCCCGGTCAACTACGGCACCGCCTACGCGGCGCTGGTCGTGATGGGCAGCCTGCGCCCCGGCAACCGCGTTCTGATCCACGCGGCGGCCGGCGGGGTCGGCATCGCCGCCACCCAGATCGCCCGCAACGTCGGCGCCGGCATGGTGATCGGCACCGCCTCGGCGGCCAAGCACGAGGCGATCCGCGCCCAGGGCGTCACCGACCCGATCGACTACCGGACGCAGGACTTCGAGGCCGAGGTGATGCGGCTCACCGAAGGGGAGGGCGTCGACCTGGTGATCGACGCTCTCGGCCCCGCCAGCTTCCGCAAGGACTACCGCCTGCTGCGCTCCGGCGGGCGACTGGTGATGTTCGGCCTCTCCGAAGCCTCGCCTGACGGCGGCCGCAGCATCGCCGCCACCCTGCGCAGCCTGGCGACGATGCCGCTGGCGACGCTGCCGTGGTGGAAGAGCCTCAACCTGATGAACGAGAACAAAGGCGTGTTTGGGCTCAACATGCTCTCCTGGTGGGATCGCGAGGGCAACCTCGACCGCGTCACCGAGCCGCTGCTCGCCGACCTGCAGGCCGGCCGCCTGGAGCCGGTCGTCGGCGCCTCGTTCCCCTTCGCCGAAGCCGGCGCCGCGCACGAGTTCATCGGCCAGCGCCGCAACGTCGGCAAGGTCGTGTTGTTCCCATAGACAGGGGAGCGTCCCCCTGAAGCGAATACCTGCCCCGCAATGAAGAAGGCGATCTCGATCCTCGTCACCGTCCTCGTGGCCATGCTGGCCACGGCCGCGCATGCGAGTGAACGGGGGCTGACGCTGCTGCTGAGCGGCGACGCGGGCGCCAACGGCTTCTCGATCGAACTCAGCGAAGACGGCCGCTACTACCTGATCGAGGCCAACGCGCCGCTGGAAGTCGGCGGCGGCATCTGCACCCACATCGAAAACAACCCGAACCTGCTGCAGTGCGAAGCGGCGGCGATCGTCGGCTTCGAACTCAACGGGGCCGGTGGCGACGACCGCTTCGCGGTCAGCCGCACGATCACGGCGCCGGCGACCCTGCGCGGTGGCCCCGGGCGCGACATCCTCGCCGGGGGCGGCGGCAGCGACAAGATCCTCGGTGGTTCGGGCAACGACAAACTGATCGGCCAGCCCGGCGACGACTGGCTGTTCGGCGGCCCCGGCGCCGACCGCCTCTACGGCGGTGCCGGCAACGACCGGCTGGCCGGCGGTCCGGGCGAAGACCTGCTCGTCGGCGGGCCCGGCCACAACACCGAAGCGCAGTAGCTCAGGCTGTGTCGGCGGCGGCGCGGCGGGGGAAGAGGCGGCCGCCGACGAAGAACAGCGCGATCAGCAACCCGACCAGCGAGAGCGAGGCGTCGAGCCGGAAGGCGGCGCTGACGCCGTCGACGAAGGGCGGGATCGCGGCCGAGAAGACGGTCGTCGTCAGCCCCAGCCCGATCGAGCCGCCGGCGATCTGGAACATGTAGACGATGCCGCCGGCGAGGCTGGTCTGGGAGCTGTCGACCGAGGTCACCCCGGCGGTCGTCGCCGTCGGGTAGAAGCTGCCGACCCCGACGCCGAGGACGACCATGCCGACGATCAGCGAGTCATAGCCCGAGCCGCTGTCGACGAGGGAGAACAGGAACGGCGCGACGGTGATGCAGAGGGCGCCGAGCACCGCCAGCGGCTTGGCGCCGACCCGGTTGTAGAGCGGGCCGGCGATGAAGGAGACGACGGCGAAGGTGCCGAGGAAGGGGAGGATCCCGACGCCGGCTTCCAGCGGCGAGTAGCCGAGCTGTTTCTCCATGAACTGCGGCAGGTAGAGCAGCGCCGCGAAGAAGGTCGCCGACATGAAGAGGATCGCGATGCAGGAGGCGGTGAAGCTCTCGTTGCGCATCACCTCCTTCGGCACCAGCGCGTGCGCGCCGGCGCGGCGCTCGATCGGCCCGAAGGCGGCGAGCATGACGACGCAGGTCGCCAGCAGCCCGATCACCCGCGGGTCGCCCCAGCCCCAGTCGTCGACTTGGTCGAGCGCTACCAGCAGCGAGACGAGCCCGATCGAGAGGGTCGTGATCCCGCCGTAGTCGATCTTGTGGTCGGCGCTCTCGGGCTCCTCGACGTGGACCAGGAAGTAGGTGACGAGCACGGCGAAGAGGGCGATCGGGACGTTGAGGAAGAAGATCCAGCGCCAACTGGCGAGGTCGGTGAGGACGCCGCCGATCAGCGGCCCGAGCGCGTTGCCGAGGCCCGCCGCGCCGAGGATGATGCCGCCGGCCAGGCCCGCCTTCTCTTCGGGCAGGATCGCGAAGGTCATGCCGAGGATCGCCGGCCACATCAGCGCCCCGCCGATCCCCATCAGGGTGCGGCTGGCGATCAGCCAGGCCTCGCTCTGGGCGGCGCCGCCGAGCGCCGACATCGTGGCGAAGATCGCGGTGCCGAGGAAGAAGGCGTTGCGGCGCCCGAACATGTCGGCGAGGCGGCCGCCGGTGACGATCATCACGCCGAAGGTCAGCGCGTAGGCGTTGACCACCCACTGGATCGTGTTGACGTTGGTGTCGAAGTCCTTCTCCATCGTGGGCAGGGCGACGTTGATCGCCGAGAAGTCGTTGGCGATCACGATCACCGCCAGGCCCATGGCGACCAGCGCCAGCCAGTTCGTGCGTTGCGTCGGGGAGGCGATGCGGGCAGGCTACGTCAAGCCGCCAACGGAATCGCGGGAGTGCGCTACCCTCCTGGACGAATGGCTTTCCGCGATACCCACAGCCTCGCGCTTCTCCTTCTCCTCCCCCCTCGGGGGGAATAGCGCTGGGCGGCGCGATAGCCGCGAGATGAAAAAGGCCATTCGATTCGAGTAGAGAAGGAGAAGGTCCGATGGGACCCAAGACCGACGTAAACGACGCCAACCGCGTCCACATCTTCGACACCACCCTGCGAGACGGCGAGCAGTCGCCCGGGATCTCGCTCAACACCGCCGAGAAGGTCGAGATCGCCCAGCAGCTGGCGCGGCTGGGGGTCGACGTGATCGAGGCCGGCTTCCCGATCACCTCGCCCGGTGACTTCGAGGCGGTCTCCGAGATCGCCCGCCGCGTCGAGGGCCCGGTGATCTGCGGCCTGGCCCGCACCCACAAGGCCGACATCGATGCGGCGTGGGGGGCGGTGAAGGAGGCGGCGCGGCCGCGCATCCACACCTTCATCTCGACCTCCGACATCCACATCGAGCACCAGCTGCAGACCGACCGCGAGGACGTCAAGGGCCAGGCCCGGGCGGCCGTCGCCCTGGCCAAGTCCTACTGCGAGGACGTCGAGTTCTCGCCGATGGACGCGACCCGCGCCGACGTCGAGTTCACCGCCGAAGTCTGCGCGATCGCCGTCGAGGAGGGCGCCACCGTCGTCAACATCCCCGACACCGTCGGCTACACCACGCCGGAGGAGTACTCCGCCTACCTGAAGCGGCTGTACGAGCTGGTGCCCGGGTTGGACGAGGTCGAGTTGTCGGTCCACTGCCACGACGATCTGGGACTGGCCGTCGCCAACTCCTACGCGGGTCTGCTGGCCGGGGCGCGGCAGGTCGAGTGCGCCGTCAACGGGATCGGCGAGCGCGCCGGCAACTGCTCCCTGGAGGAGATCGCGATGCTGGTCCACGTGCGCGAGGACGCCCACGGGATGAGCACCGGGATCAACACCCGGGAGATCGCCCGCACCAGCCGCATGGTCTCGCGCCTGACCGGCTACGCGATTCAGCCCAACAAGGCGATCGTCGGCCGCAACGCCTTCGCCCACGAGTCCGGGATCCACCAGGACGGCGTGCTGAAGGAGCGCAGCACCTACGAGATCATGGACGCGACCGAAGTCGGCCTGGAGTCGAACTCGATCGTGCTGGGCAAGCACTCCGGCCGCCACGCGCTGAAAGACGCGCTGGAGCAGCTGGGCTTCAAGGTCGAGGGCAACGCGCTGAACTCCGCCTTCAAGGCGTTCAAGGAGGTTGCCGACCGCAAGAAGCAGGTGACCGCGCTGGATCTGGAGGCGATCGTCTCCGACGAGATGCGCGAGCGCTCCGACTCCCACGAGCTGGCCTCCTTCGAGGTCGAAGCCGGTTCCCACCACGAGCCGCGCGCCCAGGTCGGCGTCACCATGCCCTCGGGCGAGGTCGTCGTCGGCGAGTCGAGCGGCGACGGCCCGATCGACGCCATCTTCCGCGCGATCCAGAAAGCGACCGGCACCGAGAGCGAGCTGCGCCAGTACACGGTCGACGCGGTGACCGGGGGAGAGGACGCCCTCGGCGAGGTGACGGTGATGCTGCGCACCGACGGTCGCCTGGCGACCGGCGTCGGCGTCGCCACCGACATCATCGAGGCCTCCGCGCGCGCCTACCTGCGGGCGCTGTCGAACTCGCTGGAGGGCGCCGCGACCCGCGAGGCCGAGGCGGCAACCGCCGAAGCCGCGGTCGAGCGGACGCCCGGCCCCTAAACCTTGGCGGGGCC